>DASZXD010000167.1:0-22343 GCA_035546015.1 Occallatibacter sp.
AGGCGATGCGCCACCTGCGGGTATGGAAGCCGGAAGGCAGGCCCGTCGGGCTTCAACTGGCCCGTATGACTATCTTGGTCTGCGTGCTCATGGCCGGCATCAGAGTCTTCGCCAGACCGCTTCATCTCGCTCTGCCGGAGCTGCCTGTAAACAACTGGAACTGCACGTGGTTCGGCCCCGAGCATTACGGCGAAGAGCGGGCGGCCATCGAGTCGCGTTTGGAGAGCATGCCGGGAGGGCAACTGGCGATTGTCCGGTATGGCCCGAAGCATAATACTTTGAACGAGTGGGTCTACAATGCCCCGGATATCGATAATTCCAAAGTCGTATGGGCAAGAGAGATGAGTCCGGAGGATAATCTGGAATTGATCCGCTACTATGCCAACCGCAAGGTCTGGCTGGTAGAGCCGGATACGATTCCGGCAAGACTGTCACCCTATCCGATGCCGGGCCAGGCGCAGGCAGAAGTCCACTGAACCTGCCATTGAGCCGATAACCCGTGCTGAGGCTGTGAGATCTGGGTGATTCAGGAGTTCTAGCTATGATCAACGGGAAGCGCATTGCGGTTGTAATGCCGGCGTATAACGCCGAGAAGACGCTGGAAAAGACAGTAAGCGAATTGTCCGACATCGTGGACATCAAGATCCTTGTTGATGACTCGAGCAGGGACCAGACCGCTGTGCTTTCGCAACAACTCGGCGTGCAGACTTTCGTGCATGATGCCAACTACGGCTATGGCCGCAACCAGCAGACCTGCTACCGCGAGGCGCTGGCAGCAGGCGCCGACATCGTGGTGATGGTGCATCCTGACTACCAGTACACGCCGCTCCTCGTTCCGGCTATGGCCGGGATGATCGCCAGCGGCGTTTACGACATGGTGCTGGCCTCGCGCATCCTTGGCCGCGGTGCGCTGAAAGGCGGTATGCCTCTTTACAAATATGTTTTCAACCGTATGCTGACGGCGTTCCAGAATCTCTTTCTCGGTGTGAAACTCTCTGAGTATCACACAGGGTTCCGCGCATTTTCACGAGAGCTGTTGCAGACGCTGCCGCTGCTTGAAAACTCTGATGATTTTGTCTTCGACAACCAGATGATTGCCCAGGCGGTAATGTTTGGCTTCCAGATCGGCGAAATCTCCTGCCCGACGAAGTACTTTCCCGAAGCCTCTTCGATCAACTTCCGCCGCAGCGTGAAGTACGGGCTGGGCGTGCTTGCAACCACCGCTTCCTTCGTCCTGCATAAGCTCGGTATCCGCCGTGCTCCCCGCTTTGGTGCCACCGGCCGTAAAGTGACAGAAAATTACTATTCGCAGATTGCGCAGGGCTGACGCGCTCTGAGGCGTGAGATGGAAACACAGGAAAACCGCGCCTTTCAGCTCCGGCTCTGGCAGCACTGCGTCGTCTTTTCCCTTTCCTATCTAGTATTCGTAGTGCGCCGGCCCGACGCGATCTTTCACGCGCAGTTCTGCGCGGAAGATGGGTTTGTCTGGTTTTCCGATGCTTATAATCGCGGCTGGCTGCACGCTCTAATGCTGCCGTGGACCGGCATCTTCATGACCGTACCCAGGCTGGCGTGCTCTCTGGCGTTGCTTGTGCCACTGGCCTGGGCACCACTGGTGACCAATGCGATTTCCATTGCAATTCAAGCGCTACCGGTCAATCTGCTGCTGAATTCGCGTTCCTCCGGCTGGGGTAGCTTTCCTTTTCGAGCGCTACTGGCAGTGGCATATCTGGCGCTGCCGGACTGCTCCGAGTTGAGCTACGGCATAAGCTGGGCACAGTGGCCGCTCGCATTGTGTTCCATCCTGGTGATTGTGTCGGCAGCGCCGCGGAACTGGATGGAACGCGCCGGCGATTGCGTTCAGTTTGTGCTCTCCGGGCTTTCGGGGCCAGCCTGCATTCTGTTTCTGCCGATTACAGCGTTTATCGCGTGGAGGCGCAAAGAGCGCTGGCGGTGGACTCCATTCGGTGTCTTTGCAGGTTGCGCATTAGTGCAGATGTACGCGCTTGTTGTGCGCGATCCCACTGGGCGGCCCACTCAGTTTCCGCTGGGCGCGAACCTAGAGATGTTTACGCGCATCTTCGGAGGGAATGTGATTCTGGGCGCGTTGCTGGGGCGCACCCGGCTTGCAATCATGCCGGGATCCGGCGCTTTACTGTTTCTGGCCTTCGCAACAGCGGCGGGACTGGCGATCATGATCGTGGTCTTTTTCAAGGCCGAGATGGAACTGAAGCTATTCATGGTGTTCGCGAGCATGCTTTTGTTCGTCTCGCTCGTGCGGCCTACCGCGTATCCAACGCCCGGAACTACGGTCTGGCAGATGTTCGCGCAGGCGAGCGACATTCGTTACTGGGTGATGCCTTCGTTGGCCTTTGCCTGGTGTGTGCTATGGTGTGCGCGGAGCGGCAAGGTGTTTCTCAGGATCGTCTCGGTGGTTTTGCTGTTTGTAATGAGCTTCAGTGCGGCCATTAACTGGAAGCACCCGGCACTACCGGATCTGCAGTTTGTGGAGTTTGCAAGAGCATTTGAGGCTTCGCCGCCCGGAACCGTGATGATTATTCCGGAAAACCCGACGGGATGGCAGATGCGCCTCGTCAAGCACGCCGACCGCTAATCTGGCGCTATACTTACGCCGAGGTGGAATGCTTGCATCATCATTCCAATTTGCCTTCATGCGGCTTTCGTCATGCACGAAGCGGGCCATAGCTGGCCTGCTTTTTCTCTTTTGCGTTGTGCTGGCAAATGGGCAACGGCAGGCTGCATGGGGTGCCGTCATCCTGTCAGTCGTCGACGAGAATGGCACGGCGGTCACCGGCGCACAGATCACGATCCAGGAGCCAGGGCAGGCTCCCGAGCAGTTGTGGACTGATTACGCAGGCCGCTGCAGCTACACGCTTCGGCAGGATGCTCCCTATGAATTGAGTGCTGCAAAGGCCGGCTTTTACCAGACACAGATGAACTTGGTCGATGCTCAAGCGAAAAGCGTGCAGGTAGTGCTGACCCATGAACAGATTGTGCGCGAACAGGTGAATGTGGCTGCATCTACACCGGGCATTGACATGGAGCAAACTGCTGGCGAGAGCATCATGAACACGCCAGAGATCGTCAACATTCCATATCAGACCTCGCGCGACATACGCTACCTGCTACCGTTCAATCCTGGCATCGTTCGTGATGCAAATGTGCAGGTGCACGTAGCCGGATCTGAGACCTGGGCAACGCTGGACACGCTTGACGGCTTCGATATCCGCTCGCCTGAAGATGGAACGCTCGATATGCGCGTAAGCACCGACGCAGTGCGATCAATCGACGCGGAAACAACGCGCTATCCTGTGGAGTTTGGAAGAACTACTGGAGGCGTAATCGCTCTTTATACTGGAATGGGCGATAACAAGTTCCGCTTCAATGCGACCAATTTCATTCCATCCTTTCGCGATGTGAATGGGATACGGTTTGACAACTTTGTGCCGCGCTTTACGTTTTCCGGGCCGCTCAGACGCGATCGTACCTGGTTCTACGATGGTGTCGAAACCGAGTACGACAAGATATATATTGCGGAGTTGCCAGCGAATGCTGACACCGATCCACTCATACGTGGAAGCAATCTTTTCAAGATTCAGGCGAACGTGACGCCAGGCAATATCGTCATGACTGGCCTGCTGTTCAACAATTATCACTCGCCCTATGAAGGGATCTCCGCGCTCACGCCGCAGCAAAGCACGACGAATCGCAACATTGCAGCATGGTTGCCGTATGTGCGTGATCAGTGGACCCTGCATGGCAGTACGCTGCTTGATGTCGGCGCGGCGGTGATGCGGTTTCGCGATGGACACGAGCCGCGTGGCGACACGCCATACGAGATTACTCCGGAGCTATCAAAAGGCAGCTACTTTGAGAGTCTGACAGGGCGCTCTCAGCGTGTGGAAGGAACTGCGACGCTGTATCTACCGGCGCATCGCTGGGCCGGAAGGCACGATATCAAGCTCGGTCTTGATCTCGATCGTGTTCGCTACAATCAGGATCAATCGCGCGCCTCGGTGAGCTATCTGCGCGAAGATGGATCGCTCGAGCGACAGAGCATCTTCGCGCAGGCTACTCCCTTCACAATCCATAATGTTGAACTGGGTGTCTACGCTGAGGACCGGTGGCAGATGCGGAGCGGCCTGCTTGTCGAACCTGGCTTGCGCTTCGATTGGGATGAGATCATCCGCAGACCGCTTGTGTCCCCGCGCATCGCAGCTGTTTATACGCCAGGCGATCGCGATTCGACGAAGATCGCTGCCGGTATTGGGCTGTATTACGAACATACGCAGCTCAATTATCTGGCGCAGGCCAGGGCAGGTGTTCGCTATGACACTTATTTCGGAGCAGATGGAGTAACACCGGAAGGATCAGTGCAGCAAACGAACTTTGCTGCGAACGATGCGTCTTTGCACCAAGCCCATGCCGTGAATTGGAGCGTTGGTGTAGAGCATAAACTGCCGTGGTCAATCTTTGCTGGGATAAATTTTCTTCAAAAGCGAACAACCGATCTGTTCGCCTTTGTAAATGAAAACGGGCTTGGTACGCTGTCGGGTGATTATGCGCTGACGAACGCCCGAGAGGATCGCTACAACTCATTCGAGGTGGATGCGCGCCGGTTGTTTGCGAATGGCTATACGGTGTTTGCTGCGTACACGCACTCCTCAGCACGGACCAATGCAGCACTTCAGTATCTGCCGACACCGTCGCCGCTGGGACCGCAACAGCGTGGCCCGTTGCCTTGGGACACGCCCAACCGCGTCATCACCTGGGGGTGGCTGCCGATCCCACTGCCGATTTTAAAGAAACGGTGGGATTTTGTTTATACACTCGACCGGCACACCGGTTTCCCATACACTTCGGTGGATGCTGCGCAGCAGGTGGTCGGCGACGCAGGCTCAAGGCGCTTTCCCGACTTCTTCAGCTTTAGTCCAGGGCTTGAGTGGAAGTTCCATTTCCGTGGTACGTATTATGGATTGCGCGGCGTGATGGAGAATGGTACGGATAGCATGAATCCGGGTGTTGTGAACAATGTAGTGGATTCGCCCGAATATGGAATGTTCAGCGAGCCGCAGGGAAGAGCATTTACTGCACGCATCCGGATCATTGGATCGAAATAGAACTCGACTTTGAACGGCAGTTGTGGGTGAAATAGTTGCAATGCACGAGCTCGGCAAAATGCTTGTATGGCTCGGTCTGCTGCTGGCGGTTATTGGCGCGGCTATTCTGATTGCTGCACGTATAGGTCTTCCGCTGGGGCGTTTACCCGGTGACTTTGCATACCGGGGTAAAAATGTTTCGTTCTATTTTCCACTCGGTACATGCATTCTGATTAGTGTGGTGCTGTCGGTCATCCTGTATCTCCTATCGAACGTCCGTCGATAGCTGGATCCTGATATCTCGAGGAATACAATGGCTGTGGCTATCAATGTTACTAAAGATTGCGCGTAAGCACGCAGAGAGCATACAACACCCCAAAGATGGTTTGCATCGGAAGAACGTAGCACTAGAGGCGCCGAGGGTGGAGAGCGTCATGCGGCATTCCTGCTAAGGATGCTGGCCAAGATAAATCTATCCGGTTGTTGCAGCCATTGGCGTTGAGCAGCCCTGAAGTACTCTCCTTGGGACACACTATCTAAAACGTCATAGAACTTTAGCTGGAGAGCGTGGATTATTCCGCGGAGTTGTCGGATCTCAGCTTTGCATCATGGCGCATGAAGTGAGCGATGTCCTCTACGACGCATAGAACAAAAGTCGCAGGTGCTGCCGGGCCGCGGCCAATCGAGCCACAGCAGAGCTCTGGAAGCGCATGGAGCGACCGCATTCGCGCACTCAGAAATGTGCCTCCAGTACTACGCTTTGTTTGGGAATCTGGACCGGCTGTTGTGTTCTGGAATATCGCCATTCGCATTCTGGTGGCATTCCTTCCCGTAGGCGTTGGCATCATCGGACGCTTCATTATCGACGGTATTAACCGCATCCGCCAGCATCAGCCTCTGCCGCAGCACTTCTGGTGGCTCGTGGGCAGCGAGATGGTCCTGGCTGTGTTTATCGGCATCTTGACGAGGGCCGTAGATTACTTTGACAGCCTGCTTGCGGACCGCTACACGCATCACGTGAGCGTAGAGGTGATGCGCAAAGCAGCTGCGCTCGACGTTACGGTTTACGAAGATCCGGTTTTCTATGATCGCTTGGAACGCGCGAGGGTGCAGGCCACCGACCGGCTAGCCATGATCCAGCAGATGGGGCGCCTCATCCAGCAAGCAGTCACGGCATTTGCATTCTCTGCGGTGCTGATCCGCTATTCGCCGCTGTTGCTTTTGCTGCTCGTCGCTGGAGTTATTCCAGCATTTCTTGGTGAGAGCCACTTCGCATTTCTTACCTACGCGAAAAACTTCCGTCAGACTCCGTTGCGGAGACAGATGGACTATCTGCGCCAGGTAGGCGGCAGCAAGGAAGCTGCGAAAGAACTTAAATTGTTCAACCTCAGCAGCTATCTGACTGAGCGTTTCAGTGTGCTCTCGCAGAAGATCTACGAAGAAAATGTGAGCCTGAATCGCCGCCGACTGTTCTGGGGTGGTGTACTCGCGATAGTTGGCCAACTAGGGTACTACGCCGCTTATGGCCTGAGCATTTACCGCACTATCGAGGGCCGGTACACAATTGGCGATCTGACGCTCATTACCACGGCCATCATGCAGGCCATGAGCAATATTCAACAGCTCTTTTCTACTGCCTCAGGAGTTGCCGACCAGGCGCTGTTCCTAACCGATCTGCTGGCATTTTTTGAAATGAAGCCGCATGTACAGTCGAAGGCGAATGGGCTGCGCGCACCGAGTCCTGTCCTCCGAGGATTCGAATTTCGAAATGTGTCTTTCGCCTATCCGGGCACGAGCCGGCAGGTTTTGAGCAACTTCAATTTCATCCTTTCACCTGGCGAACGCGTGGCGCTGATTGGCGAAAACGGGCAGGGCAAGACAACAATCGTCAAGCTGATCACCCGCCTCTACGACCCCACAGACGGGCAGATTCTGCTCGATGGAATTGATCTTCGTGAATACGATCTCGACAGTCTGCACGCAGAGATTGGGGTGATCTTTCAGGATTTCATGCGTTATGAGATGACTGCGCGCGAGAACATCGCCGTGGGACGCATTGAAGCCGATCATGCGCCGGAGGAAATCGAGTATGCGGCCGATAAGAGTCTCGCCAGCAGCGTCATTGCGCGGCTGCAGGGTGGCTACGACCAGATGCTCGGTCGCCGCTTTGAGGGCGGCGTGGACCTGTCTGGAGGCGAGTGGCAAAAGCTTGCGCTGGCTCGCGCCTACCTGCGTGACGCGCAGTTGCTCATACTCGATGAACCTACGGCATCGCTTGATGCACGCAGCGAGTTTGAAGTCTTCGAGCGCTTTGCAGAACTCACGACAGATAAGATGGCGCTTTTGATTTCGCACCGCTTCTCTACTGTTCGCATGGCAGATCGCATTGTCGTTCTTGAAGGCGGCCATCTCGTAGAGGAAGGTAGTCATAACCAATTGATGGCGCTTGGCGGCCGCTATGCAGCCATGTTTGAGATGCAGGCCGCAAATTATAGATGAGGTTCAATGAACGATACTGCACATTTTACGGACACGGAGCGGCACTTCGATGGAGAAGTGCGTGAACGAATTGCCAGCGCTGCTCGGCAAACGCACACCTGGGAGGTGGTGCTGCGGCCTGCTGGGCCATGCATGTTTTCTGAGCGCGTGCGCGCGGCGCGTATTGCGCTCAGAGGTTTTGAAAGAGAGATCAGGCGAGCAGGAAATAAATTTGACTTAGAGGACGCACAGGACATTTTGCGACAGCATGCCTTGCGTGAGATCCAATCGAACGTGCGCCTCTTGCGGTCGGCTCTTTATGCAGCAATGGATTGTCCTAAGCTGATTGAAAAACTTCCACGGATTGTCTCAGCAGACAGACCGGAAGAGCCGCGCGCGGCAGCTGCAGCTGCAATCTATCTCGATGCCGCAGGAGGGGAGTTTTCGGAGGGTACTTTCCGCAGTTTTATCTGCGCCTGCCAGCAGTATGAACCGTTGAACGTCGACGAGTTGTGGAACCTGGCAGCCTTTCTGCAATTCGTTTTACTTGAGTCGATTCTAGAGAAGACGCACGCACTGCGTTCTCAGGCAGATGATTCACTCTTCAAGTTGTCGATCTGGATGAGGAGTTTGCGTGCAATTTCCAACATCGACATGGCCTCGTTTATTGAGCCGCTCATCCAGTTTGATGCTCTACTGAGGCAAGATCCGGCACAAGCATATACGCAGATGGACTTCGAAAGCCGGGAACTCTACCGCAAGCGTGTTGCCTACATAGCACGCCACTCTGATTGCGGCGAGTACGCGGTAGCACAAGCAGCGCTCGATCTCGCCCGCGCTAATATTGCGCGACCGACATCCGATCCTCGCGTCAGCCTCCGCCGTATGCATGTGGGGTACTTCCTTATCGAGGAAGGGCAGACGCAGTTGCTGGAACGGGTAGGCTTTCACCCGCCTGTTTTGTATCGTGCACGCCGTTTTGTTCGTGAACACGGCGAGGACTTTTTTATTACAGCTATCCAGCTCATAACGCTTCTCATTCTTGCCGCAGCACTTTTTCCTGTTCTTCCGCAAATGCCAAATTTTGTCAAGTTTGCAGTTGCGGTGATCCTGTTGCTGCTCCCAGCCACGCAAGGCTCAGTTGATGCGGTCAACAATTTGATTACATCCTTTTTTGAACCACAGATACTGCCAAAACTCGATTTCAGCCAGGCAATCCCCTTTGAATTTGCAACCTTAGTCGCCATTCCAACCCTGCTCTTGAGCGAAGAACAAGTACGGAGATTGGTTAACGATCTCGAAGTTCGCTACCTTGCCAATCGAGATCCCAATCTCCACTTCGCGTTGCTCACCGATCTGGCAGATTCAGTCAGCACGCCACGGGAAAACGATTCTCATCCGCTTGTCGACCTGACGGTACGGCTCATAGATGAGCTGAACAAGAAATACGGCCGGGCTCAGCGTGGAGGCTTCCTTTTGCTGCATCGCCATCGCATCTTTAACGCACGTCAAGGTGTGTGGATGGGCTGGGAGCGCAAGCGTGGAAAGCTTTTGGAACTCAATAAGCTATTGATGGGAGAGTACGATGCGTTTCCGGTTAAGGCTGGCAGGACGGATGCGCTCAGACAAATCCGCTACATCATTACACTCGATGCGGATACTGAACTACCGCGTGATACTGCTGCAAGACTCATTGGCGCACTCGCGCATCCTTTGAATCAGGCAGTGATTGATTCAAGATCGCGCATCGTTGTGGCTGGCTACGGCATTCTGCAGCCGCGCGTTGGCATCACGGTGCGATCCGCATCGCGTTCGCGGCTCGCCGCCATCTTCTCTGGACAGAGCGGATTCGATATTTATACGCGTGCGATCTCGGATCCTTATCAGGATCTATTCGATGAAGGCATCTTTACGGGCAAGGGTATTTATGAAGTATCTACACTGCATGCCGTGCTTGACAGGAGATTTCCGCGCAACGCTTTGCTGAGCCACGACCTGATCGAGGGCGCGTATGCACGCGCGGGCCTAGCCACCGATATCGAGATTATTGACGATTACCCTTCGCACTACAGCGCCTACAGCCGCCGTATGCATCGCTGGGTTCGCGGTGATTGGCAGATTGCACAATGGATGTTTTCACGCGTTCCTGACGAAGCAAACAAGTTGGGGCCAAATCCAATTTCTGTGGTTTCGCGGTGGAAGATTCTGGACAATCTGCGGCGCTCGCTTATTGATCCATTTCTGTTCATTCTGTTCGTTGCGGGCTGGATATGGATACCCGGTGGCCCGCTTTACTGGACCATTGTTCCACTCGTACTGCTCATTATGCCGGCACTGGTTCAGTTCTGCTTCAACCTGGGAAGAGCGGTAGCGAGCGGCAACAGAGACAGGATAGCGGAAGCCTTCATAGGGCTGGGCCGTACTGCGTTGCTGACCTTGCTGCGCCTGGTCTTTCTTGTGCATCAGACATTGCTTGCGCTGGACGCAATCGTGAGGTCGCTTGTGCGGCGTTTCATTACCGGCGAGCGTCTGCTGGAATGGGAGACGGCGGCGCAGGCCGAGCAGCGGACAGGCAGCCGCACAGCGGTTGATCGTTACCTGGCAATCATGCCTCTGATTGCAGTGTGCCTGGGTGCCGTCGTTTGGTACTGTGCTCCACAAAAGAAGTCTATATACTGCGCAGCGCCGATTCTCTTGTTATGGGCAACTGCCAGCCTGGTGACTGCATGGCTCAACCGACCACCTTTCGAACCGAAGTCGCTCAACTCAAGTGATGAGAGGTTTCTGCTCGGACATGCATTGCGCATCTGGCATTACTTCGATCGATTTGCATCAGAGCGGCACCACTACCTGATTCCAGACAACGTGGAGGAAGATGGCTTCCATGAGGCCGCTCGTGTGTCGCCGACCAACATTGGTCTCTTGCTGAATGCAAGACAGGCAGCGTGCGAACTCGGCTTCATTACTGTGCCGGAGTTTGCCGCAACCACATTCGAGAGCCTTGAAACGATCGCAAACCTAGAAAAATACCGTGGGCATCTTTACAACTGGTACAACACTGAGACGCTGGAACCGCTGGATGCTTCGCCATTCATTTCGTCGGTAGATAGCGGCAACTTTGTTGCATCGCTTTATACGCTTCATGCCGGAGCGAAAGATCTGCTGCAAAAACCTCTGCTTTCTTCCAGCCTCTTCACCGGCCTGCACGTGCATTGGCAAATGATGCAGGCTGAGAGCAAAGCTCCGGCATCTCGCGTGCGGATGCGCATTCCGCCTTCAGCGGCTTCGCTCGATGCATGGCTCGAATGGCTCCCGGCGGTTGAAGAGGCGTTGTCGAGCGCGATGGCCCCTATACCTGATGGAACGCAGGACTTCTGCTGGCACGCCGAGACGCTTCAACGCGTCAAGGCTATTCGCGCATTGGTGCGCGGCTATCTACCATGGGCACTGCCAGAGTTCGCTGCGCTCGCTCCACTTGCCAAGCCAGCATTGTATGAGATGACGTGCCGGCTCTCCGTCGAAACCGCACGTGATTTTGCTCAGGCACTCGTTTTGCATGTGCACGGCATGGACGGCAGCACGGCAACTGGTGCATCAGCTCCAGCAGAGTTGGTGGAGGAGTTCCGTTCGTTGCTGGCCGCAGCAGTTGATCGTTTGCGTTCATTGGCTGGCAGATTGACCAGCATTGCTCAGGATGCAGAACGCAATGCCGAGGAAACCGATTTCACTTTTCTTGTCGATCCAGTGCGGCGAATTCTTTCGATTGGATTTGACCTGCGGCAGCAGCAACTCCACGAATCTTGTTATGACATGCTTGCTTCTGAGGCGCGCATGGCAACGTTTTTGGCTATTGCCCGCGACCACCTGACGCAGCAGAGCTGGTTCAGGTTAGAGCGCGGCCACACAAGAGCTTTCGGGCGGTTCCTATTGCATTCGTGGACCGGCACCATGTTTGAATACCTGATGCCTGCTTTGTGGATGCGGACTTATCCGGAGACACTGATCGCGCGTACGCAGGATTCAGTAGTACATGTCCAGCGAGAGTTTACCCGTTCTCTTGGCATTCCCTGGGGTATATCGGAGTCGGGGATGGCGCGCGTGGATGGAGCTGGCCACTATCAGTATCAGGCCTTTGGAATCCCGGACATAGCGCTTTCATTTGAGGCTGCACCCGGTCCAGTGATATCGCCTTATTCCTCTTTCCTAGCACTCAGCAATGATCCTCATGCAGCGCTGCGCAACCTGCGCCGGATGGAATCTGCCAAGTGGGTGGGCAAGTTCGGTTATTACGAGGCAGCCGACTACACACAGTCGCTGCGCGCACCCGTCCCGGTTCGGGAATGGATGGCGCATCATCTAGGCATGTCGCTGCTGGCTGTTACGAACATACTCCGGGACAATATTATGCAGCGGTGGTTCCATGGCAATCCGCTGGTGCAGGCTACCGAGCTTCTGCTCCATGAGATTCCACTGCGCAAAGCAGCACTCAGAGCCGCGCTGCGAAAGAACTCGCCAATCCGTGTCCCGTGAGGTGCTTGGTTGGGGCAATTCAGTTATCCTCGCAGCTCCGTTCGAGCTATCGTTTCTGTGCTTTCGACTGCGGCTGAACGGTCTTAGGGCATGGAAAACCTGCCGGATCAGGCTAGCTTGCGGACACCTCATCTTGAATGCCAGCTGCTCAGTCACAGACATTTCCGCACGTGGATTTATAATTATGCTCTCAGAAATATAGGAGCAGGCCACAACACCTGGTATGCAGTGTACAAAGCAATGTGGCTGCGGTGTTGTTCAAGTCGGGGAGCCATGCCGATATGCAGCAGGCAATAAGGACCGCAATGACCGGCCTCGTGCGTGAAAAGCTGGACGAGGGCTGCGCTGTAATGCAGGCAGTTGCGCAGGACTCTACGCTGCACTTTGTGCTGGCGGATGCTGCATCGAAGACGGCAGAGGCTCTAAAGGCTGGTCGAAAACTTATGATTGCGGGCAACGGCGGCAGCGCAGCCGATGCACAACACCTCGCCGCGGAGTTCGTGAGCTGCCTGGTAGAAAACCGTCCTGCGATGCGGGCAGTTGCATTGACAACGGACAGCTCGATTCTTACTGCGATTGGCAATGACTATGGGTACGAAAGGGTTTTTGCACGTCAGATCGAAGGATTGGGGCAGGCTGGCGATGTTTTCATGGGCATCTCCACTTCGGGCAATTCTCCGAATATACTACTAGCCCTTGAATTGTGCAGAACTATGGATATCACAACCGTTGGCTTTGCTGGTGGTGCAGGCGGCAAAATGCTGTCGCTCTGCGATTACCCAATCGTTGTTCCCTCTAAAGTGACTATGTATATCCAGCAGGCGCATCTGGCGCTTGAACATATCTTTTGCATGATGGTGGAACAGCATTATTTTGGATCTGTCGAGGAAGGCGCGATCATGAACGATGCCGCACTACGCCAGGGGATTTGACCGGCAGGATGCAAAGCCTATTTTTCGGATTGATTATTGAGCAGTTACGGTCCTCTGAGTTTCATTTATCTACATTGAAGCGCTCACAAGGCATGTCAGGCAAAAGCTTTAGAATACACAGTTACTTATCGTTGCCTGAACGGTAGAACGGAAGAGTGATTATGAAAGTCGCAATTATTGGGGGAGGAATTGTCGGGCTGGCAACAGCACTACGCCTCGTCGAAAGATTTCCTGCGATTCAGTTGCTGCTTCTTGAAAAAGAAAGCGGTCCAGGCCAGCACCAGAGCGGGCATAACAGCGGTGTATTGCATTGCGGGCTTTACTACAAGCCGGGATCGACGAAGGCGCGGTTGGCGGTTCAAGGCATTCGCAAGATGGTCGAGTTTTGCAGCCAGCACAACATTCCATACGATCAGTGCGGAAAGATTGTGGTAGCGACCGAGCAGGAGGAGATTCCACGTCTCAACGATCTGTTTTCGCGCGGTACCGCCAATGGTCTGCAGGGGCTTGAACTACTCGGGCCGGAGCAGATCCGCGAGATTGAACCGCATGCTGCAGGCGTGGCTGCAATCCGTGTGCCTGAAGAAGGAATTGTGGACTATCCGGCGGTTACTGAGGCGATGGTTGCAGAGATTCGTGCGCGAGGCGGCGATGTCCGATTTTCCTCGAAAGTCATCAAGCTCGAGGATCGAAACGGCTGGCGAGTTGAATCAACGAACGGAGACTTTGAGGCCGACTTTGTGATCAATTGTGCCGGCTTGCACTGCGACCGAGTCAGCCGGTTGGCCGGTAACCGCGACCAGACCAAGATCGTGCCCTTTCGCGGAGAATATTACAAGCTGAAGCCAGGGCGGCAGCATCTGGTCCGCAACCTTATCTACCCGGTACCGGATCCAAAGTTTCCCTTTCTGGGCGTGCATTTCACGCGGTTGATTCACGGCGGAGTCGAAGCCGGGCCAAACGCCGTGCTGGCGTTTGCTCGCGAGGGTTATCGCTATGCCGATATCTCTCTGCGTGACACACTGGAGACAGCTACATTTGGAGGGTTCTGGAGATTCCTTGCCCGTTATCCCTCCATGTGCTGGGATGAGTTTCATCGCTCACTGAGCAAGCATCTGTTTTGCCGATCGTTGCAACGACTGGTTCCGGATATACAACTCGACGATCTGGCTCCGGGAGGGGCAGGTGTGCGGGCACAAGCGCTTTCGCCATCCGGCGAACTGATGCAGGACTTTTATTTTGTTCGGCAGGCGAATGCCCTGCATGTGCTGAATGCCCCGAGCCCGGCCGCAACGGCGAGCCTTGCAATTGCAGACGACGTAATCGATCTCGCGCAGGAAGCGTTTGTAAATTAGCGTTTCCAACGCGGGGCTGATTATGGAGTGCTCGGCCGTACCGCTCTAGCTCGCCGGAACCGATACGGTTGCCGTGTTAGACGGGGCGCTCTCGTTGCCCGAGGAGTCGACGCTCTCCACAATGTAGTCGTAGGCCTGTCCATTCACAATGTTGCTGGTGTCTGTATAGGCTAGTTGCGAACTGCTGACCGAGCCCATCAACTGATATGTGGAACTGCCGCTGGGCGACCTGTAGATATGGTATCCAGCCACCGGATCGGCCGAGCTTGCCGGGGCAACCCAGGTCAGATTGACTTGGTAGGCCGTCTGTCCCGTGCCGCTGAGGTTGATGACGGCCACGCTATTAGTTGAAGAAGTGCTTGTAATCGTGAGCTGGCCGGTTGCGGTACCCGCGGTGGCGGGATTAAATACAACGCTCAAGGTTGCGGTCTGAGTGGAATTCAGTGTCAACGGAGTTGTTACTCCGGATACAGAAAAACCGGTTCCAGTAATCGTGATTGCACTTATGGTCACCGGCAGCGCGCCACTCGAGGTCAACGTGATTGTCTGTGTGGACGGGGTATTCAGGTTCACATCTCCGAAAGCAATGCTGGTGGCATTAATGCTCAACGTGGCAACAGCAGCGTTCAATTGCAATGAAAAGGTCTTGGAAACAGTGCCTGCGATTGCCGACAGCGTTACATTTTGCGTCGTACTGACTGACGAGACGGTAGCCGTGAAGCTGCCGACAGCAGAACCTGATGCAACTGTGACCGACGATGGAACGGTGACTGCTGCATTATTGCTGGAAAGACCGACAGTAAATCCTCCGCTGGCTGCCGCAGCATTCAGAGTTACCGTGCAGGAGTCTGTTCCTGCTCCCGTCATGGACGAGTTGGTGCATGTGAGCGCGGTAAGCACTGGTATGCCTGTACCACTCAGCGAGATTGTAGTCGCACTGCCGGTGGATGAGTTGCTTGTTAGCGTCAACTGCCCGGTAGCAGTACCAGCAATGACAGGATCGAATTGCACAGTGAGAGAGGCTGTTTGATTCGGGCCGAGCGTCAGCGGGAAGGTGGCGCCGGAGATCGAGAAGCCCGAGCCGGAGACTGTGGCGGAACTGATTGTTACGGAACCTGTACCGGTGGAACTCAGGGTCACTGATTGCGTGGTGGCCGTGTTAACTGACACGCTACCAAAGGTCAGGCTTGACGCTCCGACGCTCAGAGTGGGCACCACAGCATTCAACTGGATCCCAAAGGTGAGCGGGGTGCCACCCACACTAGCAGATAACGTAGCCGTTTGTGCGCTTGTGACAGAAGATACGGTTGCTGAGAAGGTGGCGGTATTTGTGCCCGAGGTTACTGTGACGGATGAAGGTACGGTAACCGCTGCATTATTACTGGACAGGTTTACTGCATATCCGCTGCTGGCGGCAGAAGCGTTGAGTGCCACACTGCAGCTATCCGCTCCCGATCCGGTGAAGGATGCGGTTGTGCACGTTAAGGCAGTGAGCGTGGGTATGCCGGTGCCGCTGAGCGCTATTGGTGTCGAGGCTCCACTCGATGAGTTACTTGCAAGGCTTAGTTGTCCTGTCACGCCCCCGGCCAGGGAAGGATTGAACTGCACGGTCAGCGTGGTCGACTGTCCCGGGTTCAGAGTGATCGGGAAGCTGGCCCCGGATAGAGAAAAACCGGTACCAGTCATGGCTGCAGAACTGATGGTGAGCGCAGCGGCGCCGGTAGAGCTTAATGTCAATGTCTGCGTCGTTGGGGTGTTGACGGCCACGTTTCCAAACGCAATCGCGGTTGCGCTCACAGCCAGCGTGGGGGCAGCTACCTCAACTTGCACGCTGAAGTTTTCGGTTACGCCGCCTGCAGTTGCGGTCAGTGTAACCCTCTGCGCTGTTGAAACATTTGCAATTGTAGCGTTGAAACTGGCATTGGTTGCGCCTTCAGCGATGGTGACCGAGGCCGGTACAGAGACGTCAGGGTTGCTGCTGGCCAGATTTACGACTACCCCACCGCTGGGAGCAGCCGAGGAGAGAGAAACGGTGCACGGGTCAGTTCCCGGTCCGGCGACTGCAAGACTGCAAGTAAGGCTGCTGAGTGTCGGAGGCGTCGGTGCAGTCGAGATGCCAGTTCCGCTCAAACGGACAATGGCAGTTCCATTTGTCACGGAGTCGCTGGTGACGGTCAATTGTCCGGTCGCTGTGCCTGCAGCGGTTGGAATGAACTGGATGCTGATTGTTTGCGTGCCACCCGCGGCGGCAAGTGTAAGGGGCAGGTTGCCCTGAACAACAGCAAAGGCTTTGCTCGAAACATTCAGTGCGGAGACCGCAACCGGAGATGACCCCAGATTTGTGAGGGTGACGCTGGCAATGGCACTGCTGCCAATCGAAACCGATCCGAAGCTGATATCGCCTGGAGAAACCTGCAGCGATCCGGCGGCTAGGCTATTAGTCACTGCGCCACCGCAGCCAGAGAAAGCCATGGCCAGCAAGGGCAGGATCGCGAGCAGGGAAGCAGAACTCCATTTGCTAGGGCGCAGTTTACTCGTGCGACTGCTCGCTCTACGATCGCCTGATCGTGAGCGCCCTTCTATGTGGGATACAAAACAAGTCGCAAGCTCTGGGCCCAATGGAGGAAAAAACAAGTGGAGCATCTCCTACGCCTCAACAAAACATTCAGGGCAACTGAGATCCTGCAAATCGGAACAGCTGTTTTTGTAAGACTAAAACGAAGTATAGCATGTAATACGCAGCGAAATTACTAGCGCGGGTTACTTTGGTGTGTTTCTTGATGTTTTACGTGTAAGATTAAGAAAAAAATAAATTTATATCAATATTTTCATTTCAAGAAATGGCCTGTTTAGTGCCGCATTTGGGCCCAAAGTCTGCAAGTTCTTGGGCTTAGAAACAAATTGGTAACAGGACCTTAGATTACTGGCTTTTCTAAAGCAAATAGAGGCGGAGGGCTCTCTGGTAACACTGCGTAAAAAGGGAATCCTCTGGATCGGCTTTTCGCGCTGGGAATGATAACTTGACCGCCACAATGAGGCCAATCTCTTTGCGGTGAAGAAGCATGCGCACTTCTCGAGTTCCTGACAAGCCACAAACGTTTAAGCTTGATTGCACTGGCTTCTGCCACAGAGGACGCGTTTTCATACCGCGCATGTAGGCAGAAGCGACAGGAACAAAACGAGTTGGATTACTCGCGTGCATTACTGTAGTTCCATTGACATTGCAAAGTCTTGCGACGATGATGGGGGCACCGTAGTAGATAAGCGGTGGTGGATTTCGGCCACTGCGCGGTTTGTTTGGTTCTGCGGTCGTGAGCGTAACTCGATACTTAACGGCTCGATGAGACATTATGATCTGCCTGTCTGCTTTAGGCAGCTAAGATGCTCATACATACGAATCCAAGACGATCTTTTTTGGGATGGTGCAGGGCAGCTCAACTGGCCTAAGTAAATAAGAATTGGCCTTGAAGTGCACGGCTATGCATTTATTCAAATGCGGGCCTGCATAGCGCTCCCTGAAACTGCACAGTTTTTGATAAGTGATGTACGATGGATCATTTTCTCATCAAGAAGGGATGAGGAAACGTAAATCCGTCATCGGCAAATTCCACACGGGATGGCACAAACCTCTGGCCCGGTGGAAAGCTTCTTGAAGATTTCGCTGAAGGTGCTTTGTGAGTCCATTTCTGCTTGTTGTTGCCGTGGTTCAAAATGCAGAGACCCGCTCCTTGATCAAAGCGGTTCTCGAAAGCGCCAGTCATCGCGTCGTCGAGTGCGATTCTTGCCGGCAGGCCCAATTGCTGATGAGCAATGGACTCGCTCCCGACCTGCTGTTGCTCTCATGCGCATCTGCGGATGCTCAGGAAACTGCTCATTACACTGCGCTATTGAAAAGTACTGCGGCAGACAGGATCTGCCTTATTGCCATGCAGGGCGACGCGCTCTGTAAAGAAGCTGCAGCGCTCGGCGTGAAGCGTATCCTTGCTGCTCCCGTAACCCGCCGCAGCCTTGAGTTGATGCTGGAGAAAGAGCATCATGCGACCGTGTCGCGCCTGGCTGATGATGTGAATGCTGGCTCGTTTACCCGAATAGCTCGTTCGGGTTCAGATATACCGCCAGATATGCCTGCGCTGCCTTATCTCGAGGAGTTAGGCGGCAACGATTTCTTTCTGGCAGCATCTCCTAAGATGCTTGAGATACATCGCCAGGTAAAGTTACTCGCAGACGCTGATGTCAATGTGCTTATCTTGGGTGAAAGCGGTACGGGAAAAGAAGTAATTGCTCAACTGATTCACAGGAACTCGCAGCGTTGCCGGGAGAAATTTCTCAAAGTCAATTGTGCAGCCTTGCCTGCAGACCTGCTTGAGAGTGAGCTCTTTGGGCATCGGCAAGGAGCGTTTACCGGGGCCATCAAGGACCAGCCGGGCAAATTTGAGCAGGCCGACGGCGGCACGCTTCTGCTTGACGAGATTGGCGAAATGGGAGTGCAGATCCAGGCCAAGCTCCTTCATGTGCTGCAGGACGGGCAGTTCACGCGGCTTGGTGGCCAGACGTGCACAAAGGTAAACGTCCGCGTACTTGCTGCAACTAATGTTCAGATGGACAATGCACTACTTGAAAAGACCTTCCGTGAGGATCTTTATTATCGTCTGAGCGTGTTTACGATTTACGTGCCGCCGCTACGTGAACGGCGCGAAGAAGTTCCCTACTTCATGGAAGAGATTGTCCGTCGTGCGCCCGCTGAAATGAGAAAAGGGATGGAAAGCAAGCTTCCTTCGCGTTTACTCGATGCAGCCCTAGTGTATGACTGGCCGGGTAATCTGCGCGAGTTGCGCAACTTCGTTACAAGGATGATCATCATGCGGGATACGGATGCAGCCGCATTCGAATTAGAAACAAAGATAGAAACTAATCGCAGAAGGTCCGGATCACATTACTCGGATAGTAAGTTATCGACCGGGCCAGGTATGAGATCGATCGTGCGCGATTTAAAAGAGCGGACAGAGATACAGATGATACAGGATGCGCTGGAAGCATCGCGCTGGAATCGCCGTCAGGCTGCGCGCGATCTTAATATCAGCTATCGTGCTCTTCTTTATAAGATTCAACAGCATCATCTTACTCCCAGAACGTTGAGGAATAAGAATGAGGCGCCTGATAGAGAATATTTACCTTGGCGCTAGGTTTAGCGGCAAAGTAATTTTTCTTCTATTTACAAATCAAGGAACGCCAATCTGCAAAGATGAAGTAGCTCTTCTCAGGAAAGATGGCGAGTCCAGTTTCCCGCATGGGACTTTACATGTAACAACGGGCTCGTTTGCTAGCGGGGTGTTCCGCGTCAGAGTGACTTTGCCCAACATGACAGCGTTAGAACACCCGGCAGTTGTGCCAAAGGGAAAGCGAAAAAGCCGGCTTGAGCAGATTGCGGATAGCAATCGCGAGAAGGCCAGACGATGTGCAGACAAGTGTATGGAGTGTGCATTTTTTTGCAATATCGACGCCGGGTCGGAAAGAGCTTGCTGGTTAGGTGAGAAATCCCCAAAGAGACCGGCATAAAAGCCAAAGTTATTAGCAAATAAATTTACCCCTGATTTTGTTTGCAGCCGACTCTTTGGCTGATTACGTGCACTTGGATTGAGGCAAAACACAAAAGCTCTTTTGGGGACGTATGCCTGTAGATTTGCACCAATGCTTTCGCGTAGACCCAGGGGATCTGCCCGGTGAGGCAGTCATCTTTGGCCGCACTGCAGCGATGCGTGAGGTGCACGGCAAGATTGAACGCGTGCTGGAGAGTGATTTGCCTGTGCTTCTTCAGGGCGAGCGGGGTACGGGCAAGGATCTTGTTGCCCGCTTTCTGCATATTCGGTCAAGCCGCAGCCAAGGGCCATTCGTCAAATTGAGTTGTGCCGCGTTGCCGCAGCGTCTGCTCGAGGCCGAGCTGCTGGGTAGCGAAGCTGGCGCGGTTTCGGGAGTAGGCGAGGCAAAGCGCGGATTGATGGAGATGGCCGAGGGCGGCACGCTCTTTCTCGACGAAATAAGCGAGATTGGCTTGAGCCTGCAACGGAAGCTTCTGTTTCTTCTTCGAGATGGCCGCTATTTTCGGGTTGGTGGACGCGAAGAGAGGCAGGCGCGGGTCAGGATTGTCTGCTCTACGAACGTCCATCTGGCGCTGGCAGTCAGCAAAGGGTGCTTTCGACCGGATCTTTTCGATCACATGGACGGTATGTGTTTCCGGCTGTCTGCGCTGCGCGAGCGTAAGGAGGACATTCCGCAGCTATGGAGCTTCTTTGCCGACAAGCTCGCCAGGAAGTTTGGCAAGAGGGCACCGCACCTGACTCCAGCGGTGCTTCGGGTCCTGGAAGAGTGGGACTGGCCCGGGAACCTATGCGAACTGGAGAACTGTATCGCGCGGTTCATCGTTTTGGAGGATGAAGAGGCGATTGTCGACGAGTTGCGACGCAAGGCGGCCATCACAAATATAGCCGACGGCCGTGCAGAGAGCGAACCGCAAGCGGAAAGTGCTGCGCTTGGGGCCATTGCCAAAACAGGGATCTTAGAGGTGTTGAAGGCCAAGCGCGAAAGCAAGCGAAAAACGACGGAAGAGCTGAAACGGAGCTACCGGTCACCTCTCTATAGGTTGAGGGGCATTGGCGGATTGCAGCGGCGGCGAAGCCGAAGGAGATTTCCACGGCCTGAATAGGCTGACAGCGCATTGACCCAGCTGGGTAGGGGTAGCGGTAATCGCGGGAGGTTACCGGCGTGGGACGGAAAAGGGGTCAAAGCGGCACCCTAAGAGCTGTTTGAGCAGGATGGGCCCGCGAGATTCTGAAGCTGGGTCTTGGAAAGTAGTTACCGGGGCTATTAGGTAGACATTACCAGGGGGCGGGGGCTCTAGCACAAACCGGGAATTGCCACCCCTGCTGTAAGTCTATGATTTTGGAGAAGGGAAAATGTGCTCCCGCATGGGCTTGGCTCGGTCGGCCACCGTGCGTCGATGTGAACTGGCGATAGGCTGCACGTCGAATGGAGTTTAAAAAAACAATGGGTCTGTGACCCACAGGGCGAAGCTGTATCCAATTTTCTCTAACGAGGATTGGTTTAGCGGATTTGGAGAGGCAGGGCAAATGACGCTGATGTCGGTAAATAACGAAGTCGCCTCCTGTGGGGATCAGCCATGGTGGGCAGTCTATACCCGCCATCAGCATGAGAAAACAGTGGCGGATATGCTCTCAACCAAGGGATTCGATGTTTTCTTGCCACTCTATGATTCTCTACGCCGTTGGAAGGACAGGAAAAAGATGCTGTCCTTGCCGCTTTTCCCGTGCTACGTCTTCGTGAAGGGCAATCTTCAGCGCAAGCTGCAAGTTGTTACCACGCCTGGCGTGCACATGATCCTCTACCACGGAGAAAAAGTTGCCATGATCCCGGATGCGGAGATCCAGGCGATCCGTGCTGCTGTCGAAGGCCGCTTTCGCGTGGAGCCACATCCCTTTCTGAAGTGTGGAGACCGGGTACGAGTCATCCGTGGCTCTCTCAAGGGAGTTGAAGGCATCCTTACCCGCAAAAAGAATCTCTCTCGTCTGATTCTTTCGGTGGCGATGCTGGCGCAGTCGGTTGCAGTTGAAATCGATGCCTGCGACGCGGAACCGGTCATTTCGCGTGGATTGGCAGACGGTATGCTTTCAGAAACGTTCAGCGGCCTGGGAATGCTTCCTGAGCCCGCCGTTTTGCATGAAAGCCGGGGATGAGCTTCCAGGAAATCATGAGGAAAGCATGGTCGTGGAAAACGATAAATTGCACGAAATTGCGCTAGTTGTGAACTGTTGATGGAAGTGGGAACAACGATGAGATCGGATCAGAAAAAACGGTTAGGCCTGTTTGCCGCCATGCTGTTCGTTTCTCTTTATGGGCAGGTGGTTTATAGCCAG
>DASZXD010000168.1:0-8966 GCA_035546015.1 Occallatibacter sp.
TCCTTCCGGCCGCTGGGCTGCCAGCATAGCTTTGACTGCGCGGCCGAGATGCTCGTCGGTCTCAGGCCGCCTTCCGGCTTCAGCCAATGCAAGCACTGCGTTGTATGAGATGAAGTCAGCAGACTTGGCGCTCTTGTCGAAGGGATACGGCCATCCCCCTTCAGGAGTCTCATATTCGTAGAGTTTGTTGATCAGTGCATCGATTTGCGCGGAATATTTTTCCCGATTGATCTCGGAGAAGAACATGATCTTCCAACTCAAGTCGATCATGTTCTGCGGCTCATAGGGCGCCGCCAGAGCCTCCACATGGTCGCGCTCGGTGATCCAGTCCTGTTCTTGCGTCTCGCTATAAGCGAGGTTGAAAGTTTGCCAGCTCTGCAGAGCGATCTCGAAGGGGCTGATGTCCGGCTCACAGCCGTCGGTTTCGTTGCCCGGCATCACAGTTACGCCCTTGTAGTGGACCTTGAGAAACTTCGCGTAAGGGATATCGAAGTCTTTTCGAGGAGGGTCGTGCGTGACGTTCTGCTCAAAGGCGTGAGCAATCAACGGCAGACGGCTCGCTTCAGTACGCGCTGAATAGATGATGCGCACCCAGTTGACGCCGGGTTCTCCGTAAAGCGGCCGGGGGTTGTTGTAGATGCGGTCTGTAATGAACTCCAGCGACGCGCGCTGTGTGGGAGCGTAGCCGTTTTGTACCGCCTTGAGATATCCACGGGTGGAGAATTGGGATGGATGGCAGGCTATGCAAAGCTGAGTTTCGGAGTGTTGCATGACTGTGCGCAGCGCTACGGCGCCGCGCCGTGGGGTGTTCGAGAGCCACGTGTCTCCCATGTTGATCAGGAAGTCCATGCCGGAGCGCACCGCTTCATGAGGATCCTTGCTCGGCGGCACGCTGTACTCATAGGTGTGCAACTGATATGCAGGGTGGTTGGCCGCTACACGCACATAGTATTCCTGGCCCGGCTGCAGAATGCGGGTGCGGAACTTGTAGAGCCCGGGATAGTTCTGTGTTGCCTCTACCTGGTAGGTAAACTCTCCCGTCGTGTAAGGAATCACGTCCAGCTGGCCCGCGGCATCTTTGCCCGTCTGGAAGATGTCCACATCGAGGGGCACATCGCGGTCAGTCACGTTGAGCACAAAGTAGACCAGCTTCGGCTCCTTCTCACGGAATGTGAAGCGGAACCACTGAAAGCCTTTCAGCATGGCGGCATAGGCATCCTCGCTCTGTGACGGCGCATAGGGCCGTTCATCGTCGCTGCCAAAGATGGTCTGCCCGAGTTCGAACGGCTGGGCATCCTGCCAGGTACCGTTGGGAGCTGCTGCGATCACGCCGCGCTTGAGACCGGTCGATTTGCCTGCTGTTGGCTGGAGAATGTCTTTGAGGGATGCGCTGATCTCCGGGATCGGTGCGTCGGCAGGCGACGAGAGATTGACAGTCACGGGGCCGGCAGCACGCGGCCGCACGGTCAGATAGAAGTCGAGATCGGCAGGATGCAGCCATTTCGATGCAATCTCGCCCTTTGCGTCATTTACTGTGACGTGGACCGAGTCACTCTTCTGGAGTTGAACAGGATCTTTGATGCCGAGCGTCACCGCATAGAGCGATCCGGCGTGCGCCGCGCCGAGCGTAATGCTACGCATCACCGGCGAGGCGGCCTGATCGGCATGAACAAAGCGGCTCACAGGTATCGTCGCGGCAATCATGAATACAGCAACGGAGAGAGGAATGATTGCATAACCGGCAATCCTGCGGTTTCCTGGTGTCAGCCCCATGTTCGACCTCGAGACGGGATATTGAGTGCGCATTGACCCCAAATCAAATTCAGGTTTTCCTACGGCCGTTTCTTTTTCTTGCTGAATTGCACATTGCGCCGAAAGCAATCGGGCGCATGGTCGTTCACCATGCCAGAGGCTTGCATCCATGCATAAACAATGGTTGGCCCCACGAATTTGAATCCTCGGCGCTTGAGTTCCTTTGAGATGCTTGCCGCGAGCGGTGTACTTGCTGGAACCGGTCCGGTGTTTTGAATTGGCTTGCCGCCCGCGAGATCCCAGACCCAATCTGCGAAGTCGATCCCCGCCTGCTGCATATCGAGAAAGACGCGCGCCCCACCGATCGTCGCTTCGATCTTGGCCCGGGAGCGGATGATGCCTGGATTTTCAAGAAGCCCGGCGATCTCCCGTTGGCCAAAGCGGGCGACCTTCGCGGGATCGAACTGCCGGAATGCCGCTCGAAACGTATCGCGCTTCCGCAAAACCACGATCCACGCCAATCCGGCCTGGAAGCCTTCCAGCATGAGGCTTTCCCACAAAGCACGGCTGTCATATTCGGGTACGCCCCACTCCGCATCGTGATATGAACGCAGAAGCGGATCGCTTTCAGACCAGCGGCAGCGTTGGCGCGACAGGCTCATCATCTCGACGGAATCTCGACAGCGTTCAGGATTCAAATTTGGTGTTTCTTAAACCAGTCAATCAAACGATCGCAGGCGCGCACTGTAATGGCCATCATAGTGGGCGTTTGATTCTGTCATCCGGAGGATGACAAAATATGCCAGCTCGCGCGAAGTGTTATCCCCGCAGGCAAATATCAGCGCTTCGACCGGAATGTTTACGCCGAATGCGGCGACGAGAACCCGTAATGCATTACGAAGCGGCATGCGAGGATTCATAGTCGACAGCAATATTAAGCCTTCAACTGGAGACGTGAACACCCCTGCTGCACATTTTTCTTGTAAAGGATTTCCTCGGTTGTCTTAGTGATAGCGAAGCTGCGCTCTGAACACCGCGGGTTCCGGCGCAGGTCGCAGCGGCAGGGCGGGAATCATTTGAGACTTTGCGATATGAACGGCCCGGAGCCCATCGGTATCGGGGGGCAGCGGTTCTGGCCAGACTGAAATTTATTTATGCTCAACCCCGCAGCACACCCCCAGGTGAAAGGCAATCATAGATTTCCTGCTCATAAATGGCGAGGCGCAGGCGCGCGGTTCAACTTCTCGATGCATTTTCCCCCGTTGGCCGTTAGAATCGGTGGAGCCTTTTGTCACCAACATTTGCACTGCCGAGATTCGCAGAGGATATGACTCAAAAACCTGCCGGTTTCCATTCGCTGATCAGAGACGCTTCACTGGTGCTTCTTCTTTTCGTCTGGTTGAGCATTCCGTCGGTTGCACGGGATAGCGCACCCGGATCCTGGCCTATGGTTAACCTCGATCCCGGAGCCACCCGCTATTCCCCCCTGGCTCAAATTACGCCGGCAAATGTCGGTCATCTGAAGGTCGCATGGATCTACCACATGAAGCCCGCGCAGGCGGCAGGTATCACACCCGATGGCGGATGGCGTCCCTCGGAAGATCAGCCACTGGTCGTTGGAAACACCATGTTCGTGGTGACGCCTTACAGCCGCGTGGTGGCATTGGATCCGGCCAGCGGGAGAGAAAAATGGGTCTTCGTGATTCCCGGATCGGATCAGGCATCGCTGCGCGGTGCCGCGTACTGGCCCGGGGACGCATCCACGGGTCCGGAACTCTTTTTCGGAACGAATCATGGCTTGCTGTATTCGATCAGTGCGACAACCGGTAAGATCAACCCGGCTTTCGGAGACAACGGAGCGGTGAACCTGCGCACTCCTGAAGTCATGAGCACCGGCACTGACAGGCTTTACATCCTGCCCTCGCCGCCAGTCATCTATAAGAACTTGGTCATCACGGGCGCGGGACCCGGCGAAGGGCACGGCGGCACAGGCGGAGGACTCGGTCCCGCCGGAGATACCCGCGCGTGGGACATCCATTCAGGAAAACTTGTGTGGACGTTCCACTCCGTGCCGCGCCCTGGAGAGGTAGGCCACGATACGTGGGGCGGCGATAGCTGGAAGCAGCGCTCCGGCGTGAACGTCTGGGGTTACATGACCGTGGATCAGCAACGAGGCATCGTCTACATGCCTTTCGGAGCCCCCAACTACGACCGCGTCGGAACAGACCGTCCCGGCAACAATCTTTTCGGCACGTCCGTGGTTGCAGCCGACGCCGCCACAGGAAAGTTGCTGTGGTATTTTCAGGTGGTCCACCACGACATCTGGGACTACGATACCGAGACGCCTCCCACCCTCATCGATATCCATCGTAATGGAGAGACCATCCCCGCCGTGGTCATCGTGAACAAGACAGGGCTCGTGTTCATGTTGAATCGAGTCACAGGAAAGCCGCTATACCCGGTGATTGAAAGGCCTGTGCCTCCCAGCGACGTTCCCGGCGAGCACGCTTCTCCCACGCAACCCTTCCCCGTGAGGCCGGAACCGCTCGCCCCGATGACCGTGCAGTTGTACAACGACCTGCCGGAACACACGGCATGGTGCAAAGCCTACGTAGAAGACAATCACATGCTGCTGGCGCATCAGCCTTACACGCCTCCGGCATTCAATCGTTATTCACTCAACATGCCCGGAACCCACGGTGGCGTGAATTACCCAGGCGGGACGTTCGACCCCACGCTCGGCCTCTTCGTAGTGAACGTCAACAATCTGGGCCAGCCGATGCGCATTGTGCCTGACGAAGCCGGAGGTTACAGCAATTCAGGTGAGTTCGCAGGCTATGCGCGTTTCTGGGACCCTGAGAAACGCCTTCCATGCACTGCGCCGCCCTGGGGGCAACTCGTGGCCATCGACGTGAATAGCGGTAAGATTGCGTGGCGGTCGACCCTGGGTGTAACCGATAACTTTCCTGCCGGAAAGCAGCACACCGGCCGTCCGGGCCTGGGTGGGCCCATCGCCACTGCAGGCGGTCTGACTTTTATCGGCGCTACAGACGACGCGCGTTTCCGGGCCTTCGACACAAAAACGGGACAGGAAGTCTGGACATTTCATCTGCCGGCATCCGCCGAATCGATTCCCATCACCTACGCAGACGAACACGGAACCCAGTATGTCGCAATTGTGGCAACGGGCGGAGGTTTGCTTCGTGCACCGCTGCTCAGCGACGAACTGATCGCATTCAAGCTCGATGACGGCACAGGCGACGGCCCCAACGTCGTTCAGGCAAGCCCCAATCCCGCGGCATCGGGCTTACCGCCTGCGGTGCGCACCGCAATCTATTCGAACCAGGACCCCAGGACAAAAGAGATGCTCAGCCGCCAGGCCGCTCTGCTGCCTCCCGGGCAGGGCCGCGACATCATTATTCGTGCCTGCTCCACCTGCCACGATCTCAACGCGATAACCAATCAACGCTTGGATCCCGAGGAATGGACCGACGTTGTGCAAACCATGTCCGCAAAAGGCGCCGAAGCCAGCCCCGCCGAGCTGGAGCTGATTCAGTCATATCTCGCCACGCATTTCCCCCGTTCCGCCAGTCAACAGCAGTAAATGAGTTCCCGGTAAGGATGGCAAATGTTGAGAATCCGAACACCACTCCAGCATAATCACTCATGGACACCGCGCCGCGGCACTGTACACAGGGAATGCACGCTTCCCGCTTGCGTTCTTCTCTTCGTCGCCGCACTGTTAACGTTTCAGGCTGCCGGGCAGTCCGCAGCCTCCAGGGCCCCTCAAGCATGGGGCCAGAATCCGAGCGGTATGCACATCTATATCTGGGCAGGACTGAAATCTCACCTCGCCGGCCAGCACGACTATCCACAGTTCCTGGCTGACTGGAGCAAGCTGCTGACCGCGCATGGCGCAGTCGTCGACGGCGCTCTGCACGCGCCGACCGCGGCCGACCTTGAGCACACAGATGTGGTCGTTATCTACAAAGGCGACGCCGGGTACCTCAGCGATACGGAGAAGTCAGTCCTCGAAAGCTACGTCAAGCGCGGCGGCGGACTGGTCAGTCTGCACGACTCGCTCTGCGGCCCGGACCCGGCGTATTTTGCCACACTGCTCGGAGGAGCCAAGAAGCACGGCGAGGTCAACTACACTCTCGGGGCGCCGATTCCCTACACAGTTGTTGACTCTGCCGATCCGATTATGAAAGGCATGTCGAATTTCACCATCTACGACGAAGCCTTTTACAAGATGACCTGGGCCCACGATCCCGGAATCCACGTGCTCGCTACGACAGTCATCCCCGGCACGCCGAGCGCAGGCGCTCACAAGGGCGAAGTAGTGCCACAGATCTGGACCTATGAACACACGGCCGCAGGCGGAAAGCCCGCACGCGCCTTTGTGTGGATGCAAGGCCACGAATACGCCAACTTCGACAATTATCAAATCCAGCAGATGCTGCTCCGCGGCATAGCATGGGCGGCTCATCAGCCCGTGGACACTCTGGTCGACTACGTTCCGCCGCCTTCACAGCATCCGGCGCCGGCCGGTGCGCCGCAATAGCCTCTCTGTAATCCGATTGTGTGTGGTCAGCGCGCCGTCCAGCCGCCGTCGATCAAAATATCGGTTCCGGTAACGAAACCCGCTGCTTCGGAGCATAAGTAGCATGCGAGCGCGCCAATCTCCTCCACCTTGCCCCATCGCGACACTGGTATATTGGCCACGAACTGCGCGTACAGCTCAGGGGTATTTACAAGCGCCAGATTCATATCCGTCGCGATAGGTCCGGGGCTGATCCCGTTCACGGTGATTCCCTCCGTAGCCAGTTCCAGCGCCAGCGCCCTCGTTAGCCCGAGCAGCGCGGCCTTCGCCGAGCTATAGGCCGTGCGCCCGGCAAGGGACACATGGCTCATGATCGAGCTCATGTTGAGAATGCGGCCATATCCAGTACCCATCATTCCCGGAACCATTGCCCTACACATCAGAAAGGTCGAGATCAGGCTTGCATCAAGCACGCTGCGGAACTCTTCCAGCGTGAAATCCACCAGATTCTTCCGCAGGTTGATTCCGGCGCTGTTAATCAGGATTTGCGGACTGCCAAACCTCGTCCTGATCTCCTCGGCCACACGTGCCACATCGTCCTCGCGCGTCACGTCGGCCACAAACACTTCCGCCACCGCGCCATTCGCGGCGATTTCACTGCGCACCTGCTCCAGACGCGCGCGGTCACGCGCCACCAGGGCGACCTCCGCGCCCGCATCGGCCAGCGCTTTCGCCATCGCCTCACCCAATCCGCGGCTGGCTCCGGTAATGACGGCGGTCCGGCCCTTCAGGTTGATTTCCATCGATTACTTCTCCTCTATCGCCTTCGGTTCACAGCTTATCTCACAAGGACGTTTGGTTCGAACGGATGACCGATGCCGAGTCCAGTTGACGCTCCCTTTCACGCGCCGGCAAATCAGGATCAAGATAGAGCCAGCATGCCGCGGAAGCCATCGACGCTCCGACCATGGAATAGATCAGCAGGTTCCACCCCCCGTGCGCGGCTCCAACCCGCTGCAGGATGATTCCGCCTACGACAGGCGCAACGAACCCGCCCAGGTTTCCGAGCATGTTCATCGCAGCCGCAACGGTGGCGGTATAAGCTCCGCCGATCTCCACGCAGGTATCCCACGAAATCGGCATCGTCAGGTCGCTGGCGAAGCTGGCAAGGCCCATTACAACCATCGCGGGCGCCACAGCATCGATCCGCGTGCACGCAAACAGTAGCAGAGCCGTCGCAAGGAAGCCGCCGAATGCAATCGCCCGCCTCGGCAGCCGACGAGACGCGATGCCTGCTGTCAGCGAGCCGAACCCGCCGAACAGAAGCGGCAACACTGCGAGTGCAGCTGCGCGCTCGGGCGTTTGCGCACGTCCTTCGCGGAGATAGGTTGGCAGCCAGGTAATGTAGAAATACCAGACATACGAAAAGAAGAAGTATTGCAGCAGAAGCGCCGCAACCTGCTTCGTCAGCAACAGTGAAATCCAGCTTCGTTCTTCTGTGTGTGTGGTGAGGATTCGCGATGCATAGAGCATCTCTCGTTCTGCCGGGTTTACGCCTCGATGGTTTTCCGGATCATCCCTGAACCACACGAGGAATACGATGCACCACATCACGCCCAGCAGTGCGAAGCCCACGAAGGCTCGCCGCCAACCAAACCACATAATGCACAGCAGCGTCAGCGGAGGTGTTGCCGCGCCTCCCCATCGCGCGCACGCCCACATCAGCGCTTGCGCGGTTACGCGCTCTCGCGACGGCAGCCACGCGCTCAGCATGCGCGTCAGGTTCGGAAAGCAGCCGGCTTCGCCGGCGCCAAACAGAAAGCGGATGGACACCAGCGAGACGGCATTCCATGCCGCACCGGTCAGTGCCGTAAACGCAGACCACGCCAGCACAATCTGTGTCAGGGTACGCCGCACACCGAGCCGGTCGCCCAGCAACCCCATGGGAATCTCGAAGAGCGCATAGGCCAGTCCAAAAGCGCCGAATACCAGGCCCATCTGCTGCTTTGAGAGATGCAGATCATGTGAGATCGGTCCCGCCGCACCGGAGATTGCCACCCGCTGGACGTAAGACAGCACCGCCAGCCCAATGGCGAGAACAACGACACCATAGCGAGTGCGGCTCGGTCTCATCTCTCAAGGCCCCACGCGTACAAGCTGTCACCTGCGCCGAACACGATGTACTGCTTCCCATCCAGCAGATACGTGATGATGCCGCCTGATTCATTGGCATTCAGCTCGTGATGCCAGAGTATCTTCCCTTCATCGGCGCTAAAGATAATCAGGTTCTTCTGATCGTCGCCCGAGATGAGCAAATTGCCTGCTGTCGTCAGGATGCTCGGCCCCACCGTGGTCGGTGCATCGTTCACATTCGGATACGCGTGCTTCCACACAACATCACCTGAGAGCGGATCGATTGCCTTCAGCACTCGCACCTGGCGCCCTATTCCAGTACCTGTTCCACCATAGCCTGAGGGCCTGTCGCTGTCATCAGTCAGGTAATAGATTGCCTTGCCCTCAACGGAATTCACATAAACGAGTCCCGTCTTCTGGCTATAGGAGGGAGCGGGCCAGTTTGACGCGTTCACGATGTTGATGGAGCCACCCACCGACGGATCCTTGTCGGGAATCGGAATTGGCTCGCCATTCGGAGACAGTCCAGACGAATAAT
>DASZXD010000169.1:0-10490 GCA_035546015.1 Occallatibacter sp.
AGCCGCGTGGCTTCCTCGCGCTTTTGCCCAATCGCGGTCTGCTTGGCTTCGCGCGTGTCCTTGTTGCGCGCAGCCTGCAGCGTCCACTCCTGCAGCCTTCGCTCAATGCGCTGTGCTTCGGCCTCCATCTGCTTCAGCGCAGCGCCAAGATTCGCGCTTTCGCTCTCTGCGCGACGGCGTTCCTCGCTCTGCACCTCGAGCTGGGCCGTGAGCTGTTCAATGGTGTGCGTTACCCCGGCAGCTTCGGTCTCTGTACGGCCCAGATCATCTTCAAGCTTGCCGAGTCGATTTTCCGTTTCGCGCAAGTCACGCTTCAGCGCCAGCGGGCCCTCGCTCGCGGGCTTACCGCCAGTCACTGTTGCGTTGTGAAAGCACTCGCCATCCGGCGTAAGGAAGAATCCATGCGGATACGCCGCGGCCAGCCGCTGCGCTGCCTCAGGATTCTCCACGATGTACCCGTTGCCGAGCTTCGGCAGGATAGTTTCAAGCGAACGCCCAAAACCGTTCAGCACCCTGATTGCATCGCGAAGCGGCGTTACGCCCGGCTCATTGACCAGGCCTGTTCCCGGCTCAAACAGCTCGCCCTGCGCATCGGAGTGGATGAGAAATGTCGCGCGTCCGTCGCTGGTCTTGAGCAGCCGCACGCCTTCTTCGGCCACTCCCCAGCTCTCCACGACCACATAGTTCAGCTCTTCGCGCAGGAACTCGTCAACAACACCTTCATGCTGGCCGCTCACTTCGAGAAAATCGGCAAGCGTGCCCTTCGGCGCCATACCATGCCCCAGCGCATCCGGTCTGAGTAGCTTGCGCACCGAATCGGTCGAGTAGCTGTGATTGCGAATCAGTGCCTGCAGCGAATCCCGCCGCCCAACCGCCTTCGCCTGCTCGCTGCGTAGCTGATTCGCCCTTGTACGCAGCTCGTTCTCTTCCGCGCGTTTGGCCTGCAGAGACTCGCGCAGTGCAACAATCTCATCCTGCAGCCGCTTCAAGGCTTCCGCCGCCGACTCAAACTTGAGCTGCGCTTGTCCGCTTTCCACGCCCAGATTCTCGCGCTCGTTGCGCGCCTGGCGCATCTCCGCTTCCAACCGTTCAGCCTCACGCTCCAGCGCCGCAAGGCTCTCTTCAGCCTGCGCCGTTTGATTGCGTGCATTGCCCGCCTGCGTCAGCAGATGCATCGCATGCCGCCGGCTGCTTTCCAACTGCCGTTCAGCGGTGAAGACTTCTTCTGCTGCCGAGCGCGCCTGCTGCTGCCGCGCCTCCACGTTCTGCCGGAACTCGCGCGCCTCGCCCGCCGCAGTCTCAAGAAAGCTTTGTTGCTGGGCACGTTCTTCTGCAATCGTGCCCAGCTGCGTCTTCGTCTGCTCAAGCTCTGCGCCCGCCGCAGCAATGCGCGCCTCCAGTTCGCTCACGCGCTCGGTGTTGCTGCGCTCGCGCGCCGTCGCGCGCTCCAACTCCACGGCAGCCTCATTGGCTCGAGTCTGCGCCGCCTGACCCTCGCGATCCAATTCGTATCCGCGTTCGGTCAGCGTGTGCTGGCTTGCCTCGTGCTCTGCAATCTCAGTGGCCGAAGCGGTTACCTGCTCGCTGAGCGCGTTAATCTCCTGCTCCAACCGCGCCTGCTCAGCGTCCATCGCCGCCATGCGGCTGGCCAGTACCACGCGCAGCCGTCCACGCAGCTCATCGCGCACCGCCACAAACCGCTCGGCCTTCGCCGCTTGCCGTTTCAGCGAGTTCATCTGCCGCGTGACTTCTTCAAAAATGTCGTCCACGCGCGCCAGATTCTGCTTGGCAGATTCCAGCCTTAACTCCGCAAGCCGTTTCTTCGTCTTGAACCGTGTAATGCCGGCAGCCTCTTCGATGATCGCCCGCCGGTCGTGCGGTTTGGAGCTGAGCAACTGCCCGATCCGTTCCTGCCCAATGATCGCGTAGCTCTCCGGCCCAAGGCCCGTTCCCATAAAGATGTCCTGAATATCGCGCAGCCGGCACAGCTTGCCATTGAGCAGATACTCGCTCTCGCCGGTGCGGAAGAGCCGCCGCGTAATGACGATCTCGCCCTTCTGGGGTGTGCGCTGAAACTTGCGCCTCCGAATCTTGAGTACCACTGCCTGAGGTCCCTCGGTCCCAGGCAGGGCAGGCTGAGCGTTCTGTTCGCCCTCGTCTTCGATCACCTGGCCCGGTTGCTCGGCGGCAATGATCTCCTCAGCCTCCGCAGCCCGTGCCTTTCGCGCCTCATCCTCGTTCCAGTCCGTCGGGCCATCGTTGTCTACCACCACCTCAGGCTCAACTGCGATGGGGCCCTCGTAGGCATCGGGATCCACCATGGTCAACGTCACTTCAGCCATGCCCAGCGGCTTTCGGTCGCGCGTACCGGCAAAGATCACATCCTGCATGTTTGTTCCGCGCAGGGTTTTGGCGCTCTGTTCGCCCAGCACCCAGCTCACGCCGTCCAGAATGTTCGACTTGCCGCAGCCATTCGGCCCGACCACGCCGGCGATTCCGGTTCCTGAAACCGTCAGCTCCGTGCGGTCACAGAAACTCTTAAAGCCGAGGATGTGGATCTTCTTTAATTTCAGCATCGTTTCTCCAAAACCTGAGGGAAAGCTTTACCTCATCCCGAGCTCAGGCGCAAGGCCGTTATGCCGCCCGGCGCAGGCCCGGAAAACCTATCTTGATTAGAGACTCTACGGAGCCTGGATGAGGGGGTCAACGGCCACAAAGGGTGTTTTTGTGGATAAGGGGGGCCGGAATTCTACTTCTTCGGGGATTACCGGAATTTATTCCAAAATCACCTGTTTGAATGGTAGATTTTCCCATGTTTTCCACAGGGAATCCACAGGCAAAAATTTCGTATCGCGGCGTCATTTTTTCGGGATTGCCGAGCTTGTCGCCTTACGGATGATCCGCTCCAGCGCCCTCAAGGCCTGAGCCCGCGGAAACCCCGGACGGCTCACCAGCCGGATCGTCCGGCAAGAGGCTCCGGCCAGCGGCCGCAGCACGATCTCCCGCGTGCGAAAGGAGTCCGCAGCCAGCGCCGGCAGCAGTGTGGTTCCGTAACCGGCCGCCACCAGGTTTACCAGCGTCTCCAGCGTGGAGGCCTGCATCGAAGCGGGCATCGCACCTCGCTGCACCCCGTTCCGCGCACCGCAGGCGGCCATCGCCTGGATGGCCAGACAGTGTCCGTCCGCCAGCACCAGCAGCTCTCCGGCAAGCGACTCCTCGCTTAACGTCTTCGCTGTCGCCAGCCGGTGTTTGAGCGGCAATGCCGCCAGCAGTGGTTCATCAAACAACGCCAGATCGGTGATCTCCGGCGCATCCGGCGGAGTTGCCAGCAGCGCTGCATCCAGCCGGTGATTACGCAGCCCGTCGATCAGCGACCGCGTCTGGTCCTCCCAAATTTCCAGCGTCATGTCCGGGCAGGCCTGTTTCAGCGGCTTCAAAATCAGCGGCATCAGGTACGGCGCCAACGTTGGAATCACGCCCAGCTTGAGCGGCCCTACCAGCGGATCGCGTGCCGCCAGTGCCACCAACTCCATCTGGCTCGCCTCAGCCAGCGCACGCCGCGCATGCGTCAGAATCTGCCCCCCAACCGGTGTCAGGTCCACGCGCTTGTTAGTTCGTTCCAGCAGCGTTACCCCGAGTTCGTCTTCGAGCTTCTTGATCTGGCTGCTCAACGTGGGCTGGCTTACGTTGCAGGCCTCCGCAGCTCGGCCAAAGTGGCGGTGCTCGGCAACAGCCACCAGATAGCGCAGGTCCTGAAGATTCATATCTGCTCTTCATCATAGAATGCAGCAATCGTAGCCGCCGAAACAATTGATTCGCTTGATCGCAATGTGCCCCCCTCTGCAGCTCTTAACGAAAGCAGGCAGAACGAAGGCTCTAAACTGAGAGCGTGCCATCACGCTTACTTTCTCTTGCGCAGACTTTCATCGTTGCTCTGACAGCAGCGATGCATTCTCCTGCGCAGGCACGGCACACGCTCAACTACGCACCGGGTAAGTTCATTACACTCACGCTGCCTGACTCACTCGACATCAGTGTTGCCGCCGGCGGTCTGCGCCGTGTGCGCTTTTTTGCGCAGTCGCCCGACGGCCGCATCTTCGTCACCGGCATGCACGACATCTCAGACAACGCGCAAGGCTCCGTCTTCATCCTCGACGGCTGGGACGCGCAGGCACACGCCTTCAAGCGCGTGGTGCATTATCTTGATCACCTGCGCAATCCCAACAACCTTGCCTTCTGGACCGATCCTGTCACAAAGCAGAGCTGGCTCTATCTGCCGCTGACCGACAAACTCGTCCGCTACAAATACAACGCCGGAGATAGCGCGCCATCCTCGCCGCCCGAAACGCTCATGCGTTTCCCTGGCTATGGACTCAGCTACAAGTACGGAGGCTGGCATCTCACGCGCACCGTCGCCGTCGCGCAGGTCAACGGCGCAGCCCGCATTTTCATATCCGCTGGATCGTCATGTAATTATTGCCAGGAGCAGGAGGTCATGCGGGCCTCAGTCGTGAGCATGGACCCTGACGGAAAACATCCAAAGATCGTTGCGCAGGGTCTGCGCAATGCAGTCGATCTCCGCGCCATCGCCGACCTCGACGGCGGCGCCCTCTTCGCAACCAATATGGGCGACGATCACCTCGGCGATCAACTTCCCGAAGACACATTCTTCCAGCTCGACAAAGCTCCCTCCGCTCCGCCAAATTACGGCTGGCCGACATGTTATTTTGCACATGGCAAGCCCGTCCTCGATACCACGCCGCTCCCGTCGCTCGATGATCCAAACAAGATAGCGCCGGGCCCCGCCGCCAGTGCTGAGGATTCTGTCTACGGCAAGCAGACCGGCGTTGCCGCTGCCGGCACAAATCTAACCGCGGGGGGCGGCCACGCGTCCAGCCGCGATCCAAATGCAGAGTTCGGTCGTGCGCCCGGCGCGCTGAAATCCTGCGAGCATGTTCCCGCAGCTTACACAACATTTGCTGCGCACAGCTCTCCGCTCGGCTTCGCATACTTTCCGTCAACCGACACAGTGCTCGGCAACAGCTTCGTCGTCGCGCTCCACGGCGCCAGCCATCCTCACATCGGCACCGGCTATCGCGTCGTGCGCTTCACGCCGAACGATCGTAAGCCGCACGACCTCATCACCGGATTTCTCACTCAGGAAAACGGCAAGCCCATCGTGCACGGACGTCCCTGCGGCATCCTGCGCATCGGTCCCAACACCTTTCTGCTGACCGACGATTATCTGGGACTCGTGTACTACATCCACCCGCGCGGATAGCTGAGTTATACAATCATCGGCAATGATCATCACCAAGGTTGCCGACTGGCCGGGATGGCTTCAGTTTCTTGTCTTCGCGCCGAATGCGATTCTCTTAGGTATATGCACCTGGGTATGGTGGCCGAAGAGTGATAAGGAATGGAGTAAATTCGGTTTCGTGTTTGCGTATTTAGTAGTTTTCGATCTTGTAATGTGCTTCGTTTTTTGATCTCAGATGACAGATGACGGTTGGCCCAGATCTCGCTTCTGAGACCTGGAAAATAATACAGTCCCACCCCTAATTCGCCAGCACCGCCCGATATCGCACCTTATTCTTTTTCACCTTCTCAATAGCTTCATTCGCCTTCGACATAGGGAAGCACTCGGTGGTGGCTCTCACGCCGTGGCGTGCGGCAACATCCATCATCTCGCGCAGCATATGCGGGCTGCCGATGGGGCTGCCGGTCACGCTGCGCAGTCCGGCGATGAGCGGAAACGCCTGCAGCGAAATCGGTGAAGGCGGAACGCCCACAAAGCAAAGCGTGCCTGTCGGCCGCAACGCCTGCACATACGTGCCCCATTCCTGATCGGCGTTGATCGTCGTCAGCAGAAAGTCCTGCGTGCCTGCCACTTCCTTCATGGCCTTCGATTCGCGCGTATTCACAAAGTGATGCGCGCCCAGTGCGCGAACTTCTTCTTCTTTACCGGCTGATGATGAGAATGCCGTAACCTCTGCGCCAAAGACACGCGCAAACTGAATTGCCAGGTGTCCCAGCCCGCCAATGCCCACAATACCCACGCGTGACGAGGGATTGATCCCATGGCTGCGCAGCGGATTGTAGACCGTAATCCCGCCGCAGAGCAGCGGCGCGGCGTGTTCGCTCTTGAGTGCTTCGGGAATGGGAATCACAAAGCGTGCATTAGCGCGTACGCGGTCGGCATAGCCGCCGTTGCGGCGCACGCAGGTGGCCTCAGACTGCGGGCACAGGTTCTCCATGCCCTTCATGCACCACTCGCACTCGCCGCAGGAGTTGGACTGCCAGCCCAGTCCTACGCGGTCACCCACTTTGTGCAGGTTCACATCGCTGCCCACCGCCGCCACCGTGCCAATCACCTCATGGCCGGGGATGAACGGATACTGGCTAATGCCCCAGTCGTTCGAGATGAGGTGAAGGTCGCTATGGCAAATGCCGCAGTGGGTAATTGCGATCTCAACTTCCTGCGGCCCCAGCTTGCCAGGGTCGTAGTGATAGGGCAGAAGTTCCGCTCCCGCTGCATGAGCTGCAAGCCCGTGAATTTGAGCCATGTCTTGGAGTCCTCACTGGCGCATGGAAAAGAGCAGACCGAGTTTTCCGGTTTTTCCCGAATCCCGGCTTTCTGAATCCTAGCTTCCGAATCTCAGCGCAGTAAATGGGTGTGACTGATTCCCCGCGTCTAGTTTAAACCGCCGCCCGGCATAATGTGCACAGCGAGAACCTGAAAACCGGAAAGCACGCCGCCGGCAGGTGCATCGGCCGTAACCTGCGCTGATTCACCGTTGAGTGTGATCTCTTTATCGGTACGTACGGGCTCAAGCGCATTGGCCACAGAGAGCGGAATGCTGGTAAGTGTCTCTCCGCTCATGCCAGCCTGGGTTTCAGGCACCAGCAGGCTCACGTAAATGCGGTCCATCGCATGCCGGTTCCGTGCCTCTTCAAACAGCGTAGAGAGAGTGGCAGGCCGTGCGGGAACCTGAGGCTGATGCAGCGTGCGGTCGAGCGTGCCTCCGTCTGAGACCAGCAGGCGTAGCGTACCCGAACCCAGGCGGCTGGGCAGCCGCACCGGTATGCGCACGTTGTGCGCCGGTTGCTGCCAGGGCTGAATCGTCGCTTCCACTTCAACCGTGTCGCCCGCATGCACAATGTCATTCGAAACCAGGCGAGCGCTCTTGAGCTCTACGCCTAGCCGACGCGGAATCTCATCCACATGCAGATCGATCTTGCGGATCGTTCCCTGGCGTGCGCCATTGGTATAAAACGCGGTAAATTGCTGACCGGCGAGCAGCGCAAGCATCAGCTGCGAAGGCATCAGCTCTCCCGGTGTAGACCACAGGTTAAGCGGCACGGCAGGGAAGCCATCGAGATCGATGCTCCCGGTCAGGTGGTAGCTCATGGATGCCGTGCTCACATTCGATTGAAGCAGCGACTGGTAGAGCACTACCATCATGGCCTGCGGCGTGAGCGAAGGCAGATCGAGAATCTCTACGTTGAGCGCGCGGCGATCGTCCGGGCCGGCAAGCGCAATGTGCATGGGAATCATGTGCGCCGTTGCGCCTAGCACTCCACGGATAGCCGATCCGCGATCCTCGGTGAATACGCCCACGGTTGTACCCGTATTGATGATCTTGAAAGCATTCAGCGGCGAGGCCAGCGTGGTCACTACGTCCGCCGTGGTCATAGGCAGCGAAACCGTGCCCGCCTGCAGAATCGGGTGGCCGCACGCGAGCAGTTGTTTGGGGTCAATATAGGTAATGGTGCAGGTGGCAGATATCTCAAGGTCTCCGCGCACCAGTTGCGCGCTGATCGCCGAGCCCGGCAGTAGCGCGGCCGCGGCTGCAGACGACGGCTGCATGTCGGCGTCTGAAGAACCGCCCATGCCGCCGGCCGCAATCGGCGCCAGCGCCGTACCGCTCATCTGCTTCTGCCAGAAGTCGATTGCCGGCTGGCTGAATCCGCTCATCACCAGCGGCGTATCGATGAGCCTGAAGTTCATCTCTTCTGACGTCTGTGAACTGGCGTTGCCCGACGCAGGATCGGCAGGCGAAGGCGAAGGAGCCGCATCTGCTATCTGCATGGCATTGATCGGCAGGTCGCGCACCTGCAGCATCTGCTCAATGGGCGTAATGCCGGCGATGGGCTCCTTGCTGAACTGGCCGATGCGATAAGAAAGTGCGCCCAGCAGCTTGCCGTCGATATAGACCGGACTACCGCTCATTCCCTCCACCACGCCGGTGTACTCGGGCTTCGGGCCATGCAGCCGGGCCAGGATCAGGTCCTGATGTGGCCCAAGCGCACTGCGCAGCACGCCCAGAATCTCCACCTGCATCGGCTCGGGGCGCGTGCCTTCAAAGACCGTCCACGCTGTGCCTGTCAGGCCGCGATGCACCTGGCTCAGCGGAAAAAAGCCCCCGGTGCTGGGCGGAGGAGTAGCCGTAGCTGCGGCTGTGGCGTTCTCAGCCGGACGGTCCCCGGCAACAGGCTGTGCCGCCAGGCAGGGCAGGGCCGTAGCCAGCATTAGAGCCAGCGAAAAGACCATCGTGGCTGTCCGTGTTCCGGTTTCCTTCAGGCAGTTCTCCACGTCTATTAGAGTACAGCTATCGGTGCGGTCTTTGCCCGACAGCGGCCGATCGAATGGTCTATGCTTGTGAGCACAGAGGTTGTTATGACCACGCCGCGCACTATTCCCCAAACACTTCGTCGACTTCAAATTTCGGTCCTCTTTCTGGCTGTTGCGGCTTTTGTAGCAGCGCCGCTTTGTACCGCACAGAGTCAGACGCAGAGCGCGAGCCAACAGCAACAGGACCAGACCGCTCCCGCTGCCGGCGGTCCTAGCGGCGACACCGGAGTGATTGCGGTACCCAAGAAAAAGGACAATTCCGATGAAGTACCGCCAGCGCCGCCTGCCCCACCTGAGCCCAAGGTGACCAATCCCGCGGGCATGCCGCCGGTTTCCCTGCACATCGATGTGCCTGAAGTGACAGTGGATGTGGGCGTTCTACTCAAAAAGACCGGTCAGTTTGTCCCCGGCCTCAAGCCTGAAAACTTCCGCGTCTACGAAGACGGTGTACAGCAGAAGGTGCTCGGCTTCAAGCGCGTTGAGGCGCCGATCACTGCTTTGCTTTTGTGCGAATTTGCCGCGCGCGGCTGGATCTTCCGCATGGACATGCTCAACTCCGCGTGGGCTTTTACGCAGCAACTCAGGCCGCAGGACTATGTAGCGCTCATGACCTTCGACATGAAGACGCACATCTATGTGGACTTCACCCAGGACAAGAACCAGATTCAGCAGGCCATCAACGAATTGGGCATGTCTGTATTCATGCCGGCGGCCTTCAGCGAAACCAACGTCTTTGACGCTCTGTACGAGTCGATGGACCGCCTCTCTCGCATTCCGGGCCAGAAGTACATCATCCTCATCGCGTCTGGTATCGACACAATGTCGAAGCTTACCTTCGACAAGATATTGAAAGCCGTCAAGAACTCGCAGGATATTACCATCTATGCCATTTCGACAGGCGGCCTGCTGCGTGAGATGACCGAAGGGCAGGGAGGCATGATGCAGTCCATGCGCGACATGGATTACCTGCAGGCCGACAACGAGATGCGCACCTTTGCATCGCTCACCGGCGGCATGTGGTTCGAGCCCAAGTTCACCGGAGAACTGCCCGATATGGTGCGGACCATCAACGAAAATATCCGCGCCAAATATGAGCTGGTTTACCGGCCCACTAACACCAAGCAGGACGGCACCTATCGCAAGCTGCGTGTTGAACTGGTAGACGACGAAGGCAATCCCTTACGCATGCAGGACCAGAAGCGCAAGCCTTTGCAGTACCAGATCGTCGCTCGCGACGGCTATCGCGCCCGGCAGGAAGTCGAGTAGTCGCCGCTTGACCGGCTGTATATTGTTCGCGCGGAGCATCCATCCTCTCCGCGCGGATTTTTAGTTGTGACCACCATCACAGAAACAACCCGTATTACGGCGCTAGATTTGCGACCGTAAGGCTATTGAACTCGCGGAGCTGATTTTGACGGCAGCCCGCGGGCGGCCTGGGCCAGATGATTGACCAAAGATCTCTGTGAGGTGGACTATGCCAATGGTTCCGGCAATGTGGATCGTGTGGTGTGCACTGGTGGTGGTGGTCGCTGCGCTCAAAATCTACACCATTAAGCTGAGCCGCGATGAAGATGACCAGATCTTTCTCGATGAATCCTTTGAGCAGGAGAAGACCACGCAGGCCGCGATTTCGGCTAAGTTGGGAAAAATCGAGCCATACCAGCGCGTCGCCCTGTGGGTGCTCGCTGCGGCGACCGTATTTGTGATCGTGTACTACATTCAGGACATGATCCGGCAGTTCCACTAAAAGGTGAAAACCCGTCCGAGCACTTTGTACCGGACGGGTAGACCTCGTGCGCTGTGCATTCCTCGCAAGCGCAAAACCATCCCTGCCTCTGGTGAGGCTCTAATAAAG
>DASZXD010000170.1:0-3067 GCA_035546015.1 Occallatibacter sp.
GGGGCTGCATTAAAAGTGCCGCTCGCGGCGCTGCCAGATACGAAGGAGAACGTCAGATCAGCTCTGAATCGAGCTACACGTCTCAAGGGTATGGACGTGGCCACATCAAGCGATGCGGAATATCTCTATATTTGGAAGACCAACGAAAACGCCTGAGCCGGCCATTCGGCAATCGGGTGCGGATACGGGCCGCACAACCATCAATCCATTATGAGCATTGTCCGGATCGATAAGTGGCTATGGGCGGCGCGCTTCTTCAAGACGCGGGCGTTGGCGTCGCGGGCCTGTGACCTTGGACGCATCGAATCAAATGGCGTGAAGGCCAAGCCGGCGCGCGAAGTGCGCGTGGGCGATCGATTGCGCATCGAGAATGACGGCGGCGTCTTCGAAGTTGCCGTGCTGGCAACGAGCGAGGTGCGCGGCCCAGCGGCTGTAGCGCAAACACTCTATCGGGAATCCGATGCAAGCCGTGAGGCACGGATGAAGCTGGCCGAGGAGCGCCGCGCCATGCAACAGATGATGCCGCTGCCAGAGCGCAGGCCGAACAAACGCGACCGGCGGCGCATTATCCAGTTTCGCGGGCGCGGGTAGCTGGGCGTCGATAAACAGAGAAAAGCCCGGCTATGTTGCCGGGCCTTTCTACCAAAACTCTAACTCTACGCGACCTGCTTAGGCAGTCTGTGGAACCTGGGCGAGAAGGCGCTGCACCTTCTCTTCGATCACGTCCTGCGGAACGTAGCCAACAATCTGATCGGCTACCTTGCCGCCCTTGAAGAACAAGAGCGCGGGGATGCCGCGAATGCCGTAGCGCGAAGGCGTGGCGCCGTTCTGGTCCACGTTGACCTTGGCCACCTTCAGTTTGCCTGCGTAGGCCGTTGCGATGCTATCCACGATGGGCGCAATCGCCTTACAAGGGCCGCACCAGACAGCCCAGAAATCCACCAAGACCGGCTGCTCGCTGTTCAGCACTTCCTGGTCAAAATTTGCATCGTTAACTTCCAGAACTCCCAACCCAGCCATGTTCCTCCTTGCCGACCCAGCAGTTCCAAGTCTACAAGAAACTGCAGACTAATAGATGCGGATATCTTGGGAAAGTCGCAGGATGGGGAGATGCTGAAACCTGCCACAGACTCCCGACGCAACAGGTCAGTGACCGAATCACACCGTTAAACCGGGTGCAAGCCCTTTTCTGTATGGGATTTGCAGAAGTATAGACCGAAGCGGCAGCAAATTAGAAGCGCCCGGATCCAGGTAGGATCACGGGCGCTAGAGCAGCCCTCCCCCAGAACTGCTCACGGTGCGAATTTATGTGTTCCCAGAAGGAAACGCAAGGAAACTTCAGTAATCGCGCAGTAACCAAAGATTGGTGATTATCCAGAATGACATTAGCCGGATCAAAAAGAATTACCGAATGATTAACTAGCGCGAAACAAGGGCTTAGACAACGCCGATGCCCTGCCAGTGGTGCTTTCCACCCTGTTTACTCCCCTGCAAATGATGGCTCAGCTCCGTTAGTAACAAAATGGCACACCAGTAGTTCTGCTGGTTGAGAGGGGCCAAGGGCAGCGCGGATAGCCGCTTGCGCCGCGGAAAGGCTGGATTCGCTGTCTACGATCACCAGGACGCTGGGGCCAGCTCCGCTGAGGGCTGCTCCCAGGATGCCGTTGCCGCTTACCAGAGGCAGCAACAGGGGCAGGAACGGGCAGATGGGTGCGCGGTAGGGCTGGTGGATGCGGTCGTGCATGGCAACGGCCAGGAGATCAGCGCGGGCCTGGGAGAAGGCGAGGCCAAGAATGGAGACGGACTGGAGGTTGGCGACTACATCGGCCACTGGATAGCTGGCCGGAAGCACCGAGCGGGCCTTGCTGGTTGGCAGCGGATCGGCAGGCAGGGCTACGATGGCCCGCCAGGCGGCAGGAGGCGCGACGCGGGCGGCGTAGACCTTGTCGCCTTCGCAGGCGGCGGCTACGAACCCGCCTAGCCAGCAGGCGGCTACATTGTCCGGATGGCCTTCGAGAAGGTAGGCCTCGTAAAGAATGCGGTTTGTATCCCAGCCCAGCCGACCATAATGGCTGGCCATTGCGATGGCGGCCAGACGGCCGGCAGCCGACGAGCCGCAGCCCATGCCCAAGGGGATGCCATTCACCATGCGGATGGCCAGCGGCACGATGGGACGGTTATTTACAGTGAGAATGCGTTTGTAGGCCTCAAGGATGAGATTGTTTTCGAGGCGGGAGCAGCGCTCGGCATCGCGGCCGGTCGCGGAGATGGAAAACTCCTGCGCGGGCTCGGCTTCGATTGTGAGATAGAAATCGAGGGCGATGGCCGCGGTGTCGAATCCGGCTCCGAGGTTGGCGGATGTCGCAGGCAAACGCAGACGGAGAGCGCCGGGCATGTCCTGCTCTTGCGAAGGTGACGAACTCATGCAGACATGCCCTTCATGGCTTCGAGCACGGCGGCGGGCGTGGCGTCTACAACGACGGCATTACGGCGCAGTGCGGCGGTTTCCTGTTCGCGGCCAGCGGTTTCCTGCTCGCTGAGCAGAGTGCCGCGGTGGAAGTCGATGGTGTAGTCGGCGTCTTTGAGAGTGTGGCCGGTGAGGACGAGGACGACGACATCGCTGGACGCAATGAGACTCTTGGCGCGGAGCTTTTTGAGGCCGGCGAGCGTTACGGCTGAAGCAGGCTCGCAGCCAAGACCTTCAGCGCCCAGTTCGGCTTTGGCAATGGCTATCTCGGCTTCGGTGACGTCGATGCACCAGCCATGGCTGTCGCGGATGACACTGGCGGCTTTGCGCCATGAAGCGGGATTGCCGATGCGGATGGCGGTGGCACGGGTATGAGCTTCCAGAGGCTCGATGGACGCGCCGTTGCTGCTGGCGAAGCTGCGCACCAGCGGATTGGCACCCTCGGCCTGCACGACGGAGATGTGCGGAACGCGCGCGACGAGGCCGAGCTCGTGCAACTCGCGGAAACCTTTGCCAAGGGCCGAGCTGTTGCCCAGGTTGCCGCCGGGGACGATGATGTGGTCAGGCACATTCCAGTCGAAGGCTTCAGCGATCTCGAAG
>DASZXD010000171.1:0-21021 GCA_035546015.1 Occallatibacter sp.
ATATTCGCGCGTGCAGCCGTGGCAGAGGCACACGATGCCTGTGCCGGTGCACGACGGTGCGCAGGGCGGGTTTGGCGGCGCGGGTGCAATCCGCACACCACAGACCCTGAACGGACCGGTGCTGACGCATCCGGTGAAGGCTGAGAAGAAGACAGCCGAGGTTCCGGTGAAGAAGAAATCTGCGCCGCAGGAGAAGCGGTAGCTACGCGTCTTTGGTCATTGCCTTGATGGCCATGCCCAGCAGAGCAAGGATGATGGCACCGATAAAGGCCGGTACAAAGCCTCTCACCTGAAAGCCCGGTACAATGCCTGACGCGATCATGATCATGATGCCGTTGATGACCAGCAGAAACAGGCCAAGAGTAAGAATGCTCAGCGGCAGAGTGATGATCTTCAGGACGAGGCCAACCGTCGCGTTGAGCAGGCCGATCACCAGCGAAGCGATCATGGCCGGCACAAGCCCCTGTACATGAAAGCCCGGTACGATTCTGGAAACAATCAGCAGAGCAAGTGCGCTCAGAATCCAATGCAGCAGCAGTCCGAGCATGGGTTCTCCTTTTTCACTACCGCAACCAGTCTCTCGAGCGGTATAGGCTAAGGTATAGGCGCTGCGAGGGCGGTGCAAGAGGTTTCTGCGCCGCGGAGCGGGCGACTGTTGTGTGCGCAAGCGCGTCCAAACTGCTATGCGCCGCAGCCTGCAACTGATGAAACCAGACACGACGCGATTTCGGAACCGGCTCAGGATGGGATGCCGGCTTGGGCTGGCGGGGCTGCTCGCGGCCCAGGCGGCGGTTCTGGCGTGTGCGGCCGATGCGGCGCTACCTGATATCCGGCAGCTCATGCATGAGGTTGAGGCTCACCAGAAGCAGCTTGAAAAGGTCCGCGAGAACTACACATACAACTCATTGCAGACGATCCAGGATGTGGACTCGAACGGGCAGGTGACGAAGACGCAGACCGAGGAGTATAACGACTTCTTCGTCAACGGGCACATTATTCAGCGGAAGGTGAAAAAAGACGGTCAGCCGCTGAGCGGCAACGACGAGCAGAAAGAAAACGAGCGCATTACGAAACTCGTAGAGAAGGCGCAGAATACGCCGCCAGGGCAGCCGGTTGAGGGGCCGGCAATTTCGATCAGCCGGCTGCTGGAGATCATGGACGTATTCAATCCGCGGCGGGTGAATTATCGCGGACGGCCGACGATTGTCTTCGATTTTGTAGGCCGCAAGGATGCCAAGACGCATGGAGTCGTGGAGGATGCGTCGAAGAAGCTGAAGGGCACGGTATGGATCGACGAGACCGATCGGCAAGTGGCACACATGGAAGTGACCTTTTATGACAACTTCCGCATCATGGGTGGGCTGTTTGCGAGCGTCCAGAAGGGATCGAGTATCTGGTTCGACCAGGCGCCGGTGCAGAACGGGCTATGGCTGCCGACGGGCGGCGAGGCCAACATGCAGGCGCGCGTGCTGCTGCTCAAGAACCTGCGCCAGCACATTGTGGAGAAGGACTACGGTTTCAAGCAGTTCCACGTAGAGGCTGAGCAGTCGAAGGAAGCGGCGGCGCCTGCGGCCAAGCCGTAAACTACAGTGAAAACATGTTTGCGCGGCGCATCTCAATAGAGCGGATCGATGCGGAAGGGGTGCACCACGCCTGCCCCATCGCCTGGATCGACAACTTTGCCATGCGGAACTTTACCAACGACGCGGTCTTTGACGACACGCTGCCGGCTGCGGATGGCCTGCTGGAGGCCGGAAATCGGGTTCCAATAGACCGGCTGGGGGTGGCGATGGAGGACTGGTTCCGGCGCAAAGGCTACCTGAAGGCCGACGAGCGGCTTGAAGTTGCGGAGATCTCGCCGGTAGCGCGCGAGTGATTGCCTCGGTCAGGGGGCTTTGGGTGGTGGAAAGCCGGCTGCAGCCTCAAAGTCAGTGAGGATGGCTTTGATGGCGTTATCCAGGTTACGGTCGTGGGTCTTCTGCAGGAAAGCCATCTCGACCGATTCGGTCACCGCCCAGAGGATGTAATGTGTTTTGCGGTCATAGACGACCAGCCGGAGCATGGGCAGCGGATCAGAAGCGCCGTTTTGTTTGCTTGGACGCTGCGGACCGCTGGGAGAGGTGAGTTGCAGTTCGAGAACCAGATCGGCTGCAGATGGATCATCGACCAGCTGGTAATGATCGGCAGCCTTGAGCTGGTTATAGAACTCGTTGTAAGGACGGCTCGGATCGCCGCTGAAGGGCTCGGGAAACAGGCCGCTGTCTGACCCGGCATTAGAGACGAAGATCATCTTGGCGGCTCGGATTGCCGACGGTACCGGGCCGGGAGCACTGTAATCGGGCTGCTGGGCGGCGGCCAGCGCTGCCATAGCAAGGGCTGCAGCGTACAAGAGACATTTTAAATAGATTGGATTCAATGTCATACCCCCTTCGCCTTCCTATTCACTGAAGACGCGTCTACGGACAATAAGTCTCAATCGGAGGAATCTGTCCTTGCCTGTCTTGGAAAAAATGCCTTAAAAGCAGCCGTAAAGGAGCCCGATTTTGCACCAGATTTAGTGCAAAATCGGCGAAAAGATACGTTTCCAGGCAACTCCGGAGGAGGGTGTTTTCAACAAGAAATCCTGGCAGGGCATTGCCATTTGTGGGCGTGGAGGAGTATCGGATTGATAAAATGGTGGAATGGTTATGAGACGGAAATCACGCAACTTGAACGCAAAAACTCCGCTACGGGATTACGCGCTGGCAGGAGCTTCTTCGGTTGCGCTGGCCGCGCTGATCGCATTGTCGTTCACGCGGACCGTGCAGGCGGATGCACGTCTACTGATGCCAGCCTCAACCGCTCCGGCTTCCCTGGCTGCGAGCGCAACACCAACTTCACTGGCGCAGCAACCGGCGCCAAAGGTGGAGTGGAAGGACCGGATCCACGGGATTGCTTCGTGGTACGGAGGGGTCTTCAATGGGCGTAAGACGGCCAGCGGCGAACGGTTCGACATGAATGCCATGACTGCCTGCCATCCCTCGCTACCCTTCGGCTCGATTGTGAAGGTGGTGAACCGGTCAAACAAGCGCGCAGTGGTGGTGAAGATCACCGACCGCGGCGACCTGGAGAAGGAGGGCCGAGTGATCGACCTCTCCTATGGCGCTGCAAAGAAGCTGGCCATGGTCAACAACGGGCTGGCTAAGGTGGATCTGCAGGTCATCTCACTGGGCGATAACAAGTATGAGAACAACAAATAGGCTCTAACCTATTGAAAAACAGCAAGGCCAGCCTCAGCGGCTGGCCTTCACTTTTTGCTGCCATTCTTCACTCGTTGTCAGGACGGGTGTAGGGCTTTTGCAGGTACTGGCGGGCTTCGTTGACAGCGCCCTGGGTATTGTCGTTGGTCTGCACGGCGAGGCGATACTCGTTGACCGCGCGGTCGCGTTGGCCAGTGATATCGAAGATCTTGCCGATGGCGATATGGCTCCAGACCTCGGTCCACGGCGGCACATCGTCGCCACGGAGAGCGTCGCGGAATGCGTTAACGCTGGCCTGGTAGTTGCGCTGGGTGAAAAGCACTTCGCCGATGCGATAGCTGGCCAGCGAGCTTTGGGGGTTGGCAGTGAGTGCCTTCTGGTACTCGGCCAAGGCGCCGACCAGATCGCCCTGGGCTACGAGCTGCTGGCCTTTGAGGATGGAGATGCGCACCTGCAGATCGGGTGTCGTCTTGAGCACCCAGTCCTGCGGGTCGATGCTGATACGGCGGGGGCGGCCGAAGGTGTCGACGACGTATTGCGAGTTCGTACCAACCACGTCGATCTTCTGGGTGACTGTCTTGCCGTCGGTCTCGACGCGCAACTCGACGGGCATGCGGAAGAGGTCGAGATCCTGATCGATTTCACCGATGGTACGGAAGCCCTTATTGTTGCCTAGCCGGTAAACAGCGTACTTGTCTGTAAAATGCGGAGCGCCGGTGCCGTCAATCCACTGCGAGAAGAAGGGCAGAAGCTGCTGCTGACTCTGCTCTTCGGCCACCTTCTCGAATTCAGAGGTGCGGATCGGCTGGCCCGAGTACTGGCTGAGAGCGCCTTTGAGGATGTTAAGAAACATCTTGTCGCCAACGACGCCGCGCAACATGTGGAAGATCATGGCGCCCTTTTCGAGGGTCATGGACTGGAACTGTGGCGAGAAGGGGCTAAGGCGTCCGGCGCTCGAGAGCGGGATGGTGTCGTAAGCAAGTGCGCCGGCGGAGACGTCTTCGAGAGCGGCCTTGAGGGCGTTGCGGCCAGTGTCGTCTTCCACGTACATCAGCTCGCCGTAGCGGGACATACCGTTGGTGATCCAGGCGTCGTTGAGCGTGCGGGGGCTGACTTCACATCCCCACCACTGGTGCGCAATGGTATTGGCCAACAGGCGGATGCCGGACTTGTCGCCTACGCGGGAGCCCATGATGGCGGCCAGCTCCGGCGCCCAGACGGCGGGCAGCGTATCGTCGGGGATTTCAACGACATTGAGGCGTGTGGTTTCAGACTGGCCGAAGCTGTCGGTGAAGAAGTCGTACTCTTTGGTGGCGGTCTGGGCCAACTGGTTGCCAGACTGCTGATGGCTGACGGTGAGATAGACCTTGACGTTGCCTGCGCCCACGGAAAACGGGTCGAGATAGCGTCCGGCGATGACGGTTCCGGGGAAACCGGGTTTCTTCCAGTTGAAGTCGAACTCCTCACCGGGCTTGCCGCTGGAAAGCGTGACCGGTTTCGGCTGCCCTGTGCTGCCGCTCGAAAAGACGCGCATGCCCTGCGGGACGCGAATGTGCATCTCGGCGGTGAAGCGATCTGTCATGTAGCCGGTGGTGGGGAACCAGCGGGCGGGGTAGAGCAGGTAGCTGATGGGCTCCTGAATAGCGGCCAGCTTGAGTCCTTCAATGGGGCCGTCTTCATTGCCGGTGATGACGCCGTCGTAAACGAAGGTCCAGCGGACGGTCTGGCCCTCAGTGAACGGGGCGGACGGAGTAACGCGGATGGAGCCGTCGGCAGTGCGCTCACCATCGAGGACTTTGCCGGACTCGTCTGTGATCTTGGTGATCTTGAGCGCGGGATGAAAGCCGAAGGTAACGACGTCCTGATTGGGCGGCGCAGTGAAACTCACGACGGTTGTGGCGGTGAGATGATGGGTAGCCGGGTCGAGTTCGGCATTGATGACGTAGCCGGTGGCATGGAGCGCAGGACGCTCGCGCTGGGCGGAAAGGCAAATCGGCATGGCCAATAGCAGAGCCAGCAGGCCGAAAAAGGTAAAGAAGCGGTACGATCCGATCTGATAAGCGACCCGGGGCCGCGGCCAGTACGTCAGTCTACGCATAGCAGTCATCATCGCATTCCCGCCGCCGGGAAGTTGTTTCAGGATTGTATCGCCCCGGCGCGTTCGAGTTCTTCCATTGTTACAGCGGCAACCCGCTCGATTGCGCCCGGATGGCCTGTTTCTGTGGTGCGGGGACGCCTGCTCAATGCGTCACGAATGGATCTGAGCCCCTCCATCATGGACTGGCGAGGTGCCTCGTCGGGTAGCAGGGCCGCAAGATGTTGGACGATATTTGCCGCGGTGAAGTCGTGCTGAATGAGTTCGGGGACCAGCCTGCGGCCGGCGATGAGGTTGGCCATAGCCACATGCGGCACCGTCACGATGCGTTTGGCGATGGCGTAGGTGGCGGGCGAGACACGGTAGACGACGACGAAGGGGTTGCCGATGAGCGCTGCTTCCACGGTGGCCGTGCCGCTGGCTACGACCGAGGCGCGTGCGTGGCGGAGCGCGGCGCGGGCATCGTCGACAAGATGGACAGAGAGACCGTGGCCATGCTCTGCGGCGAGGCGCGAGACAGCGGCGCGTTGCGCGGTATTCAGAGTGGGCGCGAGCGGAATGACGAATTCAAAGCTGGATGCGGGGTTTGCCGCTGTCAATTGACGTGCGGCAGCGAGCATTTCCGGAAGGTGGTCGGCAATCTCATGCGGGCGGCTGCCGGGCAACAGGCCGATCCAGGTGCGGCCGGGGTCGAGGCCGTCTTCTGCGGCGAACTGCTCGCGGGTAATGGTGGGCAGCGGCAGTTCCGCCAGCGGATGGCCGACGAACTCGGCATCGACGCCGCGCTCGCGGTAAAAGGGCTCTTCAAAGGGGAAGATCACGAGCATGCGGCGCACGTATTGCTGAACCAGCTTGATGCGGTGTTTCTTCCAGGCCCAGAGCTGCGGGCTCACAAAATAAATTACCGGTACGCCGCGGCGATGGAACTCTTTCGCCAGACGGAAGTGGATCTCAGGGAAGTCGATGAGGATGGCTACGTCTGGCTTGCGCTGGCGGATGGCTCGCTTGAGCTTGCGGAACTCGCCGTAGATGCGAGGCAGATGGCGCACGACTTCCGTGAGGCCCATGACGGCCATGTCTTCCGCACGGACGATGCGCTCGAGGCCTTCGGCCTGCATGCGTTCGCCGCCCATGCCGAACAGCTCCGCTGTGATTCCTTTTGGAGCGAGTTGTCGCCAGATGGAGGCAATGAGGAGAGCACCGTAGTGCTCGCCGCTTGCTTCGCCGGCCGAGATGAAGATGGTGGGCATGATTCGATTACGATGAAGACTCTACGCTGCTTATGATCATAGAAGGTGATGGGAGGCTGCCCGTGAGGGAAAGGAATTCGATTTGTGCGAGGGTGCGATGCGTCAAGCTGCTTTGCTGTGTTGCCTGATTGTGCTGGTGAGAGTTTGCGGAGCGCAGAGTCCAGATGCGCCGAAGGGAACGGCTCCCGCGGCGCAGCAACCGACCGCGGATCAGCAAAAGGCGGCACAGGACTGGTTTCCTGTGGAGCAGAAATGCATGGACGCAATCAAAGCACAGGCGGTGCAGCAGGCACTGGATAACTGCAAGCAGACGCTCGATCTGTCGATGAAGGCCGGCGATCTGACATTGAGCACGCAACTCGCCCGGACGGGCTCATATCAGCTATACGGGCATGCACTGCTGCTGGCAAACAAGAAACAGGCTGCGCTGGCGCAGGAATACATGGCTGTGGACGAGGCGCACAAGTGCCTCACGGACAAGGATCAGGAATTTGCCATGCCGTATTTCTGGCGTGGCGTGGTTGAGGCAAATCTCGGGCAGAACGATGCTGCGCTGGCTGACTTTGCCACGGCCGAGGCGACGCATCGCAAGGCGATTGCCGACCTGCCGGTTATGAAGCAGAAATACAGCCAGACGCTGGCGGCGATTCTTGCGGAGCATGCCAAACTGCTGGACAAGATGGGCCGGGCGGACGAGGCAGCGAAGCTGCGAGCGGAGGCTGGGGCGCTTTAAGCAGTGCGCCGCGCACGTACAGCTGCAGCCAACTCGCCGAGCAGCGTGTGCGTTTCTTTCCAGTCGATGCAGCCGTCGGTGATGCTCTGGCCGTATACGAGCGGCTTGCCGTTGTCGAGCTTCTGCGCGCCGGCCACGAGGTTGCTTTCGATCATCACGCCCATAATCCGCTTGTCACCGCCGGCGACCTGCTTGGCAACATCGCGGCAGACCTCGCCCTGGCGGCGGTAGTCTTTGCTGCTATTGGCGTGGCTGAAGTCAATCATGATGCGTGGGGCGACGCCGGCCTGCTCCATTTTGATGGCGGTGTCGGCCACGGACTCGGCGGTGTAGTTCACGGTTTTGCGGCCGCCTCGCAGAATGATGTGGCAGTCGGGATTGCCGGTGGTGACGAAGATAGCCGATTGGCCGTGCTTGGTGTGGCCGAGGAAGGTATGCGAGTAGGCGGCAGAGAGAATGGCGTCGATGGCCACCTGCACGTCGCCTGAGGTAGCGTTCTTGAAGCCGACCGGACAGGAGACGCCGGAGACGAGCTGCCGATGCACCTGGCTCTCGGTGGTGCGCGCCCCAATGGCGCCCCAGCTCACAAGGCCGGCGATGTACTGCGGCGAGATCATGTCAAGAAATTCGGTGCCGGTGGGCACGCCCATCTCAGCCAGGTCGATGAGCAGGCTGCGCGCCATGCGCAGGCCGTCGTTGATCTTGTAAGACTGGTCGAGGTAGGGGTCGTTGATCAGCCCCTTCCAGCCGATGGTGGTGCGCGGTTTTTCAAAGTAGACGCGCATGACGATGCGCAGGTCGGCTGAGAACTCGTCAATGGCGCCCTTGAGCAGGGCGGCGTATTCGCGGGCGGCCCTGGTGTCGTGGATGGAGCAGGGGCCGGCGAGGACCAGCAAGCGGTCGTCACGGCCATTAAGAATGTCGGTGATCTGATTGCGCGCGTCGAAGATGGTGGTGGAAGCGGCTTCAGTTACCGGGAGGTCTTCTTCAAGAAAAACGGGAGGCAGGACGACCTTGGTCCATTTGATGCGAATGTCTTCTGTTGTATGAAACATGAGACTCTTTCCTGGCTAAGCGTGGCCGCACCATGTCCTCACTTTTTGCCGGAGAGCACAAGAAACGAGGAAGCATAACGGAGCCGGATAGGGCGCACGTTTGCGATGAGCGTCTATCTAAAATCTATCAGGCGCACGAGGGGAGCGTACCGTGCCAGGAGATGGCCCGCTCCGGCCTGTTCAGCGTACCGCAAGGGCGGTTACGGCAGCTCCAGCGGCTGCTGCACCGACTACGCTCCAGCGAACCCAATGAAAATGACGGCCGCCTGAGCCAGCGCCGATGTACTCGCGGCCCTTTTGCACGCTGGCCACGTCAACGTACGCGTGGGTTTCAGGAATATTGTTGTCAGAGTTAGCGATAGTGAAAGATGCCGGCCTTACAGCGCTTAGAACGCCGGCAGTCTGCGAGCCATCGCGAAGTACTACATTAACGTAGGTTCCGGACGGATACTTTACGAGCCGGTGATGAATCTTGCGGGCGTGCTTATCGAGGGATGACGCAGCGGCGGCTTGCGCCTGGCAGGCAGGCATGGCTGCGATTAAAGTTGCTGCAAGTGCAAGATGTGCGAGGTATCTGCTGCCGAAGATCGATTGCATCTGGTCCTCCCTGGGGGTGAGGAACGCAACGCGGGGGAAAGGTTGACTGCGAGTTGAGTCTTTAGGTCTCCTGTCGCGGCTTGCAGAGGACTTAGGGCTTAACAATACCACTGGATGCAATTCTTTGCAGTCTAGTTGTTATGTAGCGAATCAGGATTACAGTCCCAAAAGTAACGGTTCACAGAAAGGGGGAAGAGAGCAGGAGATATCCGGGGCCGGGATGGAGGCTGGTGGCGTGTACAGACGCGGTTACCAGACCGCGCTGAACCGGAACGCCTTGACAGCGACAGAAGCGAATTTCTAAAATTGAGAAGTGGTAAATTGCGATTTTTGCATTTAAGTGACAGGAATAAAAGGGCTTGAGAGCGCACACAGGCTCTGAAGCGGCAGCGGAAATGTCCGGTTCCTGGCGCTTTGCGGGACGCGATGTGGAGCGATAACGATGCCTGATCTACGGCTCAGTCCGCGGGAGCGGCTGGTGCTTACGGCTATCATCGACCTGTACATCGCTACCGGCGAGCCGGTGGCGTCGCAGGCGCTTGCCCGCTACTTTGCCAACCGCGAGGGGTTGAGCTCGGCTACGCTGCGTAACGTGATGGCGACGCTGGGCGATACCGGGCTGCTTGAGCAGCCGCACACTTCGGCCGGCCGGGTTCCGACGGCGGCGGCCTTCCGCTACTACGTTGAACAGATCACACAGCCGGGGCGGCTGGCGTCGGCTGTCCAGACGGGAAACGTGATTGGACAGGGTGCTTCTCCTCTGAGCGATGCACGGCGGGGGCAGATCGACGATAGCTATTCGGGCGTATCGAGCTCTCATGAATACCTGGAGCGCACGTCGCACGTGCTGGCGCTGATTTCGAGCGGGCTGGGCGTGGCGCTGGCCAGCTCAACAGCCGGGCAGGTGCTGGAGCACATTCATTTTTCGCGCCTGGCGACGGGCCGGGTACTGGCTGTGCTGGTGACGCAGGCGGGTGCGGTGCAGGACCGCGTGCTGGTGCTGGACCGTGAGATGACTCACGTTGAGCTTGAAACAGCAGGTCGTTACTTGAACGAGAATTTCCGCGGCTGGCCCATCGAGCGGATTCGCGCCGAGGTGGCGCGGCGGGTGGAAATGGAACGCGAGGCCTACCGGCAACTGGTTGCGTCAGTGGAAGAGCTCTGCCGCAAAGGAGCCCTGGCGGGCAGCGAAATTGCGCCGACCATCTTTGTGGAAGGAATTGCCAACCTGATTTCGGCAGAGGCGGACCGCGAGCGGCTGCGGCAGATGCTGCTAGCGCTCGAGGCAAAGCAGCGGCTGATCGAGCTGCTGAATGCCTATGTGGATGGGCGCAGGCAGGAAGTTCGCGTAGTGGTGGGGCTGGATGAGGCCTCGCCGGCGATGCAGGATCTGGTGCTGATTGGTGCGCCGGCGCGGCTGGGCGGCACAAATCTGGGAACTGTCGCCGTTATTGCACCCACGCGCATCCAATATCAGGAGATGATTCAGGCAGTGAGCTACATTGCGCGGATGTCCGAGCGCATACTTGAGGTTCCTGCCGATTAGGCGCTGCCAGTAAGCCGTCTGCACTTCATAAGAAATTTGAACATGTGCACGGCTGCGATTCTGGCGGCGGACGGGGGATACCCGATTGAGGTTCATAAGAAGGAGAAAGCCGGGAAGTATGGCAAAGCAGGATACAGAAGAGTTGAACGTGATGGACCCGCTGGAGATTGCGCAGGGCTCGGCAGAGGAGCCGGCAGAGGGACAGGCAGTTGCGGCTGAGCCGGTGGAGGCTGCGGCCCCGTCGGAGCTGGAGCTGCTGAAGGCGGAGCGCGATCAGCTGCTGGACCGGCTGGCGCGTCTGCAGGCCGAGTTTGACAATGCACGCAAGCGGGCTGAGCGCGAGCGGGTGGAGTTTCGCGATTACGCGACGGGATCGGTCGTCGAGCAGTTTCTGCCGGTGGTGGACAACTTTGAGCTGGCGCTCAAGTCGACCGGATCGGCTGAGCAACTGCGCTCGGGCGTGGCGCTGATTGTGAAGCAGATGGAAGAGATTCTGCGCCAGATGCAGGTGGTTCCGGTGCCTACAGTGGGCGAGGTCTTCGATCCGCGCGTGCATGAGGCGCTGGGCACTGTGGAGCGGGACGATCTGCCCGATCAGCATGTGGCCGAGGAGATTCGGCGCGGCTACAAGCTGCGCGAGCGGCTGCTGCGGCCCGCGATGGTGCGCGTGGCGAGCAATCCCAAGCAGACAAATGAATAATGGCGCGCTGAGCGCGAAATGGTTTGAGCAGCGGAGCAAATGAGTTCTAATACAGGTGTGGGCAAAGCAGATTACTACGAGGTTCTGGGCGTTTCCCGTGACTGCTCAGAGCAGGAGCTGAAGAGCGCCTATCGCAAGCAGGCACTGAGATATCATCCTGACCGCAACCCTGACGACCGGGAGGCCGAAGAGAAGTTCAAAGCGGCCAGCGAGGCTTACCAGGTGCTGAGCGACGCGGAAAAGCGCGCGGTGTATGACCGCTACGGTCATGCAGGGCTCAGCGGCGGCGGTCCTGGATTCGGCGGCAGCCCGTTCTCAGGCAGCGTGGATATCGGCGACATCTTCGGCGATTTGTTCGGCGAGATGTTCAACATGGGTGGCAGCTCGCAGCGCGGGTCGCGGCAGCACCGCGGCGACGATCTGCGCTTCGATATGACCATTGACTTTGAGGACGCGATCTTCGGCACGGAGACGGATATCAAGATTCGCCGGCTCGAGGTCTGCGGAGTGTGCAATGGGCGCGGCAGCGCATCGGGCCGCGGTCCGAGCGTGTGCAGCCAGTGCCAGGGGCGCGGGCAGATTCGCTACCAGCAGGGATTCTTCTCAGTGGCGCGCACCTGCGGCGCGTGCGGCGGCACAGGACAGGTAATCACAGATCCGTGTACGGCGTGCCGTGGCGAAGGCCGCGCGGCAGCCGAGGCGAAACTGCATGTGAAAGTTCCACCAGGAGTCGAAGACGGAACGCGGATCCGCTACTCGGGCGAGGGCGATGCAGGCCGCGCAGGTGGGCCGAAGGGCGATTTGTATGTGATTCTCGCCATCCGGCCGCATGATTTCTTTGAGCGCGAAGGCCACAACCTGCACTGCGTGATCCCTATCAGCTTTCCGCAGGCTGCGCTGGGCGCGGAGTTTGAGGTTGAGGGTATCGACGGACCGGTGCCAATTCGCATTCCGGAAGGTACGCAGAGCGGCAAGGAGCTGCGCATTCGCGGACGCGGTGTGCCGTACCTCAACGATCGCGGCAAGGGTGACCTGGTCGTCAAGGTCGTGGTGCAGATTCCCAAGAAGCTGAGCCGCGCGCAGCGCGAGTTGGTGACCAAGCTGGCGGAGTCGATGACGGTGGAGAACAAGCCTTCGTCGCCAAGCCTGCTTGAGAAGATGAAGGATCTGTTCAGCTAATTTTCAAATTGCAAATAGGATGATGCCTGCGACGGCTACGCCGAGCAGCAGGCTCATCTTGTCTGTGAGCGCGAAGACGAGCGGATCTTCATTGAGATTGCCACGCGAAGCGAGCAGCCATACACGACAGAGCCACAGGATCATGAGCGGCATGATGATCCATAACCGCTCGGGATGCCGGTAGAGGATGGTTACGTCGCTGCTGCTTATGTAGTTGGCAAAGACTACAGTTGCGGCGAAGGCGCTGGCAGTGCCGAAGCTGCGCAACTGGCCGATGTCGGCCACCAGGTAGCCGCGGCCATTGCGCGGCGGGGAGCCGCTGGAGCGCAGGTTCTCGAGTTCTGCGAAGCGCTTGACGATGGCAAGCGAGAAGAACAGGAAGATCGAGAAGCCGGCCAGCCAGTGCGAAATGTGCGAACCGGTTGCGGCGCTGCCGGCCAGCAGGCGCAGCGTGTAGAGGCCGGAGAGCACCACGACATCGACCAGAGCTACGCGCTTCAGGTACATCGAATACGCGAACGTAGTGACGAGATAAAGCACCAGCCATCCAAGAAAAGCGAGTGGAAGCAGGCGCGCGCCGATGAGCGCAAGCAGCAGAAATGCGGCGACAATCGCCAGGCCGGCGAAGGCCGAAAGATCGCCCGAGGCAAAGGGGCGGAAACGCTTTTTGGGATGACGGCGATCGGCTTCAATGTCGAGCAGGTCGTTGACGATGTATGTGGCCGAGGCGGCGAGGCTGAAACTACAGAAGGCGAGCAGCGCCGCCGAGAGCCGGGCGGGCGCAATGACGTGCGCCAGCAGCAGCGGCAGAAAGATGAGCAGATTTTTAGCCCATTGATGCGGACGCAGGGCCTTGATGGCCGATTGGAACAGATGGCCGCGCTCTTCGAAGGTGCGCGTGGGACGAATGCCGCGCGCACGCAGTTTTCGGCGCAGGCTCAGGCTCGGGTTGGCCACCTGCGGCTCCGCGGCGCGTGCGAGCAGCGGCAGATCGGGCGTGTCGTTGCCAATGTAGTCGAACTCGCACGAGCCAAGGCGGCTGCGCAGGCTGTCGAGCTTGCGGTTGCCGGTGAGGTTGGTTGTGCCGTCGCTGCCCAGCACACCGGTGAAGACGCCGAGATGGTCGGCAACGCGGCGGGCGAGGCGCTCATCTGCCCCCGTGGCGAGATAGATCGCGCGGCCGGTGCGGCGCTCTTCCTGCAGATAGTGGAGCAGCTTACGGTTATAAGGCAGATGCGCAACGTCTAGCGTGACGTGGCCGGTGACATGGGCTTTGAAGGCCGCTTTGCCGCGCAGCACCTGCGCAGGCAGTCCGAATGTAGCCAGGGGACGAGTGCGTAGCAGCACCAGCAGAGAGTCGATCAGAGTGTCGGACTTGACCAGCGTTCCGTCCAGATCGACGCAGAGAGGCCTTAGCGCCGTTGCGGCGAACTCCGGATGGATGAGCGTCTGGGTCAAGCATTTACCTCAATACATGCGGGACATGCGGGCAAATTACGCCTGGATGTTCAATTGTCCGCATGTATTGAGGATAGGCTATGGCTCAAAGAAATGCGATGGGTCTTGCTTCAATTGGCCGCTAGTCATACGCATAGGAGTTCTTGTCGATGGTTGTGGCGCCGCGGGTTTCGTTGCAGAGAAAGACCGCTCCGGTGTAGTAGATGCCGGGCCTGGTAATGGTCTTTGCGAACTCGTAGGCATGGCGCAGCTCGTCCACGGTGAGCTGCCAGGGAGCCTCGTCGGGTTGATACATGATGCCGTACGGGTAATCTTCGCCGGTGCGGCTCATCTCCACATGGCAGCCGACGACGTGCGTGACAGGATGCGTATCGATGAAAGCAATGAGACGCTTCATGCTCGCGAACCATGTTTCCCAGAAGCTGATGTAGCAGCGGCCGCGATAGAACATGTCGCCGGTGAAGAGGATCTGCGTATAGGTGTCGTAGTAAGCGAACTCGGACATGACATGGCCGGGGTTGCCCCAGATGAGAATGTCGCGGCCGCCGAGGTCGAGCGTAACGCGCTCCTCTGGATAATTGGTCATGCCCCAGAAGCCAAGCATCTCTTCGTGTGTCTGGCCCATAAAGCGGGTGTTGGGGCGGTCAGCGAACTGATTGATGCCGGCGTAGTGATCGTCGTGCAGATGCGTGAATGCCAGCAGCAGAGGCATATCCACAGGACGGCGGCCGTTGCGCCGGCACCACTCGGCGATGCAGTTGTCAACCACGTCGCGCAGTGGCCAGTCGGAGCGGAGCTGCGTGTAGCCCTGGTCGATCATCAGGATACGTTCATTGCCGAAGTAGAGATGCATGAACGGCGCTTCGTAGCTGTAGGCCTTGTTCTGGCGTAGAAAAGCAGTGTGCTCGTTGTACCAGTGCACCTGCACCGCCGGATCGAGGTTGTGCTTGGCGGAAGGAGAACCACAGATCCATTTGGCTGGAAATGTGCCGGGTGCGGGCACGTTGCTGGTGAAGTCAATCTGTGCGGCAAGGGGCACTGATTGTGCTTCTGGCTGCGCGGTGAACATGGCCTGCGCCGTGGGCACCAGGAAGGAAGCGACGGGCAAGGAGAGAAATGTGCGGCGGTCCATAAAGGAACCTTCCTTTGAGTGAGCCTGTTTGCGAGTGCGTCAGGGCAGCCAGTAGGAGACGTTGATGTAGGGCAGATCGGGCGAGACATAGTAGGCGTCTTCGTCGGGGCTGACGCGGTTGAGCAGCGTGTAGTCGGCACGGATGGCAACGCCGGGCTTGCCGATAAGGCCGCTGGCCTGCGTGAGCGCATCGGCGATCAGCGAGGGGTCGATCTGCAGCAGACGTTCCAATGGCTTGTAGGTGGCGAAACGCGGATAAGCGCGGCCGGGAACGAACATCATGTCGATGTGGCCGCCCATGACCCATTTGATTGCGTGAGTCCGATTCCATTTGACCAGGCGAGCGAGCGATGCGGCGTAGTCGCGGTCATTGGCGATCTGGATGCGGCCGGGGAAGAAAAGGTCGCCGGTAAAGAGAAAGCAGTTGTAGCGGTCGTAGAAGCTCAAGCCGTCTTTGTGCGCGCCGGGGGTGGGAATGATGTCGACGATGCGGCCGCCGAGATCGATCCTGCCGGTACCCTGCGGCCAGGAAGATGCGAGTGAGTAGAAACTCTTCATGCCGGCGAGGCTCGTCGGCGCGAGTGTGGTGTTGGCGCGGCCCGCGAACTGGCCCAGGCCCTGGTTCTGTGCCTTGTATTCACCGGAGGTGAGAACGACGGTGAGCGGGATATCCGGCACGTTGCGCGCGGCGCACCAGCGGCGTATCAGAGCATCAACGGTTTTGCCCAGCGGATAATACTCGGGCTCGGGGGTTGCACCGGCGTCGATGAGCAGCGCGCCGCGGTTGCCGAAGAGCAGGTAGGTGAATGGCGCCTGCCAGTGAACGCATACATTCTGGCGCAGGATGTATGTGTCTTCGTTGTACGTGACGATCTGGATATCGGGATCGGTGTTGGTGGCGGCGCAGACCGAACCGTGTATCCAGCGGAAGGCGATATCGCCGGGTGCTGGGCCGTTGCAGGCGTAATTGTGCATCACCTGGCCGGTGCGCATGAGCGGCAGGCATGAATCCGTGTTCTTTGCGCCGGGAGGGTTCAGTGGCGCATCGGGATCGCCGTTGGGGAAGGACTTCGGGTGGACTGGCGGCGGGGCCGCGCATGCAGGTGGTGTGGCTTGCTCCATTCCATCCTCGGAGAGGTTTCGTTTCTCAGAATGTAGAGCAGTGAGCGCCGGATCGAGGCGGTGAATAAGCAAACTTTATTGGGAGGATAGTGCGAGTGGGGATGCGACCAGCGAGAAGACGTGCAGTCTTGCGGAAGGGATTTGGTGGAGCTGAGCGGGATCGAACCGCTGGCCTCCTCGTTGCGAACGAGGCGCTCTCCCAGCTGAGCTACAGCCCCACGACTTGTTTATTTTAACAGCGATTGGCGGCTCGTGGAAAGTGCCGCAAATGCACATCTGCTGCGCAAAACCGATATCTGCGGCCTCAACGCACGAAGGTGTAGGTGCCGCAGATATGCGGCGAGTTGGCGATGGCGTCGAAGGTGAACACAGGCGCGTCGTCTCCGGAGAAGAAAGCTACACGGAGGGCTTTGCCGGAGAGATACGTCGCCATCCATTGCGTGTCGTCGGTTCCGCAGAGGGTGTTGCGATGCTGAAAGCGGTTGTCGGCTGAAATATTCAGCCGATAGAGCGAACCGGAGCCGGCGGTGTTTACGTCTTCATCGAAGACGGCGCTTACTTCCTCGGGCTTGAGCGTGCGGATGGAGGCAAGCGGAAATACCTTGAAGTCTATCGTGAGCTTTGCATCGGAGATGGCGATGTCGCCAGTGATGTTGGCTGCGGTGTTGCTGGCTGCGCGCCAGTAGCCTTTATCGTAGGCCTGAGCGGGGCAGTAAAGAGCGCATGTCAGAGCCAGGATCGCAGCAGCCGCGATGGAGCGTGTTTGCATTTTTATTCTCATGGATAGAAAAGCCGGGGATAGGCCCCCCCGGCTTTCGTGTATTGTGCCTGCCGGCTTAGAGCTGATTCATGTTCTGCAGGAACTCGGCGTTGTTGCGTACCTTTTCGAGGCGCGTAATCAGCAGTTCCATGGCTTCGACGGGCGAGAGCGGATTGAGCACGCGGCGCAATACGAAGATGCGCTGCAGGTCGTCCTTGGGGATGAGCAACTCTTCCTTGCGGGTGCCGGAGCGCTGAATGTCGATGGCTGGGAAGACGCGCTTGTCTACCAGTTTGCGATCGAGGATGATTTCCATGTTGCCGGTGCCTTTGAACTCTTCGAAGATGACTTCGTCCATGCGGGAGCCGGTGTCAACGAGCGCGGTGGCGATGATGGTGAGCGAGCCGCCTTCTTCGATGTTGCGGGCCGCGCCGAAGAAACGCTTGGGGCGCTGCAGAGCATTGGAGTCGACGCCGCCGGAGAGGACCTTACCGGAAGGCGGCACGATGGTGTTGTAGGCGCGGGCGAGACGGGTGATTGAGTCGAGCAGGATGACGACGTCGCGCTTGTGCTCGACGAGGCGCTTGGCCTTCTCAATGACCATCTCGGCCACCTGCACGTGGCGGGCGGCGGGCTCGTCGAAGGTGGAGCTGATGACTTCGCCCTTTACCGAGCGCTGCATGTCGGTAACTTCCTCGGGCCGCTCGTCAATAAGCAGAACGATGAGCACGACCTCAGGGTGGTTCGAGGTGATGGAGTTAGCGATGGACTGGAGCAGCATCGTTTTGCCGGTACGCGGCGGCGCGACGATGAGTCCGCGCTGGCCTTTGCCGACGGGCGTGAGCAGGTCCATGACGCGGCCGCTGGTGGCTTCGCGCACCGTCTCCATCTTGATGCGCTCCTGCGGATAGAGCGGAGTGAGGTTATCGAAGAGGATCTTGTTGCGCGTCTCCTCGGGCGACTCGAAGTTGATGGCCTCGATCTTGACCAGCGCGAAGTACTTTTCGCCCTCGTGCGGCGGGCGGACGTTGCCGCTGATCGAGTCGCCGGTTTTCAGGTCGAACTTGCGAATCTGCGAAGGAGAGACGTAGATATCGTCAGGACCAGGGAGGTAGTTGTAATCGGGCGAGCGCAGGAAGCCGTAGCCGTCCGGGAGGATTTCGAGCACGCCTTCAGCGAAGATGTGGCCTTCTTTTTCACTCTGCGCCTGGAGGATCTTGAAGATCAGATCCTGCTTGCGGAGGCCGCTGGTGCCGGGTATCTCGAGAGTGCGTGCGATTCGGCTCAGTTCCGTGATGTTCTTTTCTTTAAGTTCTGCGATGGTCATATTTCACCTGCGAGAGGGCGGGATGGATTGCTGGAGATGCGGGAGGGAAATTGTCTCCGGGAATTTACCAGGCGGGTAATGAGTAATACATCTGATACATACCGGCTTCGAGCACCACTTGAACTCAACTGGGATATCGAAATGCCGGGGAAGAATGAGTTAAGCGGAATGGAGGATAACCTTAGACCGATGCCTGACTCAAGACATGTGAGGAAGAGGCGCCTTTATGCGGCGCGGCGCCTCTCCACGTGCTCGGATGCAAAAGGTTCGCCGGAATTCCCTCCGGGGTTAGTGGTATGAAAGCGGTGAAGAACTTCATTCGTAGTGTCCTGCAGCCGTGTGTTGGGCTTATGAAGTTTACGGGTTGCTTTGCTAGCCAGCTGGCAGAGCTGGTAGCGGTTGGACACGTGAGAGAGTGCCCCAAATACCAAATCAGAACGCATAACAAAATCTCCTTCTCAAATAACCTGCCCGGCTGGAACTACTTGGCGCCGCCGGTGCGATCCGGAAGCTACTAACACACGCTTCCGTTTCTTTGTTACTCCATCTTTTAGACGCATCATTGCCGTCTGCAGTTCAAAATGTTGAAGCCGAGTCGCACGTTGTGAAACAGGCTCCATCCTGTAATGGCCAGCTTATATATCTGCACGGGAATCGATGCGCCCGAGTTCCCTTATCCGGCGGAGTGACGTGTCCACCCGGACACCTCTGTCTGAGCCTCTCGCTCATCTTGGATGCGGGAATCGGCTGACGGGCGCGGAAAATCGCACAGCACAGCCTGCCTTTTGGATGGCAATCATCAATTTATACCGTTAATGGGTGCGGGTCAACAGTTTTTTGCGCGTCGGGCTGTGGCATGGAAAGGTGTACGATCTTGAGCGCAAGATGTTTATTATCAGAAGATTAAAACGGAAGCTCTGGCGACGGTACAGCGGCGGGGAGGATACTTCCGGAGTATCCTGGCGGTTATCAGTGACGAGCTGCCCGCCACGGGCGCCCGTCAGGGTCGCTCATCAGCGGCTGGCCATCCTCATCTACTCCGCAGGCTGGCCGCCGGGTGGCAGATTTTGCCGGATCGGGGTGCCGCTTGGGCGCGGCAAAGGCCTCGTCGAGACGGAAAAAAGCTACCAGGAGCATGCCGATAAATGGAAGAGCGAACAGCAGGGTGTCCCAGCCGGAGCGCAGAACTGTATCTTGCACGACTATCCTCTATTTATTTCTTTAGGGCGTGCGGCAGGTTCTCCGCGCGCCCAATCTCTCTATCGGCAGTTGCGCGCGCAAGACATAAAACAAAAGTAATGTCGCTTTTTTGAGTCATGGCTCTGGCCTGATAGCTGCTGGCAAGGATGAGGAACTCCAACCACTGCACCAAACGCAGGCACGATAGGGGCTCCGGATCTTCAGCTCCAGTAGCTCCTGTCCAACGTCCTATATTGAATGGCCTCGGCCAGGTGCGGGACGGCGAGGTGCTCGGCGCCGTCGAGGTCGGCGATGGTGCGCGCTACTTTAAGGATGCGGTCGTGTGCCCGAGCGGTGAGCCCCTGCTGCTGCATGGCGCGTTCGAGCAGACGCTCGGCGTCGGGATTCAGCTCGCAGTAGGCACGAATCTGGCGGGTGTTCATCTGCGCGTTGGAGTAGATATTTTCCTTAGCCCTGGAGAAGCGCAGTTGTTGACGCTGCCGTGCGGTAAGCACACGAGTGCGAATCTGAGTGGAGCCCTCGGCGGCCGCTCCGCCGCGCAGCTCCTTATACTGAACGGCCGGCACCTCGATGTGAATATCAATGCGGTCGAGGAGCGGGCCGGAGATTTTGGCCACGTAGCGCTGGATCATAGGCGGCGTGCAAAGGCACTCGCGCGACCTGTCGTTGAAGTAACCGCAGGGACAGGGATTCATGGCAGCGGCAAGCATGAACCGTGCCGGAAAGCTCAGCGACATGGATGCACGCGCGATGGTTACGGTGTGATCTTCGAGCGGCTGGCGCATAACTTCGAGAACATTGCGCGGGAACTCGGGCAGCTCGTCGAGAAAGAGCAAGCCGTTGTGTGCGAGCGAGACTTCGCCGGGGCGCGGGACGATACCGCCTCCGATCAGGCCGGCGTCGGAGATGGTGTGGTGGGGTGAACGGAAGGGCCGCTGCGTGACAAGGCCTGCGCCGGAGTCGAGCACGCCGGCGACGGAATGAATCTTGGTGGTCTCGAGCGCTTCATCGAAGGTGAGCGGCGCGAGGATGGATGGCAGTCGCTTGGCAAGCATGGTCTTGCCGGAACCGGGCGGGCCGATCATGAGAATGTTGTGGCTGCCGGCGGCGGCAACCTCGAGCGCGCGCTTGGCAGTCTGCTGACCGCGCACGTCGGAAAAGTCGAGCGTGAAGTGCTGCAGTTCACCGAGAAGTTTTTCAGTGACCACGCAAAACGGTTCGCGCTGCGGAACGCCGAGCACGGTGTTGTTGAGCAGGTCGAGCACATCAAGCAGTGACGAGACTGGAAAGACGTTGACGCCTTCGACGACTGCGGCCTCCGCTGCGTTGGCCGCAGGCAGGATGAGATTGGGAATGCCTTTCTCTCGCGCGAGGATGGCGACGGGCAGCATTCCGGGGATGGGACGCACGCTGCCGTCGAGGCCGAGTTCGCCGACGAGAAGAAAGCGGTTGATGTCGTCGATCTTGAGTGCGCCGTATGCTCCGAGGATTCCGACGGCGATGGGAAGATCGAAGCCTGAGCCTTCTTTCTTGAGATCGGCGGGTGCGAGATTGATGGTGATGTGTGTGGGTGGAATGAGATAGCCCGAGTTCTTGATGGCGGCGCGCACGCGGTCGCGGCTTTCGCG
>DASZXD010000172.1:0-6271 GCA_035546015.1 Occallatibacter sp.
GAGGCCGGAAGGCTGACCGAGCTTGTGGGCAACGGCGAGCGCTTTAAGGGATTCCTGCTGCAGAATGTTAAGGATTCTTCTTTGTGGGGAATATCCGCAAGGGCAGCGACCGGCCACTATTTTTTTGGCATCGCGCGGACACAAAAAACCGAACGCAACGAATAGACGCGCGAGGTCGATAGCATCGAGGATCGCGTACCTGCAGGAAAGACGCTGTGCAATCGAGCAGAACTCTTCCTTCGCGGAATCCAAAACGTTCCCGCTTGCGGCAAAGATTGCAAATCGTAGCCCATCTATCTTCGAGAGTCGGTAAAATTGGTGGCTGACGTCTTTCGGCCTCACGGTCGAAAATGATTTCCCCTTCAGAACGAACGCAGCCAAACCGACTTCTCGGTCAAGAGAGAGTTTGTGTGTCAGGATATCGGCAATCTCGGCTGGCCCGTGAGGCGTTTCGTTGGAATCGCTCAGAATAAATTGGATAAATGGCTCGAATTCCTCTCGCTCATCCAGATCGCGCACAGCATTGACAAGTTCAGGGGTGATTGACGCAGGGGCTATAGCCTTCGCATCTTGGAAGTTGTCAAAGGCGTCAAAGTGAACGAGACCCAACCCCTCATCGCGATTCGTCATTAGAAACGAACTTAACATTTTTTACCCGACAGCGCGTTTGCGAGCGTCTCCGTTATACTTTGGCTGGGTCCCTCTTGTGATTAGTTCTGAAAAACGCGCTTCTCGTCATTCAATTTCCGATTTGGCATCGGGTAGTAAATTCAAATTCCCCCGCAACTCGCAGAACCGGCACGCCGAAAGAAAGCTACTGCAGAAATTCATTCACAGCCTTCATGAAGGCATCGGGCTGCTCGGTTGCCGGGCTGTGGCCGCTCTCCGGCACCACCACCAGCCTGGCATGCGGAATCTTTGCCGCATAGTCCTGCCCGTCGGCCAGCGGCACAAGCTGATCTTCCGCGCCCCACACCACCAGCGTGGGAATCGTGATCCGATCGAGCTTGCCGCTCACGGTCTCGTTGTCCAGCGCAGGATTGTTCCACATCGACCGCTGCGTGTTGCCGTCGTTGGCCTGCATCTTCATGGCCCACGCTTCGCGCACAAACTCCGGCGTGACGCGCGACTTGTCATAGAACACAATCGCGATCCCCGCCGCGTCAGCCAGCGTGCCCTGCACATGCGCCGGCCCCATTCCGTGCAGAGCCGTATGGCCCGCAGCATCCTCCAGAATGAGCTTGTCGGGCTTCGGCAGCGCATACGTGCCGGTATTCGTCGCAGCCAGCGCCTGAATCGTGTAATCGGCCACGATCCACCCGCCCAGAGACTCGCCGGCCAGCGCGAAGCGGTCTACCTTCATCACGCGCAGAAACTCGCCGAGAAAGTCCACGAAGGTCTGAATGCTGTAATCGATGGCCGGCTTGTCCGAGTGCCCCCAGCCGATCTCGTCCAGCGCGATGACGCGATGTTTTTTGCTGAGCGGCAGCATCACGTTGCCCCAGTCGAACCGCGCCTGGCTTGCGAAACCGTGCACCAGCACAATCGTGGGCCCGCTGCCCAGATCGTAGTAGGCGATCTTCTGCCCGAAGACCAGTGCGGTCTTCTGCGGAGGCAGCGCGCTGGCCGGCATCAGCACCGGCTTCGCGCTCGCGGCTTGCACCATAGGCGCAACGAATACAGTGATCACGAAAAGGCCCGGAATACGGGCGCAAAACGCATGTTTCAGCTCACGCAATGAGATCGGCATGCCCTATCTAAGCACAGATTCGCTTGATTCCCAATCGCCATCTCTCATTGCGGCTGTGAGTAATGCGTCAGTTTGAAATTTGGCTTAGTTGAGACTCGAAAATTCCCGTGCAGTTTCCGGATAGCCGACAATGCGCTCGCGATGTCAATGTATGCTGGGGGAGGGGGCAGAGTGGCTCCACAATTCAGCCTATCTGTTTTGATTTTCTGCGTCCTAATGATGCCGGTCGTGCTCATGGCGCAGAACTCCGACGATCAGACGTTAAGTCCTGACGTCATGCAGGCTGTCCTGGTAAATTTCCCTAAGGAATTCCTGGCGGACGGGAAACCGGCAACAGCCGGGCAGTATGACCCGGATGATCATAGTCGAACCTGCGCAACTGCATTCAGCCGTAAGGCTGACGGCTCGCCAGACCTGATCGCGGTTATATATAACGGAGATCACGCCGAAGTTGCCATGCTTGCTTATGAGAAAGGTGAGGCGCGCGTTCTCCACGCAGTGACAGATCGCAAATATTTTCTGGGCGGAGAGTTTTGCGAGATCAACATCGTCAATCTCGCCGACCGAGCGAATCCTTCTTCCCCGCTGGCCAAGGTAGTCGTAGCTTCGTTCAGTACGAATTACAGCGGCACTGCAGACTACTACTTTGTCTGGAGTGGCGCGAAGCTCGAAATGATCAGCCCCATCATTCACGAATACGGACCCAAGGGCGCGGCCGAGTCGGATACGGACGCTTCGTATGCTGTGGACCTAGACCATCGTGGCGTCATGCAGATTGTCGGATCCGATGGAGGCGCCGATCGTTTCCCGCAAGATGACGGGATCTCATCGACAGGAACCTCCACGCTCTTTCGCTACGACGGCGCGACGTACGAACCGGCCAAAAACCTCATCTACGTGGAGGAATATGAGCCGAACCTGCCTAAGACGGCGGATGAAAAAACTGAATACAAGAGCGATGTGGGGCAGTGGATGGGCTATATCGCCATGCACCACGCGCCCGCCCCTTCCTATCCGCTCACGATCATCAACGGCGACCGTGACGGAAGCAATCGGGTGACGAGTGCAGAGATCGAGATTGATGGCGTGACGGTCATTTTGCCTCGCGACGTCAACCAGCAGGTCGAGACGCTCACGCGAACCGTCCAGCTCCAAAAACAGAGCAAACTCAAGGTAACGGTCGATGGGCTGCCGAACTCGCATCTGTACGTCACCATTGACGACGTTCCGACGGCATTGCTGGCGCCAATGCCGTTGATGGGAAACCAGGCAATCTACATAACCAATTCCGATCTCACTTATGACCCCGTCAGCAAGACCTCCAGCGAAACCTTAACCATCACGAATGTAGGCGACAGAACAATCATTGGACCCATTTCAGTGATGCTCGATTCGCTACGCGATGTATCCATGACGAACGCCACAGGCATCCATAGATTCCCTGATCGTGAAGCACCCCAGTTTACATCCGCACCTTACATTACCATCCCGAACACGGACAGTTTTGCTCCGGGAAAGTCGGCCTCGGTGCAGGTGAAATTCTCCAATCCGGAAAATTTAAGAGACATTAGTTTTGATCCCCAAGCGTACGTCGGACCCATGAAGTAATCCGACACGTTCAAGTTGCGTCTCCTCAATTTGGGTGCGCAGCATTTGTGCCGAGTAAATTCAAGATGCGAACAGATCGAGCCATGCCCTTACGCAAAACTGTTCGACTCGAGCGAGTAGACGGCAATCCGGAAACGGTACATTAGCAATCGGTCCTATAGCGGAAGATCGGTCGACCGTTGAATTCCTGCGAATTTCAAACTGAGACACTCTCTGGTCGTGACAAATCGCTGGCCGATGCAGGGCCGGGGAATTATTCTGCCATGGGAGTTTGACTGACAGTGACAACGGACGAGCTGGTCGAGCAGCTGGCGAAGCACAGAACACTCGGCTCTGCGCCGCGCGCTGAGCTGGAGTGGATCGCCGCTCATGGGAGTTTTCGTTCGCTCAACAGCGGTGACGTACTGAGCGTAAAGGGCCAGCAGGTTGCCGGGCTCTACATCATTCTCTCCGGACGGCTGGCGCTGTTTATCGATCGCGGCGCAGGGCCGGACAAGCTCGTCGAATGGCGCGAGGGAGATGTAGCGGGCCTGCTGCCGTATTCGCGTCTCTCGGCTTCTCCCGGCGATTCGAGAGTCCTTGAGCCTTCGCAGATTGTCGCGGTCCCGCGCGAGCACCTCCAGGCCATGACCCGAGAATGCTTCGAGGTGACTTCGATTCTGGTTCATACCATGGTGGACCGCACGCGCATGTTCACGTCGAGCGATCTACAGAACGAGAAGATGGTCTCGCTCGGCAAACTCTCTGCCGGCCTGGCACACGAACTGAACAATCCAGCCTCTGCAATCAAGCGATGCGCGGCACTGCTCGACGAGCGTCTCGCAATCTCGGAGGAGTCCGCGCGAGGCCTGGCTGCGGCATCGCCCGGTGCATCGCAGATCACCGTTATCGACGCGGTTCATGCGTCTATTGCCTCAAAGCAGAATGAGGCGGTGCGCGGCGCTCTCGAACAGGCTGACCGCGAGGAGGCAATTGCCGATTGGCTTGCACGACATAGTCTCGATACGCGATGCGCGGAGCCGCTTTCAGAAACAGCAGTGACGTTTGAGCTGCTGGATCGCCTGATTGCCGCCGTGCCACAGCCCGCGTTGACAGATGCATTGCACTGGCTGGCCGCTGGATGTGCGATCCGCAATCTGTCTGCAAAGATTCAGTCCTCCGCGGCGCAGATTTCCACTCTGGTGAATGCGGTCAAGGGATTCACGCACATGGACCAGGCAAATGTAGCCGAGCCGGTGGACATTGGCGCCGGTCTGGCAGATACGGTGAAAGTGCTGCAGTCCAAGGCGAGCGAGAAGGCAGTCGCGGTAAGGCTCGAACAGGAGGCGGGACTGCCAAAGGTCCGCGGCTTTGCCGCCGAGTTTAACCAGGTGTGGAGCAACCTCATCGACAACGCGCTGGACGCCGTCGCCATTGGCGGCAAAGTGGAGATATTCGCGGGCCGCGAAAATCAAAGCGTCGTGGTGCGCGTCATCGACAATGGCTCTGGAGTTCCCGAAGAGATTCGCAGCCGCATCTTCGATCCGTTTTTTACCACCAAGCCGCAGGGACAGGGCATTGGCCTGGGCCTCGATGTGGCGCGGCGGCTGGTGCGTCACAATGATGGAATCCTCGACTTTGAATCGAGGCCTGGCCGCACTGAATTTCGTGTCAGGCTGCGTGTAGCCGAAGCGCATTCGGCCTGAATGAGGTGGCGCGCGCCAAGGGCGGCGGAAAAATGAAGGCGCGATCAAAATTGCGAATACTTTGCCACTTCGCCTGCATCCTACAGTGCGCGCGGCACATCACACTCGCAAAAAGGAGAGATTCACCATGCCTACCGTCACTGGCCGTTCCGTGCAGGTTCCCGCTGCCGGCAAAGACTTCCAACTCGTCCAGAAAGAGTTTCCCTCCCCGGGCCCCGGCCAGGTGCGCATCCGCGTGCTTGCCTGCGGTGTATGCCACAGCGACTCGATTACCAAGTATGGCATCTTCCCAATCGAATATCCGCGCGTGCCGGGGCACGAGATTGCCGGCGTGGTCGACGAAGTGGGACCGGACGTTCCGCTGTTCAAGCCCGGCCAGCGCGTGGGGCTCGGGTGGCATGGCGGCCACTGCAACTACTGCATTCCCTGCCGGAAGGGCGACTTCATCCTGTGCGAGAACGGACAGATCTCAGGAGTGACCTACGACGGCGGCTATGCCGACTATGTGATCGCGCCGGCCAATGCCCTTGCGCTCATGCCCGCCGAGCTCTCCGACATCGACGCGGCGCCGCTGCTCTGCGCCGGCATCACCACCTTCAACAGCCTGCGCAACAGCGGCGCGCGGCCCGGCGACACGGTCGCCATCCTGGGCATCGGCGGGCTCGGCCATCTGGCCGTGCAGTACGCGGCTAAGAGCGGCTACCGCACCGTGGCTGTCGCGCGCGGACAGGACAAGGCTCCGCTGTCCAAACAGCTTGGCGCTCATATCTACATCGACAGCACCACGCAGGACCCGGCGGCGGAGCTGCAGAAGCTGGGCGGCGCTACGGTCATCCTCTCCACTTTGACCAACGCCGATGCGCTGGCTGCGGCTGTCGATGGCCTGGCGCCAGCAGGCAAGCTGATCATCAACGGCGTGCCGGAGAAGCCGCTGAATGTGAATACGGTGCCGATGATTCTGGGCCGTCGCGCCATCCTCGGCTGGCCTTCGGGCACGGGCATGGACTCGGAAGACACGCTGAACTTCAGTGCGCTGGCCGGCGTCAAGCCGATGGTCGAGATCTATCCGCTGGAGCAGGCGGCGGAGGCCTTCGACCGGATGATGAGCGGCAAGGCGCGGTTCCGCGTGGTGCTCGACATGGGGAAGTAGGCGCTGGCAGAGGTCAGGAGCAGGGTGCGACCGGCTGCGGCGCAGCCAATGCAGCCGGTTTTGCCGGGTTTTTGTGAG
>DASZXD010000173.1:0-17279 GCA_035546015.1 Occallatibacter sp.
GATACTCGGTGCGGCGCAGCGGGTCCTTGAGGGTGCGATAGGCGTCGTTGAGCAGTGCTGTATCCGCCAGGCTCCACTCGCGCTCGCTCTCGCTGGCGCGCGCAAAACGATCGGGGTGCAGCCGGCGGCTGAGGCGATGAAATTCGCGCTCGAGTGCGGCCAGATCGAGATTCAGATGCGGCTCTATCCCAAAGACAGAGAAATACTCCCCCGTGGGCGGTGGCTGAATCTTATTGCAACTGGAACAGAAGAGCGCGGATGCCTGGTGAGCCGCGGAACAGGACCAGCACGCAACTGGGATTGCGGAATCAATGACCTTCAACATGATGAGTGACTCTCAGCGGGCTTTTGCGGCTACGAGGAGAACGACGAACCGCAGCCGCAAGAGCGCGAGGAGTTCGGATTGATGAAGTTGAAGCCCTGGCGCATCAGCGTCTCTTCGTAGTCGAGGGTCATGCCGTGCAGATAGAGGAACGACTTGGGATCGACGAAGACACGCACGCCGTCGAACTCGTAGATGCGATCGCGCTCGCGAGGCCGGGTGTCGAACTTGATGGAGTAGGAGAGCCCCGAGCATCCGCCACCCATTACGCCCAGGCGCAGCCCGCCCTCTTCCGGCGAGATGCCTTCCCTGGCCATGGCCGAGCGAATGCGCGCAACCGCCCTCGGCGTTACCTGCAGGCCCTGATTGGGGGCCTGCGGTGCAGCTGACTCAGGCTTTGCGGCGACCGCGTCCTGCGCGGGCTGAGCTCCAATTGTCACAATGTTCGACATAGCTTCACGCGGCACGGCCAAGAGCCGTGCCTCCTTCCCGTTCCGAGTTCCTTACTTCGCCTCTACTGCCGCTGCCGCTGTCTCAGCGACGCCATTCTTCTTCTTCCAGTCGCCGATGGCAGCACGGATGGCGTCCTCAGCCAGCACGGAACAGTGAATCTTCACCGGAGGAAGCGAAAGCTCCTTCACGATGTCGGTGTTCTTGATTGCAAGGGCGTCTTCCACCGTGCGGCCCTTGATCCACTCGGTCGCGAGCGAAGAGCTGGCAATCGCCGAGCCGCAGCCAAAGGTCTTGAACTTGGCCTCCTCGATCACCTGTGTCTCTGGGTTCACGCGGATCTGCAGACGCATTACGTCGCCGCACTCGGGAGCGCCCACCAGGCCGGTGCCAACCTCCTGCGAGCCCTTGTCGAGCGTGCCCACGTTGCGCGGATTGTTGTAGTGGTCAACTACCTTGTCGCTGTATGCCATGTTTCCGTTCTCCTCCCGCGGGGAAGCCGCGATGTTTTCGAGCTTTCAGCCTTCAGCCATCAGCCCTTCGAATAAGCTGCCGCCCATCATTGGATGCATGAACTAGCGGCTGGGAGCTGAAAGCTTGTTCTTCTCAGTGCGCCTGCCACTCAATCTTGGTCAGGTCAATGCCTTCCTTCACCATCTCGTAAAGCGGTGAAAGCTCGCGCAGATGCTTCACGATGTCGATCACCTTCGCCGCAACGTAGTCTACCTCAGCCTGGGTATTGAAACGGCCAAGGCCGAAGCGAATGGAGCTGTGGGCGACGTCGTCGCCCAGGCCCAACGCCTTCAACACATACGAGGGTTCCAGCGTAGCCGAGGTGCAGGCCGAGCCGCTCGAAACCGCCACGTCATTGATGCCCATCAGCAACGACTCGCCCTCGACATAGACAAAGCTCATGTTCAGGTTGCCGGGCAGCCGGTGCTCCCACGAACCGTTCACATGCACGTAGTCGAGCTCCGATTCGAGCTTTGCCTTGAGACGGTCGCGCAGGCCGCGCAGATAGGCGGCTTCGGTATCCATCTCCTGCATGGCGATCTCGCAGGCCTTGCCCAGTCCAACAATGCCGGGCACATTCAGTGTTCCCGACCGCATGCCGCGCTCGTGGCCGCCACCGTCAATCTGCGCGGCAATCTGCACGCGAGGGTTGCGCCGCCGCACATAAAGAGCGCCGACACCCTTCGGTCCATAGATCTTATGGCCTGAGATGGACGCAACGTCCACATTGTCCGCGATCACGTTGAACGGAGCCTTGCCGACAATCTGCACCGCATCCGTGTGGAAGATCACGCCTTTCTCATGGCAGATCTTGCCAATCTCACGGATGGGCTGCAGTACGCCAATCTCGTTGTTGGCGGCCATGATGGTTACCAGGATGGTCTTGTCGTCGATGGCGCGCTTCAGGTCTTCAATATCGATGAGCCCGTCAGCCTTTACCGGCAGATAGGTCACCCGGTAGCCGTACTTCTCAAGACGCTTGCAGGTATCCAGAATCGCTTTGTGCTCTGTGACCTGGGTGATGATGTGGTTGCCGCGCTCGCGGTACATCTCTGCAATGCCCTTGATGGCCAGGTTGTCGCTCTCAGTGGCGCCGGAGGTGAAGATGATCTCTTTGGCAGTCGCACCGATCAGCCTGGCGATCTGTTCGCGGGCCGTTTCAACGGCCTGCTCGGCCTCCCACCCAAAAGAGTGGTTGCGGCTGGCCGCGTTGCCGAACTTTGATGTGAAGTAAGGCATCATCGCCTCAAGCACCCGCGGATCGAGCGGGCTGGTGGCGTGATTATCCATATAGATAGGCAGTGTTACGCCTGCGGGGACCTCCACTTGACTGACAACTGTGCTCATTTTCTTCAACTCCATCCTCAATACGTTTGTTCGCTGTGCGAGTGTCTCTGGCATAACGGGGAATGCCGCCCACCCGCCTTATAGCGTCAATGCAACCAATCCGTGCGGCCCGCTGCCATGTGCCGCGGGATGCTCATGCTCTGCAAGATCCTGAATAGAGATGCTTTTCAGCACCCCGGCGATTGTGTCATTTACCCGTGCCAGCGGTTCTTTGATGGTGCAGCTCGGCGTCAGCTCACAGGCCTTCGCACCCTTGGTGCACGAGGTGATGAAAAACGGGCCGTCGATCGCATGGATCACCTCAAAAGCAGAGATCTGGCGCGCATCCCGTGCCAGCGCATAGCCACCGTTCATGCCGGCATGAGAGCGCAGCAGCCCGGTCTTGGTGAGCCGCTGCAATACCTTGGCAAGCAACTGTGCCGGAATGCCGTAGGCGTCTGCCACGTCTTTGGCGCTCAGGGCCGGAATCTCAGGATGCTCGGCAAGATACTTGAGCGCCATCAGCCCGTAGTCCGCTTTTTTTGTGAGCTTGAGCATTATATCCGACTGGTTCGGTCCGTATTTAGTATACGACCGTTTCTGTCGGCCATTCAAGCCCGTCCCGGATGTGGTCTCAGCCGCGCGGAGCGAAATTTCGCCGGGACGATGAAAGATTCAACAAATGGGCTTTTGACATTTACCTAAAAGCGGCTACAATCTGGCGGCAAGAGCACTCTCTGACCTGAAATTACGAACAATGGCGAACGCCTGCAGACATCCAAAAGTGCGAATCGTCTCCCGGCACGAAGACGCGGAATTTGTCGAGTGTCTGGAGTGTGGCGAGGTCTTTGACTCAGAGGAATTCCGCGACATGGAGATCGAAGACTCCGCCGAGACAGAGGACGTTTCGGACGACTCCTAAATCGAGCCAAAAACTTTTGTAACAATCACTTGGCTGCTGAGCCATTGGCCGGCAAGGCCGCGTTGCGGTGCGACGCGAGCCAGGCGTAGTGCAGACCGGAGGCCACGGTGAGCACGACGGTTGCGTCCAGAGCAGCCGTGCGGAACCAGCGTACCCAGACAGCGGCAGTGAGCTGATGCAGCAGCACGGCGGCAACAGCGGCGATCTGAGCCAGTGTGTTGGCCTTGCCAAAGATGCTGGGATAGAACTCCCGACGGCCCACGGCTGCGTAAAGAATGGCCGCCACCAGCAGAATCGCCACATCGCGGCCGAAAACCAGCACCGTCACTGTGATGGGAATGAGCGACTTGTGCAGGAGCACAAGAAAAATGGTGCTGAGCAGCAGCTTGTCGGCAACCGGGTCAAGATAATGGCCCAGCATGGAACGCTGTTTGAGTGCACGCGCCAAAAGGCCGTCGAGGGCATCCGTAAACCCAGCGGCTACAAACAGGATGAAGCTTAGCAGGAAATGATCTTCCAGAATGGCAGCCACTAAAAATGGCGCCATGCAGATGCGCAGAAGAGTGAGCAGGTTGGGTGCTGTGCGCAGCGGGTTGGGCCGGGCATTCGAATCGTCACTCATGGCAGACGGTCAGCACAATAACAGGCGAAAGAGCGGTCTGCTGAGCGCCGCTCAAAATAGGCTGTTCCTACGTCCCAAATGGTACAGCATAGGCCACTGAAATGTGTCTGCACGGTAAGCCGGACCGATGGCTCGATGGCAAGCCAATAAGCGGCTCGGCATGCGGCAATCCTCAACTTTTCCCACCGCCTCGATCCTGATAGACTGTTTGAGTTGCACCGCAGGCGCGTAGCTCAGTTGGTTAGAGCGCTTCCTTGACACGGAAGAGGTCGTTGGTTCGAATCCAATCGTGCCTACCATTATCATAATAAAAGACTTACGAGAATAATAGATTACTGAAAATTGGCCCCAAAATCCCCGTTTCATGTAAGTTTTATGCAACCTGCCAGGCGAGGCGGGTGCTAGAACTGGTGGCATAAATGTCTCAAGGCGATGATCAGGCAAGCGCAATGAAAAAAGCCCTGAAACACGGTAAGGATGCGATCGTATCCAAGCCACCGTTCAATGCCTCTGCTTTATACGACCATTCCACGTCTTGCAGTATTGGCCGGTCACAGTGTCGAGAGCTACACCGGGCGATTGAGGGTTTGAGACATTCTCGAAACGATGAATTGGCGGATTGTGTCGAGCGTTTGCAACCGGCTTTGGCGCGTCATTGCAGCCAGACGATTGCTGCAAGAGCAGTAGTGCAAGATGGTAAGCAGGTTTCATACGCCAGATTCGATATCCAACACAAACCCGTACAACTTTAGAACTTCAATAGGAACGGCACCGGCCGTGTGGCTCACCGTTCCTGAGCCGATGATATATATAGCCAACACTATATAGATCGAAATTCCGCGCCTGGATCCATGCGGCCTTTTGCGATGTTGCGTGTTCCTGCCTTGCAGTTGAGGTACTCAGCACGCAGAATATTTCAGCCATAGTGCATACAATTCTTCTCCGTTGCAGAACCAACATCGACTAGCTCTCCGTTGGCAAGACGAATCGATCATGGCCTACAATAGCTGCTTCCTGCGCAAACGCGCAGATGCGGATATGTTTGCAGCAGGTTACAGGCATCTGACAGCATCTACACGGCAATATCGCCGAGCCGCAATTTGCGGAAGTGCAGCTGCGATGGTTGTGACATGTATTTCGATAATGGGATGGTGCGATGCATTGCAGAATGGGCCAACGAAACCCGCGCCGGACGCAGCCCAGATCGTCAGCATGTTACGCACACAGCAGTATGAAGCAGCGCATCAAGCAGCGCAGCAATTACTGGCTGCTCGTCCCCGGGACTGTGAGCTTCTCTCGTTCGATGGTCTCGCGCTCAATGGCATGAAGCAGATCGCTGCCGCCGGAAAGGCTTTTCATCAGGCACTGCAGTCCTGTCCCAGCGATCTTCTTGCGCTGGAAGGCGCAGCGCAAGCCTCGTATGCTCTGAAGAGCCCCGATGCCGCGGACCTTCTACAGCGCATTCTTGTGCTTCGCCCCGACGACGTCACAACTCACGCCATGCTGGCATCAGTCGATCGCGCCAAACAGGATTGCAGCGATGCCCTTCCTCATTTCAAGGCAAGCCAGGCGCTCTTTGCTTCTTCTCCAAAACTGCAGGAAGGCTACGCATTCTGCCTGATGAGTACGGGGGATGCGGCCGCAGCCGCCACAAACTATCAAGCAGTTCTGGACGCGCATCCGGATGACACCGTGCGGTATAACCTCGCGATTGTGCTGTGGAAACTGCACGGCCCGGATGCGGCATTGCAGGCCCTGCAGCCGCTGCTTTCGGATGAGGCTCCGGCAGAGGTGCTGCGGCTGGGTGCGCAGTTAAATGAAGAAGTGGGCCATACTCCCGAAGCAGTTCAATTGTTGCGCGATGCCATCTTGCGAGAGCCAAAAAATCAGGATAACTATCTGCGTTTTGCTCAGTTGTCGTTTACCCATAACTCCTGCCAGGTAGGGATCGATATGCTCAACGCGGGCCTGAGGCAACTGCCGGAGGCGAGCCGCCTGTATCTCGCGCGCGGAGTGCTTGAAGTGCAGATCTCGCAGATGAGCAAAGCAATTGCCGATTTCGAAACGGCTCATCGCCTCGAACCTCAGCTCTCGCTCGCGATGGATGCCATCGGCATTCTGCGAAGCCAGCAGCACGATTCCGATGCCTCGCTGAAGCTATTTGAGGAAGAGGCGCACCGGCATCCCGCCGACAGCCTGCTGCAGTATCTGTATGCGGAAGCGCTCGCAGAGGCGCCGCCCGAGAACGATACCCTATCCCATGCCATCGCAGCGGCTGAGCAGTCCGTGAAGATCGAGCCTGGCTATCAGCCGGCGCGGGATCTACTGGCGCAGCTCTATCTGCGCGCCAATGAGCCTGAAAAGGCGGCAGCACAGGCAGAAGCCGCGCAGAAGATCGACCCAACCGACGAGGCGGCTGTGTATCAGGAACTTATGGCCAGGCGGCGTCTTGGCGAGATGGACAAAGCCGAGGAACTGGCACACAAACTGGCCGAACTTCGCAAGAAGAATGCCGAACAGCAACGGCAGGGCAAAGGCTACGTGCTGAAGGATGAATTGACCCCGTAATCGGCCAGATTTTCAGATGTGGATGCAATCCCGGAGCAAGAGGCGATTGTTTGGCCAATTTCCGTGGCCGATGATTGAAGTTGACAAAAAGATGAGCCGAGCCAAATAATTCTGGACGCGGTGTATACGTATGCACCGACGCCGATTTCCCCGCTCCAAACCTGCTCGCCTTGCTGAATGTTTTGAAATTCCGGGAGAACTGACATGGATATCCATCAACTGGAAATCTTTCTCGCCGTAATGGATTCGCCCAGCATCACGCGCGCTGCAGAAAAGGTATATCTTTCCCCTGGAGCCATCAGCCTTCAACTTCACAAACTAGCTGACGAGCTCAACACGGAGCTCTTTACACGCAATGGCAGCGGTAAGCGACTGATTCCTACTCCTGCAGCGCTGCGCCTTGCGGAAAGTGCGCGAAAGCTGGTGAGTCTTTCGACACAGATCAAACAGGTCTTTCAGAACGATCCGAAAAAGGATATCCAGCCCTTCTATTTCTCAACCGGGGTGACAACTCTTATTTACCAGCTGGGAGAACCGTTGAAACAGCTGCGTTCTCAATATCCGCAGACCGACTTTCGCATTGCAGTGAATCCAACAGAGGAGACGATCGCCGGCCTGGAGGAGCGCCGCTATGACCTTGGGCTTATATCTTTGCCCAGTGTTGCAGAAAGCATGAAAAATTTAAAGATCGTCGATTTGTTCGATGAGGAACTTTTGATTGTCTGTTCCGCGGAAAACAGTGCTCACGGAAAACAGATCAATTACATGAGAGCTTCAGAGCTGGCCGGAAATCCCTTTCTTCTTTACCCCAAGGGAACTGTCCTGCGCATTTTAATCGACCGTTTCTTTGAAGAGATCGGCATGACCGCCAATGTTGTGATGGAAGCGGACGATACCGAAGCCATCAAGAGCCTGGTGGAATCGGGCTTCGGCTATTCCATTATTCCCGAGCATGCTCTGCGACGCCGGACGCGTCCGCTGAAGATTTACCGGGTAGAAAATCATCCCATCATGCGAAGACTTGCTCTGGCGATGGTTCGCTCCAGGTATCCGCGCAAGCTTACGCTGTCAGTTGCAGAATCGCTCCGAGAACTCATCCTCGACGACCTCGACAGGTCTGAGTCGGGTCTGCCCTCCATGGCAGTCCGCGCTTTAGCGTTAATCGCAGACGCTGACTCAGCACGCAAACACTTTATGCCCGATGACAGCTCGGAAGCCTGGGCCTCGTAAGAGTGTTTAAAAAAACTCAAGAACGATTTGAGTTTTTTAGAATTCAACAGTTTCAGAGAACCATTTATGGTTTCAGCATCAGTTCGATGATGCCTATCGGCTGAGGGGTGAAACCGATAAGAGGACTCTTTTTCTCGCTCTCCTCGCATTGTCACCCCATTCAGTCACTCAATTTCGAAATGCAAGCTGAGGGCGAAGGATGACTTCACGTTACAGATTCTCTGTCGTTTTCCTAATCTGGGTTATTGCAATCCATGGAGCGGTTCTCAAGGCCGGCGGCGCCGAGCCAAAGTCATTGCGGGACTGGCCCGCAGGCGACTCGCCGCGTGAGATTGGAGACCGTGTGGCTGCGCGTTTTCTTGCCACACCGCACACCAACTTTGGCAATCCCACTCCTCCATCACACATTACTTACCCGGAGGTCGCCACCTGGTATGGTGCACTGACATTTGCGCATGTTACCCATGACAGGGCGCTCCAGGAAAGCCTAGTCAAGCGCTTCGAGCCGCTGTTCGGCACAGAGGCCAACCTGATCCCCAATCCGGTGCATGTGGACAATACAGTTTTCGGCGCCGTGCCTTTCGAGCTATACATCCTGACAAAACAGAAACGATATCTGGACCTGGGGCTCAAAATGGCCGATGCCCAATGGGCCAATCCAACACCAGAAGGTCTGACCGATCAGACACGATACTGGATCGATGATATGTACATGATCACCATTGTGCAGATGCAGGCGTATCGTGCAACCGGTGACAAGAAGTATATGGATCGCGCAGCTCTGGAAATGGCGACCTATCTAGACAAACTGCAGCAACCGAACGGGCTCTTCTACCACGCGCCAGACGTACCGTTCTACTGGGGCCGTGGCGATGGCTGGGTGGCGGCAGGCATGGCGGAGGTTCTTTCCGATCTGCCCAAAGATCACCCTCAGCATGCCCGCATTCTGGCTGGATATCTCAAGATGATGCAGGCGCTGCTTGCCAATCAGGACAAAGATGGAATGTGGCATCAATTGATCGATCATCCAGAGTCGTATCCGGAGACCTCCAGCACAGGCATGTTTACCTTCGCAATGGCTACCGGCGTAAAGAAAGGGTGGCTCGATGCAAAGGTCTATGGTCCTGCGGCACGTAAAGGCTGGCTGGCACTTGTGAGCTATCTCGAACCGAATGCCGACATTCGTAATGTTTGCCGTGGAACGAACAAGACGAATGACCTGCAGTTCTATCTGGACCGGCCCAGGATTACCGGCGATCTGCATGGCCAGGCGCCAATTTTGTGGTCGGCAACTGCCTTGCTTCGCTAAGACCATTCCGTTGTTTCCCGCCGATCCGGCGCATAGATGAGGCTTCGAGCCCGTCATCTCCCGATCGCGGGAAGCATCTAGCCGCAGTAGATTTCGCGCATAGATATCTTTGTGAAATGTGAATGATTGACGCCGTCAGTTGCCCTGACGCGCGTCTGTACAGCTTTCAGGAAAAGCAGCCGAGGCGCATCGGCATTCTGTCCGAACTATGTACAAAATGTGCTGCTGAAAGTCTCTGCAAAGCCGCTTCTCTATTGAGTTTTTTCAAATACTCAGTTGAGAAAGACTTCATTGACAGTGCTGAATTTTGTCCTGTTATATCCCCACTGTAAGTTGTGTTTCGATATCCACCACAAGTTGGAATAGCGGCATTTGCACTGACGTGATGGGCCTGCTGTGCAGGTGTTCAAACTTGTTGATTGACAACGATATCGACATTTCTTCAAAGCCTTCTCCATTCCTGAGCTGGTTGTGAAGCATTTAGGAGGTAGCATGAAACGCTTACTGTGTCTTCTTGTGTCCTGTGCTGTTCTGGCAGTGGTACACCCAGCAGCTATGGCGCAATTTACCGGCGCGCTGTCGGGCACTGTTCTTGACCCGGCCGGCAGTGTGGTGCCCGGCGCGTCACTGCGCCTGATGAACACGGCCACAGGCGTAGTGTTCACGGCAACATCCGGCGCGCGTGGTGAATACCACTTCAACAGCCTGCCGCCCGCAACTTACCAATTGACCACCCAGGCAACCAGTTTCAGCCAATCGCAATATGTGCTCACGCTGGAGACGGGGCAGACTCTGAACTTCGATGTCAAACTCACGGTGGGCAGCGCCACGCAGACGGTGCAGGTGTCCACGCAGAATGCGGCAATTGACACTGCCGACACGCGCCTGCAAGAGACTCTTGGAACGCAGACATTATCTTCGCTCCCGCTCGCGGGACGAAGCATGATTTCGCTGGTTGTGCTGGCACCCGGCGCGGTGGGACTGGGCGTTACTTCGAATGGCAGCCCCGGATCGGGGCGCGACAATTACTCGACCGAGACACAAGTGGATACGAGCGCCAACGGCCAAGGAGCCGTCGGCAATATGTACATCGTCGATGGTCTTGACGTGACCAGCTCGATCCGGCCCGGGGTTCTGAATATGACTCCGAATCCGGATTCGATTCAGGAGGTTTCGGTCCAGACCAATACCTACAACGTGGATTATGGACGAGCCAGCTCAATCCAGATGCTCATGACAACCAAGTCAGGATCGAGCAGCTATCACGGCAATGCGAGCGACTATTTCACCTATCAGGGCTTTTCAGCCGGCACGGAGTTTTCGCACAAGTATGCTCCGTACCACAGCAACAACATCTCTGCTACGGTAGGCGGCCCGATCATTCCGCACCACAATGCCTTCTTCTTCTTTGGCATCGAGCCGACGCCCTCGTCTGCAGGCGTCTCAAACCGCATCACCTTCGAAGATCCGCAGTTCACGCAGTGGGCGATAACCAATTTTCCCAATAATCTTGGAGCACAGCTGCTGCAAAAATATCCGGTGAGCAAGGTAAGCAACGTAAGCGTCTCTTCACTGGCTTCTGCCGTGTACCCGACCACCTGCGGCACAGCAGCGTCGAACAATCTTCCCTGCTCGCTTCCGCTTATCGATTCCGCCAACTACACGGATGCAGCTTACCGCAACGGAGACCAGTATATGTTCCGTCTCGATAAGGCATTCGCATCCGATCGCTTGTACGGGACATACTTCAGGACGACGCTGAATACCAGCACGCCCGCTCCGAGACAGGCATTTTTCGGTACAAACAAATACACCCAGTTCGCAGTGCAGGTCAACGAATCACACACGTTCAGTCCCAATACGCTAAACCAGGCTTCTTTTGCTGCAATCCGCGTGGAAGGTAACCAGCCCGCTCAAGGACTGTTTTCGGTACCCTCGGTGAGTGTAACGGGCATCGGTGTGCCAATCGGCGACGGTTTCGCACAAGGCGACTTCATCCAGCATAACTACCACTGGCGCGATGTGCTCACGCATGTTTATAAGTCGCATAATCTGAGCGCGGGATACGAGGGGCTGCTGGGTGACGATGTTGAGCCTCAGAATGGCCCCTACGATCAGCCCAATTTTGCATTCAACGGGCTTCTGGAACTGGCGCAGAACAAGGTATACACCGAAGGCCATGTGGCCTATAACCCGCTTACCAGCCAGCATGTCGAGTTCTTCTGGAACGCGGCGGCGGTCACGCATGGACTCTTTTTGCAAGATACATGGAAGGTGAAACCCAGGCTCATATTGAACTATGGCGTGCGCTGGGACGATTATGGCAACCCATACTCACGCAGCAGCCAAACCATCTTTGCGAACTTCTTTATGGGCCCTGGACAGACGGCGCAACAGCAGATCGGCAACGGCTTCCTGGTCATTCATCATCACTCTTTGAATCGGTCCATCACTGACATCTTCAGCCCCAGAGGCGGCGTTGCGTGGGACCTCAAGGGAGATGGCACGTGGCTGATCAAAGGCGGAGCCGGAATATTTCATAACTGGCCCACGCTGGGTAATCTGAATGAAGGTTTGCGCGGGAACCCTCCGGGGGCCATTTTCCCGACCTTCTATGGCGGTCAGACGCCAGCCCCAATCTTTGCGCTGGGCACCTCAAACCAGAAACCGTTTGGCTACACCTATCCTGCTCTTCCGCCTGAGCAGCTCGATTCCAAGGGCGGTCTCCAGGGCCTGCATGTCAACGTTGGAGCTCTTAACCCGAATCTGAAAACTCCGGTCTCGTACATATTCTCTGCGGAACTTGAGCATCAGATATCGAGCAATCTGATTGCCAGCGCCTCATACAGCGGATCCCTCGGACGCAAACTACTCTCCGGTGGAGGCCAAGTCTACAACGTCAGCTATGGCCAGGACATCAATGTAGTGCCGGGTGATTTGATTGCGCATAACAGCCTGGTGCCGACGCGGCTCAACACCAGCTTCAGCCAAGTTCTCTATACGGATAACGACCGTGTATCCGCATACAATGCTTTCATTGTCGGACTCAGAGGACGCTTTCACAATGCGTTCTTCAACGGTTCGTATACGCATTCATCGTCGAAAGACGACTCGCAGCTCCTGCCGTCTTACATCAACCCGCACCAGTGGTATTCTCCGTCAAACTGGGACGTACCGAACCGCTTTTCAATGGCATGGAATTATCAGTTTCCAAGCGTGAATGGCGAGTCCGGCCTGGTTGGAAGGGCAGCGAGCGGCTGGCAGATCAACGGAACTGCGATCCTGCAAGCCGGAACCCCATTTACTGTTTCGACGAAGGCCGCCTTCTCTCCACTGACCAACAGCTCGGGGCAATTCATCGGATACGCACCAGGCAGCGGAGACTACAACGCAGATGGCGACAATTTCGATTTTCCCGACGTCACCAGCTACAAGCAGCCGAGCAGCCGCAAGGCCTATTTGTCAGGCCTTTTCGGCTCAACACACGCTGCAGCACTGGCGAACTTCCCCGCACCTCAGACATTCGGTAGCGAAGGAAACGAAGCTTTCAATGCTTTTCGCAACCCTGGATTCGCGGAATGGGACGCTGCCTTCGTCAAGAACACGAAGATCGTAGAGTCTGTCAATTTCCAGCTTCGGTTTGAGTTCTTCAATTTGTTTAACCGCGTCAACCTGAACTCAGTCGATACCAATCTGTCCGACGGTACTTTTGGACGTTCAACGAGTCAATTTACTCCGCGCTTTTTGCAGGTTGGAGGGAATTTGACCTTCTGATTTGCACTTCTATCTCCACGTGAGTCCCGGCAAGGGATTCGCGTGGAGAAAGATGCTTCTCAGCCATCTTTCGTCCGGCAACTATATGTTTTCTCCGTATACTGACTTAAGCATTCACCGTGGCATCGACTGACTGCCTGTATAACTCTTCATCGCTGCCAGGAATCCTGAGGAGATTTTGACGATGTCTCTTTCATGCGCTCGCGGCCTCGCTGCCTGCGTTGCACTGGCATTAAGCTTTGCTCAGACCGCAACTGCTGCAGATATTTTAATCGGCGATGCAAAATCACAGCCAGAGAGCCTGACCGTAGCGCCGGGCGGCGTGGTGATCGCGGGCAGCGCCAGTTCGCCGTTTGTGTACAGGGTCCGTCCCGGCTCATCTACTGCCGAAAAGTTTATTGATGCCAGCTCTGAAGGACCGGGCACATGGTTCTTCGGCATGCTCGCCGATGCCTCCAGCAATACATTGTGGACATGTCAGTTGACTCCGATTCCGGACACCAAGCCTGTGCGGAAACACACCGCTCTGCGCGGCTTCGATCTATCGACGGGCGCGCCAAAGATCCGCTGGGACCTGCCCGGAGACGACAGCACGTGCAATGATTTTGCGATCGGCCCCGACAAGGCTCTCTATATCACCGACACCGCCAACGGCAGGATCTTCCGGCTGCCTGCCGGCGCTTCGTCCGCCGAGCTGTACTTCGAACATCGCACGCTGATGGGCGTCGACGGCATCACCTTCCTCGATGGCGTGCTCTACGTGAACAACGTGATCTTCAACAAGCTCTACCGCATCCCGGTGGACGCCGCCGGCAAGCCGGGTACGCCTGTCGATATCTGGATGGACCAGCCCGTAAGAGGGCCCGATGGCATGCGTGCTGCGAACGGCAAGCTCTACCTTGCCGAAAATGGCAGTGGCATCATCTCCGCCGTCACCATAAACGGAGACACGGCGCACATCACCGTGCTCAAGGACGGACTCAAAACGCCAACCGGAATCGAGCCTGCGGGCGACACTCTATGGTTCACCGAGCGAGCTATCGGCAAGGCCGAGTCGATTCCTATGCCTAAATAGCGCCGCTGAAGTATTGAATTATTTGTCATAAGAAGCGAAAACCAAACCTTAATTACGGGCAGCATAAGTATTCGTGAACGGGCGCTTGTGAGAGCCCTTCGCCAAGATTCGCTGCATCTGACAAAGCCATTAACCTGTCTGCTCCCGCAGATTCAACCGAGCGTGCGTGTCTTCATCTTTTTACTTCAGGGACAATGAGCATGAAGCTGTGAGAAATCGCTGTTGCTCTTTCAGGTGCCGTTTTTCTTTTTCAGCCAACTTTACTGGCGCACGCGCAATCTGGCCCGCTGCTGACTGGCCGCACCGCCTTCACCAACCGGAACCTGCCAGCCCCGGGCGTTCGCCATCATGACGACCGAGGCGAACGAGTCTATGGGCTCATATTCACCTGCGCATGCCCGTGATGGGATGAAACGAACCCCGCAGCCCGCACACTACTAAATAGCCGCCGCATCCCCTGTTTCACAGTTGTTGCCTATCGCTCCTTTTTGCAGAACCTGGGCTCGTTTCTCTGTGGTTCTCGCCGATCCTGACGACCGCACCAGTCTTTCCGTCGTCCATATCAGGCTTCCACTCATTCATGCGCCGGTCAATTTAGATGGTATTTTCACCAGTTTGTGCAACCACTGACACAGACTTGTTCTTAAGGAATTGGAGGATGTCATGCGGCCAGTCTCTGAACGCACCACTACTTTGCCCGGCGGCTTTATCATCAACCATGCCGCTGCTGAAGCTCACGTCATGGAGCCGCAGCACACGCAGCCAGTTGTGAGCTCACGCGGACTTGAAGAAGGAACGACGAAGTTCGCTCCTCGCCCTGTGCCGGCCGGCGTTACGCTCTCGTTCAACACCGATGGTTTCGTCGCCGCCCTGAACACCGCGCTCGCCGCTAACACCGCCGGATATGTCATGCAACTCCGCCAGCACGGCCAGCCTATCGCGTCTGCCCAGGTTGGCTGGGCACACGAGCCCTCCGATGGCTCGGAGTCCTGGGCGCAGGGCATCCGCATGCACATTGCGAGCTGCAGCAAACTCATCACCGCCATGGCCATGACTCGCACGCTCGCCGCGCACAACCTGCCGGCCTCAACACCGATCATCGACTACCTGCCAACCTACTGGGCCAAGGGCCTGAACATCGACAAGATCACATTCGCCCAGTTGATGACCCACAAGTCGGGTTTCAGGGTTTCAGGGTCAGATACGTTCTACAGCATCATGAAGGCGCAGGTCGCAGGCGGAGTCACGAGCGCAAACCTCGGCGTCTACTCTTACCAGAACATGAACTTCAGCCTGTGCCGAATCCTGATGTCGGTCATGAATGGCTCCATAGCCGCCAACACAACATTCCCTGCGCCGTTTCAAGACCAGTTCTGGGATTACGTAACCATCACCGCTTACTCCAACTATGTCGCGCAGAATCTCTTCCAGCCCGCCGGCGTGTCCGGCCCCACTTTCACGCACCCCAACCCAGACGCGCTTGCTTATGCGTTCCCCGTTGGCGGTGGCTGGAATTCCGGCGATCTCACGACGGACTCCGGCGGTACAAGCTGGCACATGTCCGTCGGCGAGCTGCTCAACGTAATGGGAACCTTCCGCCGCGCGGGCACCATCATGTCGCCCACAGCCGCGCAGGCCATGCTCGACAACGGCTTCGGCATCGATCTCACTGAGTCGACCAACCTCGGCACACTTTACAACAAGAATGGCCTCTGGCAGTCGGGCTCCAGCCAGACCGAGCAGAGCCTTGCATATTTCCTGCCCCGCGACATGGAACTGGTCGTCTTCGCTAACTCTCCGATCAGCTCGTCCGGCAAATTCTTCCGCGATGTTGTCACAAACATTTATCTCGACAACATCGCACCGGAGATTCAGGTTGGCGGCTGGATCGCCCGCCACAACCTCACTGCCGAGCAATATCAGGAAGCCTTCAACGACTACGTCGGTAACCACGGAATGCAGTTGATGGACGTCAGCGGGTACGGCACCTCGCAGCCGCTCTACGCAGCGCTCTGGGTTAAGACAGCCTCCGCGCCTGCCTGGCAAGCGCGCCACGGTCTGAGCGCTACCGACTATCAAAATACATTTAACCAGCTTACACAGCAGGGCTATCACCCTGTGCTCGTGAACGGCTACGCAACCTCCGCCGGTCCACGCTTCGCCTGCATCTTCCAGAATGGCGCGACAGATCCCTGGGTCGCTCGTCACGGACTTACCTCCGCCGATTATCAGGCAGCCTTTAATCAGTACGTAGGCCAGGGATACGCACTCGATTGGGTGAGCGGCTACTTCGACGGCACGCAGGATCTCTATGCCGCCATATGGAGCAAACCGTCTAGCGCTCCTGCATGGCAGGCCCGCCATGGGCTGACATCCGCCGATTACCAGAACACCTTCAACCAACTCGTGCCCCAGGGCTACAAACCCGTGGTGGTCTGCGGATACAGCGACGGGACCCAGGATCGCTACGCCGCCATCTTCCGTCAGATTCCCGGAGTGCCTGCATGGCAGGCACGTCATGGCCTGACGGCGGCTCAGTACCAAGCGACCTTCGATCAACTCGTAGCGCAGGGCTATCGTCTGGAATTGGTCAGCGGATACAGCATCGCAGGACAGGACCGCTTTGCCGCCATCTGGACCAAATAAAGAACGCAAAGCGAGAAGGTGTGGCTTCGCCTGCTTAAGTGAATTATGTCTATCAGTCTGCTCCAGAGTCTTGGATTGATGCGGAAGTCAATCGGCGCATCTCAACACGATCTCGTGTCTCCACCTGCATTCGGCGAAGGGTCAGAAAATCGACCCAAGCCGCACCCCAAGATTTTTACCGCTTGTACATATTTTCAAGTGCTTACAGCTCGTTGGGAATTCCTGGAACCGGATGTAAGCTGTTTGATTTTGTCAGTCCATCTGCCCTGACACGGAAGACGTTATTAATTCGAGCTCAATGCCCTGCAAAATCCGGCAAGATCGAAAAGCGATCATTACGCCGTTTGGGCTTGCGGTATCTGCAGATGAATGCCAATCTCCGGCGGCGTGAGCAGAGTGTTATGCACCAGGCATTGATGCACGGAGCACCACATTCCCTGCTGCTGGTCTTCAGTGAGCGGAACCGGGCATACGACTTCTATCTGAAAATTTCCGAGACGAGCCGGAGCCTTCAGTTTCCCG
>DASZXD010000174.1:0-11012 GCA_035546015.1 Occallatibacter sp.
GTCGCGGCAATGTCCTTACGGTGATTCATTAAAGCGAATTGTAAAGATAGCGCTTTTGGCTGACGACGGCTATTGAAAGCGGCCTGCAGCGAAATGTGGACATGCAGCACAGAGCTGATCGAGATATTGAGGTGCGCCGCAGGTAATGGAATGGGTGAAAGCACAGTATGAAATTGTTGAATAGAAAGTGGATCTGCAGGAAATCGGCAAGCGCAATCGCTGTAATGTCTGCTTTGGTTAGCATCGTGGGATGCGGGCACAAGAAACCGCTGACGGTAGTGGTCATTACGCCGACAGGTGGAATGGAGTACTGGGAGCACTTCGATCATGCGGTTCGGGTCAGCGCCGAGTCTGCAGGAATCCAGACCGAACTCGCTGCGCCGCAATCTGTGACGGACTATACGGTGCAGGCTCAGATGGTGGACAACGCGATTTCACGGCATGTGCAGGGGATTATTGTTTCTCCTTCGCACCAACTGGTGCTGGCATCGGAGTTGCAGAAGGCTGCGAGCACAAAGATACCAGTCGTGATTGTCGGCAGCCCCATTGCCTTGTCGGTCAAGGATTTTGCGGCGTTCGTCGGCTGGGATGAAGAAGAGGCTGGCAGGCTTGCTGCGCGGCGGTTTATCAGGCTGCTTGGCGGCAAGGGAGAAGTAGGAGTGGTTGGAGTGAGTCCAACGGTTGAAGGAAGCTCGCTGATTGAAAAGGCATTCGCAGATGAGATTGCGCGGTCAGAGCGCGTCAAACTGGTTGACGTCAAATATGGTCTTTCCGATTGGGCAAGGGGGCGCCAGGCGGTTTTAGACCTGCAGGCGGAACATCCGAACATCAAAGGGATTTTTACGACGGATGAGTTCTCGACACATGCAGCATGTTTTACTTTCGATCATCACAAAGGCAAACGTCCGTGGCTCATCGGTGTGTCCGACGAGTTGAATGAGCTACGATGCTTGCAGGATGGCCGCATCGATGCATTGATCGTGAGCAATCCGCGGGAGTTGGGTGCGCGCGCTATGCAGGCAATGCGCGTAGCTCTTGCCGGAGGCGATGCGAGTGCCTATTCCTCGCAGCTTCCCGTCTCGATAATCGACGAGCACACCATGCACGAGAGCCCAACGGTAGACATGCTGCTCAAAGGTCCGGGTTAGCGGTGAATCGCCGGAAGATGCGTTGATCCTTGTGCCCGATCAAGCCAAGCCGGCTTCAGTTGGGGGTTACTTCCACATTCCGCCACGATGCCTGCGCATAGAAAGAGCGCAGACCGGCTACACCCTCAGTCAGGCAATGCGCGTCATGGAAATTCAGCTGCGTAGATGGCCCGCCTGAGATTGGAGCGACAGCGACAGCAATGTCGCAACCATGCACCGTGAAGTCGAGGTGGTACCACGACCCAACTGAGACCGGGCTGTTGAGGCGAACGGCTTTCAGCTCATGCCAGTCAAACGATGCCCGGCCAAGAATAACCACCTGATCATCTGCGCGCAAGCCCGCGTAGTATCCCTGATAGGAGTCGACGCCTTGCTGAGGATCAGTGGTGCGGATAACAAGGCCGGCGTCTCCGTAATGGGTTTCAGGAAAAAGCAGATCGAAGCGGATGTCGGCCGATATTCGATAGTTGGTGCCCTGCGAATGCGGAGCGATCAGCATGTCACCTCGGCCGTAATTCGAGTTTGAATACATGCTTCCCTGCGCACTCCAGCGGCCACCGATGGGCTGCCAGCCCTGCATGCTTTCGTATGTGCCGCCCGGCTGGCTTGGTCTGCGCATGTGGTAGGCGATGTAGATCCCGCATGCCAAAGACAGAGCGATCGCCAGCGCCATGATGAGTCTTTGCTTGCTCTTATTCAGGTGTGCCATCTTGACCGAGTGAAGTATAGTAGGTTTGCTTTGAGTAATCCAATCTCCCCAATCAAGCGGGTCAAAGCGGAAGGGCTGGCTGTGTGCCTGGCCAAATTGTGTCTATGCTTCATCGTTGCGATTTGCGCAATACCCATGTTGTCGCCTGCCGAAGAGGCGCCACAGCCTCACCTTCAGTCCATTGAATCGGCCATTCAGGCAGCCAGCTTCTCTTCCAGACCGATTTCCGTAGTAGTGCGAGGTATTGTTACATCCAATCATCGTCAGATCGTTATTGAAGATCGAACAGGTGCTGCCAAAGTAATAACCCTTCAGTCAGAAACGATTGCGCTGGGAGATGAAGTTGAGGTGACCGGCGAAATGACCGTTGCGCCCGAGCCACAGATTCGCGAGGGCAGGATTCGCCGTTTATGGGGAGGATCGATGCCCTTGCCGCTCTCGATCACACCCGATCAGGCCGCAGACGGAGAGAATGATCTCTTTCTGGTGCAGACTACGGCAGAACTTATGAGCTTTACGCCGGCGGGACTGACCGGTGTGCGGCTCAACCTGCGCGGTGGGCACCAGAATTTTTCCGCAGTTTTGCCAAGCGATGGCCTCGGAGGAGAACTGCCAACCACAACGTTGCAACCAGGGGCAACACTGCGGCTGACCGGAATCCTCGAAGTGAATCACGGTACCGATGCCGGCAATGGGGATGCGTTCACTATGCAGTTGCGGACCCTCGATGACATCGAGGTTGTCGAGCCGCCGTCGTGGTGGACGCGGGCCCATATCCTGATGCTTACTGGCGTTGCGACGATCCTGATACTGATCGGCATTATCAGCTACTACCGTATCAAGCACGACCGATATCGCGCGGTCGCAGAAGAGCGCGCAAGCATCGCACGCGATATTCACGATACGCTGGCTCAGGGATACGCAGGCATTACACTGCAACTGGAAGCCGCGCAGCAAGTGATCGGCCGCGACTCAGCCAGGGCCGAGGCACTGTTGAGTGAGGCTTTGCAACTGGTTCGTCACAGCCGTGACGAATCGCATCTGTCTATCGACATTTTGCGCGCGCTCTCACGCAACGATCGTCTCGATATGCTTATCTCCCGCTGTATTCAGCAGCTGCGCTCCGTGTCAGAGACGCCAATCGAGCAACAGGTTCATGGGGTTCCCGGAGCTTTTTCCTACAAGATGGTGAATAATCTTTTCCGTATCGTGCAGGAGGCGCTGGTGAATGCGGTGAATCATGCGCAGGCCAACAAAATTCTGGTACGAGTGGAGTATCACAAGAGCGAGGTTGTCGTAGAAGTGAGAGACAATGGCAGGGGCTTTAATCCTGAAGGCGCTCCAGGGCCGCAGGAAGGCCACTTTGGCTTGCTGGGGATGCGCGAGCGGTGCGCCGCAATCAATGGAGAATTGGAATTGCAATCTACTTCGAAAGGTACGATGGTTCGTGTGAGGGCGGCAGCATGACAAGGGATGCGCACAGCGTTATGTCGATGCAAAAGATCGGTGCAGGCCGGCCGCGAGATGGCATCATCCACGTTCTGGTTGCGGACGATCACCTGGTCTATCGCATTGGCATTCGTAATCTGCTGGGTGCTGAGGGCGGCTTTGAGGTGGTTGGCGAGGCCTCAGACGGGGCGCAGGCTATTGAACTTTACAACTCGCTCAGGCCCGATGTGCTGCTGCTCGATCTGCGTATGCCGCAAAAGAACGGCATCGACGTGGTTCGCGCCATTCGCAGAGAATCGCCGAATGCGCGCATTCTGATTGTAACGAGCTACCAGACCGAGGAAGAGATTTTTCAGGTTCTGAATGCCGGCGCCCTTGGCTACATTCTCAAGGATACTGGCCGCGAAATGCTGATCAAGGCAATTCTTTCCGTGCATTCGGGTAAGCAGTGGATTTCGCCTCATGTGCGGCGTCAGTTTGCGGACCGTGTGCTCCGCCAGCCTCTCACAACACGCGAGATGGAGGTGCTGCGATTGCTTGCGCGAGGTCTTACGAATCGCGAGATAGCTTCGGTTTACGGCATCTCTCCGAGCACGGTGAAAAACCAGGTGAGCAGTCTGCTGTCAAAACTTGAAGTCTCCGACCGCACGGAGGCAGTGAGCTTCTGTCTCGCCCGCGGCATTGTGCAACCCGAGGAAATGTAGTTTCTCTGCAAAACGCAGACATGCCATTCCATCCGGTGGAATCTAACGCTACGAACAGACAAGTTCGCTCTTGCAACAAGATTTTGGGTTGGAATTCTTAAGTACAGCATCAAAGCAAAGCCTTGTCAATAGGCTTACCCGCTCAAGATTTTTCTTGTGTCCAATCAATAAGCTTTCCTCCGAAGTTGGTGCTCTGCGCCTCGGGCGCGGAGTACTGTGCTTTGACCAAGAGCGGTGCAGTCTCTTCCCCGTGGAGAGCGAGTACCCCAGAGGCTGTTCAGGAGGCAAGAAGATGAGAGGATGCAAGCTTTGGCGATATGCAGGAGTGTCACTGCTTCTAGTTTTTGCTGTCGGACTGCGAGCACAATCTGTGCACGGCACACTTGCCGGAGTCGTCAGCGATGCGCAGGGCGCTGTTATCCCTGGGGCAGCAGTGAACATTGTGAATTCGGCAACCAGCGCCACCTACAACCAGACGACCACGTCGGTGGGGTTATACCGTTTTGAAGACATCGCACTGGGCACCTACACCGTTTCAGTCAGCGCACCTGGCTTCAAGAAGTCGGTCACGAAAGGTGTGCTCGTTCAGATCGGAACCGTTGCTTCCTTGGATGTGACAATGCAGCCTGGCGCCGTTTCAGAAGAAGTAACGGTGAGCAGCAACGGGTTGACGCTCGAAACCGAATCATCCGATGTTGGCGGGGTCGTTACTGAAAAGCAGATCACCGATCTTCCGCTCGCGCTGGGCGGCGTAGGCGCCATGCGCGCTAATGAAGCGTTCGTCTTTCTGCAGCCTGCCACAACGGGGCCCGGTGCAGCCAACAGCAACAATGGCATCTTCTTCTCGAAGGTGGCTGGCGGACAGAACTTCGGGAACGAAGTGCTCATTGACGGCGTAAGCCAACAACGAAGTGAAAATGGCTCTTCCTATGACGAAGAGGCTCCCTCGGTTGAAGCTCTTGCTGAATTCAAAGTCACTACGTCACTGCCGGAAGCAGAATTTGGGCGTACCACTGGCGGCGTGGAAGACTTTGTGACCAAGAGCGGTACGAATGACTACCATGGCACCGCCTACGATATCTATCGCGACAAGTCGCTTGATGCCAATACATGGTTCAATAACGGCTGGAGAAGCTATTACTGCTCGGGGTCGAATGACACACCAGCATGCCGTGCGAACTGGGTGACTCCCGCCGATCATAAGAACGACTACGGCGGCACGATGGGCGGCCCGATTCGCATTCCTAAGGTATATAACGGCCACGACAAGAGCTTCTTCTTCTTTTCGTGGGAACAGTTGAAGTACTCGACCGGCGGAACGGTTACCAGCACAATCCCCACACTCGCTGAACGGGGTGGCGACTTCTCCGATCGCCTGACCAACATTCAGACTGGCACGAATCCGTGCGACGGGACGCCGATTTACTCGGGAGAAATCTTCGATCCGGCCACGACGCAGACTGTGACTCTCTCGGGAGGCGGCACCGCTGAGTGTCGCACAGCCTTCGGCGGGAATACGACTCCAACCAACAAGATTCCGTCCGGGCGGCTGAGTTCCGTGGCCAAGGCGCTGGTGAGTTACTATCCGCAGCCAACGACCACCGACGTCTTCAACAACTATACTCAGATTTCGGAAAAGCCAATTACCAACACAACCTACAGCATCCGCATCGACCACAATTTCAATGACAGGATGAAGCTGTGGGGCTCGTACAATACGCGCGAAAACGATCTGTTCACCGGCAACCTGGCAACTTTGCCTTCCCCTGTCAGCACGCAGGGCTGGTGGCAGGACTTCACCACGCATTTCTTCCGTGTCGGTCTCGACTACTCGATCAAGCCAAGCCTGCTTAACTACTTTGTGTTTGGTTCCAACCGCAGCAACAGCAAAAACTATTCGCAGGCGGTCAATCTCGGTAAGAACTGGAACCAGCTTGTAGGGTTGACTAACGCCGGCGGCAAAAACTTTCCGCTCATCAACACGGGGGATGCGCCACTTGGCCTCGGCTTTGGCAATAACGGCGACAACGTGGATAACGGCCTGCGGCTGAATGATGCTCTCGTGTGGACGCACGGACGCCACAACATCAAGGTTGGAGTCGATCTGCGCTACCAGCAGTACTCTCCGATCAATGGCAGAAACGAGTACATCAACTTCAGCTCCAATGAAACAGCCGGCGCAATCGGTCAGGGCGGCGGTCTAGGATTCGCCAGCATGATGCTTGGCGAAGCGGACAACGGGGGCACCAACGTAGTGCTTCGTGGCCAGCGGTGGACGTCGTGGTATTACGCATTCTTTGCGCAGGATGACTTCAAGATCACGCCGGATCTGACCCTGAACATCGGTCTTCGATACGACGTGGATATTCCGCGCAGCGAGGCGCACAACAATACTTCAAACTTCAGCCCAACCGCCATCGATACCGAGTACAACATCCCGGGCGCGCTGGTCTTTGGCGACAAATGCCATTGCAATACGCGCTGGGCGGACACCTGGTACAAGGACTTCGGCCCGCGTGTGGGATTTGCATGGTCACCGGACTTCCTGCATCAGAAGACCGTTATCCGCGGCGGAGCTGGAATTGTTTATGGCCCACTCGTGTATGACGACTTTGGCGGCAGCATGGTGACCGGATATACCGCGAACCCGAATGCGCCGAGTCACAACGGTTTCGATCCATCCTTCCAGATTGACAATGGCATGCCGGCGTTCACGCCGCCGCCTGACGAGGATCCGGGCTATTACAACGGCAGCTACCTGCCCGGGTCGTACATTACTCGCGATGCGGGCAGGCCGGCCACGGTCTATAACTGGACTCTTGAGGTGCAGCACCAGTTGTCTGAGGACCTGTTGGCCACCGTTGGCTACATCGGCAACCACTCAACCGATCTTGAATCGAACCTGCTCAACCCGAACAACATGTCGCAGAAGTATTTCTCGCTCGGCAACGCGCTCTATGAGCCCTTCAACGGAAATACCGCCGGTATTCCACTTCCGTTCCCGCAGTTCCTGCAGAACTGGGGCGGCAATCCCGCGTTGCAATCGGCTCTGCGGCCTTTCCCGCAATACGACTTCATCGATCAGGGATGTTGTCTTGAGAATGTCGGTATGTCCAGCTTCAATGCGCTCATTGCAAGCGTGAGCCGCCACTTCCACCAGGGCATGAGCCTGCAGGCCTCCTACACCTGGGGTAAGACATTCACGGATGCAGACAGTGCTTTGCCGAACACCAATCCCGGCATTGCGCAGGACATGGACGTGGACAACCTGCATCGTGAAAAAGCGATCTCGGCCATGGATATACGACACACCTTTGTCTTCAGCGCTCTTTACGAGCTGCCTTTCGGAAAAGGTAAGCGATTCCTGAATCATGGCATAGCGTCAGCGATCTTGGGCAACTGGGAACTGGGCACCGTGCAACGGATGCAATCCGGTCAGCCGCTCTCATTCGGCTGCGAATGGGGCATTCCGGGCTTCCAGAACTGTATCCGGTTCAGCAAGGTGCCGGGTTCATCGCTTAAGAGCGCGGTCTACAAGAAAGGGGCCAATCACATCAATCCGTTTGTCGTTGTTCCCAATGGCGGATCGGTTGACCCCAATGCCAACACGATGTTCAACCTCGAGTACAACGACATAACGCGGTCGGGTTCTCCGGTTGCCGGCGATCCAGTCGCGTTCTATAACACCAATCACAACTATGCACGTGATTGCACTTCGGCAACACTGTCGAACTGCAATAGTCCGGGGCTGAATCAGCCTTATACATTCGGCACGGGCATTCCACGCACGACAAGTGAGGTGCGCACTCCGCCGTACTTCAACAACGATCTGAGTATCATCAAAAAGTTTCCGGTCTGGGAGGCTTACACATTGAGCATCAAGGCGGAATTCTTGAATGCATTCAATCAGCACACATTCGGCATTCCTGATCTGCAGCCGAATGACTACGGCACATTCGGGCTCCCAACTGGCACTATCAACACTCCGAGGAACATTCAGCTCACGGCGCGTTTTACGTTCTAGCCGTGCGGACCTTGAGAGCGCAACGGAAACGAAGTTGCAAAATCACACTCTAGCGCGAGGATATGGGCTCATCCCATATCCTCGCCGTTTCATTCAAATTGAATTCAGATGGCAGCATGGCTTGTGCTGTGCGGTTTCCTTTTGTCTCTTGTACGGGTTCTTTCTCATTCGAGGTATAGTCGATGGGTATTCAATGGAGCATCTTCGAATGAGAACTCTGTTTTGGCATTTCTTACTTGCGGGTGCGCTGGCAGCTTCGCCTGCGATCGCACAGTCCATACAACCCACTTCTTCGACCTCGGTCGATGACGCGCTTCGCAATGGGACTGAAGCGATGCGCGCGGGCAAGTTTAATGATGCGGAGACATGGTTTCAATCTGCCGTTCAGGCCAGCCCTGACAACCCTCAGGCGGTTATGGCTCTTGGTGTAGCCGAGTTGCGATTGGGCAAGCCGGAAGAGGCAACGGAGAATCTCAGCCGCGCCGTGACAATCAAGCCAGATCTGCCCGGGGCGCATCTCTTTCTTGGCATTGCCTGCACGCAGATGCATCGCGTCGCTGAGGCTGTTGCAGCACTGCAGAAGGAGATCGAACTTGATCCAAACAACGCTCAGGCGGAAATGTGGCTTGGTGTGGTTGAGCTGCAGGATGGTCATCCCGAGAAGGCGACAGCTCCGCTCGATCGCGCCGCGGAACTTGCACCCAACGACCTGAACATCCTGCAATATCGCGGCAAAGCACACAGTGACGTGGCCTATGCAAGCTATGCGCGCATGGCGGCAATCGATCCGCATTCATGGCATGTGCACGAAGTACAAGGCCAGATATATGCACAGCAAAATCAGCATAAGCAGGCAATCGCAGAGTTCGAGGAAGCAATCAAACAGGTGCCGAATAACTCCGATCTCTACGAAGAGCTCGCCGAAGAGTACCGCAAATCGGGCTCCCTGGAACTTTCTCAGCAGTCCTTTACCAGGGAGCTGGAACTGAGTCCAAACAATCCAATCGCCATGTATAACCTGGGCAAGATCGATATCGAGACAAACCACACAGAGGAGGGCCTCAAGCTGCTGCGCCAGGTGGTCGCGAACTACGAAAATGTGCCCGCTACTTATTTCTATCTGGGGCTTGGTGAATTTAACGCCGGCCAACCGAAGGACGCGGTTATCGCATTGGAAAAAGCTCGCGCAATGCATCCAGAGCCCGAACTGGCGCCGAGGATTGAGTACGAGCTTTCCCGCGTATATCGCAAGCTGGGCAGGATCGAGGACGCAAATCGTGCTGTGAGAGAGTACTCGAGGCTCCAGGCACAGAACGCAAAACTTAACCCGCAGGCATTGACCGCGATCACGGCAGGCTTCGGTTCGGCAGACCTGCCTGCGACCGGCTCTCAAAGCAAAGAGTAGTATGCTACTCCTCTTTACGAAGCAGGGACGATCGTCGCGGCGCATATCGGCTCTAAATGGATTGTATTCATGCATCGATATCGATCATCCCTCTTTTTGCCACTCCCGTTTGTTTTCATGACAGTTCTTTCAGCATGCTCGGGAGGAGGAGGCTCAAACACAAATCCGTCGCAGCCGGCCGCGACAACCACAGCGCTTGCTGCTTCACAGAGCTCAGTGAACGCTGGTACTTCTGTAACGATGACAGCAACTATAACCTCCGGCGGTGCTGCTGTTACGTCTGGTTCAGTTGCCCTTTTCGACGGCACTGCCAGTCTGGGCAGCAAAGGTCTGGATGCGTCAGGGCAGGCGCAGTGGTCAGGTGTGGCATTGGCAATCGGCGCGCACAGTCTTTCAGCCAACTATAGCGGCACAACTTCGTTCAGCGCATCCGCTTCGTCTCCGGTATCTGTGACCGTGGCGGCGGTGCCGAGCGCGCTCACCTTGACGACCTCATCGGCAGCTTCAACACAGGGACTCCCGGTCGAATTTGTTGCTACAGTTGCAGGCTCCGCTACGTCAGGTTCGTCTGCTCCAAGCGGCACGGTCACTTTCAAAGCGGGAGGCGTAACTTTGGGCGCGGCAACGCTCGATCCGACTGGTATTGCTGACTTCACATCGACGCATCTCCCGCTAGGCACAAACTCTATCAGTGCGTCCTATGGCGGCGATGCGACATACGCGTCTTCGACGGGGGTGCCGGTTTCAGTTACGGTTAATCGTTCAGCAATGATAACGTACAGTAATCCACTCACATTGAATGTGAATAGCACAACACATGCTGTGAGCTGTGCAGATCCCGCGATTCTCAAGGTGCAAAATGCAGGTGTGGATACCTGGTACCTCTACTGCACCAGCGATGCACTCTATGCTGGCGATCCCAATCCACATTACATCAACATTTTTAGTTCATCTGATCTGGTCAATTGGAGCTATTTAGGGAATGCATTCTCTGGCCTTCCATCGTGGGCAAATGTAAGTGGAGCTTCGTTGTGGGCACCCGCCATCAAATATTTCAACGGCCAGTACTACCTTTACTTCGCAGCGTCGCAGACCACTCTTGCAGGCAGCGGATCGGCAATCGGTGTGGGAACCAGCAACAGTCCTGCCGGACCTTTTGTTGACCATGGTACACCGGTCGTTGAGCCGGAGGTTGCCACTAACTGCTGCAGCGGCGCTTATCGATCCACTATCGATCCCGACGAGATACAGGACTCATCCGGGCAGCGATACATTTTGTTCGGCAGTTTTGTTGGCGGCCTGTATGTGCGCAAGCTTTCATCCGATGGATTTACCTCAGATAAATCGAGCGAACAGCAGATAGCCGTTGATAACCGTTACGAAGGCGGCAATTGGTGGTTTCACAACGGCTACTACTATCTCTTTGCCTCTTCTACAAACTGTTGTAACGGTCCACTCTCTGGTTACAGTGTTTATGTCGGTCGCGCTGCCTCACCCATGGGCCCATACCTAGACGAGCAGGGAATTGCGATGACGGCTGTGAATCCAGGCGGGACACAAGTGCTGCACATGA
>DASZXD010000175.1:0-2413 GCA_035546015.1 Occallatibacter sp.
GCGACGATATTGCACAGTTCCAACGCCGCCATGATAGTTCTGCACAGGTTTCAGCAGCGACTTATCCAGGTGCATAAACATGAATTGGGGAATTGGATCGAGCGTAACGTCTTTGTATCTTGAGTCACCAAGGTTAAAAGCGTCGTAGTGTCCGCGAATGGAAGATACGTCGAAATTGATATATTCAATCACATCATTCGTTGGATTGACCACGCCGTGTGAATGGCCCATCCGTTGCGGAGCGCCTCCAGGTCCTTTAATCCGCGAAGTGTGGCTGTCAATGGTGAATTGCGCCTCACCGTTCAGGATGGTGAACATTTCTTCTACAGTGTTGTGGAAGTGCTCCGCTGGACCGCCTCCGGGCATCATCTGGCAACGCAGAATGAAATAGAGATTGACGTCCATCTTGCTTACGTCAATTAAGGGTGCGCATCGATTCAATCCGACAGCACCGTGAGAGTGGCCGAGCTTCACTTTCTCCAGATCGGGGTGACCGATTCTTTCGGCAAGCGGCCAGTTCTGCAGTCGCTGTTGTGCGTTGGCCGACAGCATCATCCCCATAGCCAACAGCAGGAAACATGCTCGTTTCATCAGTACCAAATTGATATGCGTTGTCACGCTGTTCCTCCTGGTCAGCGCCCTGAGTGCTATCGGGCACCCTGACATTCTTTGTTCTGCAGGCAATGCTCTCGGGCTATGCATGAACCATGCATCACTCGCACCCAATGCAAGAAATTCAGCGTTCTCCTGCCTGCCTGAATTTCGTCAGCGCAGAACTCTACCACAGCCGACAAAATGCATGCAACTTGCATTCTTAAGGATATTGCATGAATTCCGTGGCGATAAAAGAGCAATCGAAATTGTGGCTAATTCCAACAGCGCAGGCATTGTGTACGATTGCACACAAATAGTGTTATGATCGAAGCGTTGATATCCATTGCCTTATGAGCAAAAAGAATGTTGTCCATGCCCGCGACCAGGAACTTCTCATGCGGGAACAGGCCTATCAATATATTCAGAGGAAAATCCTCTCCGGCGACTTGGCTGCCGGCAAGGCCGTGCCCGAACTTACGATTGCCAAAGAACTTGGCACCAGCCGCACTCCAATTCGCGAGGCGCTCGGGCAGCTTGTGGCAGAAGGCCTGTTAGAGCAGACTCCCAATCGCGGTGCGGTCGTAGTGCAGTTCGGCCGGCAAGACATTATCGATCTGTTCGAACTGCGTGAAGCTCTTGAGGCCTTTGCCGTGGAGAAAGTAGCGCGCGGCCCTGTTCATCGCGCCGATCTTGAGCGGCTGCAGTCGCTCGCAGACGAGATTCTGGCCCTGAAGAATGACCTTGACCGCTCCGGTCGGGAGATGTTGAACGCCTCCCAGAGGCAGCAGTTTGTCCGCAGCGATATGGGCTTCCATGCGCTCCTGATTCAGATGGCGGCGAACCCTCGAATTTCTAAGGTCGTCAACAGCACTCGTTTGCTGATCCGATTCTTCGCCACCAGAAGCTTGCCAAAGGAAACTGAGCTGCAATGGATATATGAGCATCACTCCGAAGTGCTTCAAGCCATTGCTGCGCAAGACGCCGACCGGGCAATTCGCGTCATACGCAAGCACATCCAGGCCAGTCTAAGAGACCGGCTCGATGAGTTCGATCGCTGGCAGCGGGAAACTCTGCTCGAAAGGCACCTTCCCGTTCTCCTTGACGATGCTATTGTGTAGGGTCTTTGTCTTTTGTGGGCTTCATCGTGGAATGTGCTTGTAATCCGGCGCTCTTACCCGCAATTGCACAAACTCCAAAGTGCTTCTTGTGAACCATCGCCACTTTTGTGGATCCCTGAGTTCTACGTATCACCTGCTGGAAAGGTTCTCTTATTGCTATGAAGGTAAATCTCGCATTCGGCAAGACCGGGCTTGAAGTCGCTCTTCCAGACTCATACCACTATCACGTGTTGCAGGCACACAGTGCTCAGCCGCTTGACGATCCGCGAAGTGCGCTCGCCGCTGCATTGAAAAATCCCATTGCTGGTCCTTCGCTTGCAGACCTGGCGCGCGGCAAGCGCAGCGCAGCTATCTCGATTTGCGATATCACTCGTCCGGCTCCTAACGCACTGACTCTCCCTCCGCTACTCGCCTGTCTGGAAGAGTCGGGCATCGGGCGCGACTCTATCACCATCCTTATCGCCACTGGACTTCATCGCGCTGCGACGCCGGAAGAGATTGTCGAGATCTGCGGGCCACAGATCGCATCGGAATACCGTGTGGTCAATCACGACGCACGCAACCTTGCCGCTCATCGTTATCTTGGCCAGACTTTATCCGGCACACCGGTCTATATTGACGAACGGTTTATGGCTGCGGACCTTCACATCTCGCTTGGCTTTATCGAGCCGCATCTCATGGCGGGCTTTTCCGGCGGCAGA
>DASZXD010000176.1:0-25598 GCA_035546015.1 Occallatibacter sp.
GCCGCCTGACGCCATCCGCCATACCATTGAAAAATTCCATGCAGTCGAGCACCGGCTCGAGTTTGTCGCCAATATTCGTGGCGTAGAGTTCTACAACGACTCCAAGGCCACCAACGTTGACGCCACAGAGAAAGCCATCGCTGCATTTCCGTCAGGCATTCATCTCATCCTCGGTGGCAAAGACAAAGGCTCGGACTACACTACGCTCTCGCCGCTGCTGCGCGAGCGCGTGCGCGCCATCTATACCATCGGTTCGGCCGCAGAAAAAATTGAGTCGCAACTCCGCGGTGTGGTCTCCATTCACTCCTGCGGCACGCTCGACGCTGCAGTGAACGCCGCCGCCGCCGCCGCGCATCCCGGCGAGGTCGTGCTGCTCGCTCCGGCCTGCTCCAGCTTCGACCAGTTTGAGAACTACGAACATCGCGGCAGAGTCTTCAAAGAACTCGTGCAGCGCCGCCTCACTGGAGGAGCATGGCCAAGCGCGTAGGAGTGGACAAGTGGCTCTTCTTCACCACGCTGCTGCTCACCGTGGTGGGCCTGGCCATGGTCTTTTCCGCTTCCGCCGTTGTGGCTCAGGCGCGCTACCACTCCGAATTTACTGATGTAGGCCGTCAGGCTGGCTGGGCCGTCGCGGGCGTTATTGCGCTCGTCATCCTCATGCAGGTCGACTCCAGCCGCTACAACTCGCCGCGCTTCATTTACCCGGCGCTTACCATCACCACGGTACTGCTCGTCGCGGTCTTCTTCTTTCCCGGCTCGCACAACACCCACCGCTGGATTCGCTTCGGTGGCCACTTCACATTCCAGCCGTCGGAAATCGCGAAACCTGTCCTGGTGCTCTTTCTCGCCTGGTTTCTCCACTCGCGCCTCGACTCGATGCGTGACTGGAAGCACACGCTGTTGCGCGCAGCCATCATCCCCGTTGTCTTCATGGCGCTCGTCGTCAAACAGCCTGACCTCGGCACGGCGCTGGTGCTTGCAGGCATCAGCGCCATGATGCTGCTGCTCGCTGGCATGGAGTGGAAGTATCTCTTTGCCTCGGTTGCTGCGGCCATGCCCGTTCTGGGCGCGCTGCTGTTCATGGTTGCCTGGCGCCGGCAGCGTATGCTCGTCTTCCTGCATCCCGATGCTGACCCCCTCGGCGCTGGCTACCACATCAACCAGTCGCTCATCGCCGTTGGCACAGGCGGATTCACGGGGCGCGGATATATGGAAGGCATCCAGAAGCTTTTCTATCTGCCCGAGGCTCCAACCGACTTCATCTTCGCCAACATTGCAGAGGAACTCGGTTTCATCGGAGCCATCACCATCCTCGTGCTCTTCATCGTCTTCGGTGTCCGCGGCTTGCGCGCCGCCTTCCGGTCGCAGGACCCGTTCTCGCGCCTGGTCGCCTTCGGCATCACCACCGGCATCCTGTTGCAGGCCTTCTTCAACATGAGCGTGGTGCTTTCGCTCGTGCCCAACAAGGGAATTCCGCTGCCGCTCATCTCCTCTGGCGGCACATCGCTGTTTGTCACTCTCGCAAGCATCGGGATTCTCCTCAACATCTCAAAGAAAGTAGAATGATGGACGGCACGAAGGCGGTCTTTCGGGTGAAACCTTGTCTCAACTCCGCATTCTGATCGCTGGTGGCGGCACTGGCGGCCATATCATTCCTGCATTGGCTGTGGCCCGTGAACTCGTTGACCGCCACAATGCAGAGGTGCTGTTTGTGGGTACCGCGCGCGGCATGGAAAGCCGTCTTATTCCGCAGGCGGGCTTCAATCTGCGCCTCATTGAAGTAGGCCCGCTCAACAGAGTCTCGCTGGCCACGCGTTTGAGCACAGTTCTCAAGCTGCCGCGCAGCTTCTTCGACTGCAGGCGTATCCTGCGTGACTTCGCGCCCGGCGCAGTTCTTGGCGTTGGAGGCTATGCCTCCGGCCCGGGAATGGCTGCTGCACTGCAGCTCGGCATCCCGGCCATGGCTCTCGAACCAAACGCCATGCCCGGCCTCGCCAACCGGCTGGTGGGCAAGCGCGTGCAGGCCGCAGCGGTAAACTTTGCCTCGGCCGCTTCCTGGTTCCGCAACGCTGAGGTAACCGGCATTCCTGTGCGGCCGGAGTTCTTCTCGCTCGCGCCGCCTGCGGGCAAAGATCCGCACCTCCTCGTCTTCGGCGGATCGCAGGGTGCGCGTCTCTTCAACACCCATCTGCCTCACATCGCCGCTGCTCTCCTTGATGCCGTGCCGGGGCTCACTGTGCTTCACCAGAGTGGCGCACGAAACTTTGAAGCCACGCAGTGCGCCTATGAGGCCACCGGAGCCGATCCCGCGCGCTGGCAGGTGAGCCCATTTCTCGATGACATGCCCACTCGTTTCGCTCAGGCGCATCTCATCATGTCCCGCAGCGGTGCCTCTACGGTTGCCGAGCTCGCCGCTGCAGGCAAGCCGGCGCTGCTGGTGCCCTTTGCCGCAGCCGCCGACGAGCACCAGCGCCGCAACGCCGAAGTGATGGAAGCTGCTGGCGCCGCCGTCATGTTGCAGGAAAAAGACCTCGATGTCCCCGGCCTGCTTCTCGAAACGCTTGTCAAACTGCTGGCCGATCCCGAAAAGCTGAAAACCATGGCCGCTGCGGCGCGCGCTCAGGCGCATCCCGCTGCCGCCGAACACATCGCCGACAGGCTCGTCTCCCTGGCCAGCCACGGCGTATGGCAAACAGCCTGAACTGCGGCTGCTGCTTTCATCCAGAATCAGAAGAAAAATAAAAAGCCCGCCTGCCAAAGCAAGCGGGCTGAATTGAGTTGCTCAGTAGTAGAGATGCCGTTATCTATTGATTAGCGGTGTCCGCCGCCATGTCCGCCGCCCCCACCATGGAATCCACCTCCACCGTGGAAGCCACCACCGCCACCGCCGCCGTGGAATCCACCGCTAAAACCGCCACCGCCGTGGAATCCGCCACCCGCGTAGCCACGGCCGCCGCCTGCATAGCCGTGCCCGCCATAGCCACCTGCGTACCCGCGACCCACATAGCCGTGCCCACCGTAGCCGTGCCCGCCGTAGCCGCCTGCATACCCGCGGCCCACATAGCCGTGTCCGCCGTAGTAACCGCCATGGTATCCATAGCCGCCGCGATATCCATAATGGCCCCAGCCGTAACCCCGGCCCCAGCCATAGTGATACCAGGGGCCCGCGCCGATGAAGACGCCACTCACAAACCAGTCAGGCCCGTAATAGCCATACGGCGCACATGCATAGGGATAGTAGGAATAGTAGCCCCACTCGCAGTCCGGGGGACCGTAGGCATAAGGTGCGGCAACCACAGCGGGACCGATTCCGATTCCGACCGAGACCTGGGCATGAGCTGTAGCCGCCAGCGGCACAGCCAAAAGCGTTGCTAGTAAAGCTAAGCGGATGTACCGCATAACACCCTCCTTGTGCTGTCGGACTTCCAAACCCGAACCCGGAGTCTACCTCCGCCTTCAGCACCTCCCGGCCTCTCGACTACCGTTCGACCGGCTCTGTTTTATAAGACAGCAGTTCAGAGAATTAGTTGCGCTTAATTCTCGGCATTGTTAATCGCATCGCAACATATGTGTAGTCGATACATGTCGAAGATATAGCAATACTTGGCCGATATTTTGCCGCCAACAGGCAACCCGGTCGCACCGTGGAAAATGAGCCTAAAAAAGCGGCCCCTCTTTCGGAGAGGCCGCGTCACTCAGGCAGCAGAAGGAAAGCTACCTGTGGAAACGATCTCCACCGTCATGGTCCCGGTAACGGTCATCGCGGTCCCAGCGGCGGTCATCACGGTCCCGGTAGTAATCGTCGCGGTCCCGATTCCAATGGTCCCGGTCTCGCCCATGCCAGTATCCGTAGCCGCTGCCGGCATATACTCCATAGCCCGGTTCAGGAGCGCGCCAGAATCCCGGCACCCAGTAACCGTTGTTGTAGTAGCCGGCCACCCATGCATACCCCGGTCCAGGGCAGGGCGGCACATAGTCCGGCGCACCAACGTATACTCCAAACCTGATCTGCGCGGCATTGGCCTGTGAAGCGCCCAGCCCCAGAGTTCCCACCGCTAACGCAATCGCCAACATCCACTTCTTCATGCTGCCCATACTTCCTCCGATCCAGTCGGCTCTCTTTTTGAGCCGCTCCGGCTTGCTGGCCATCGGGAAGCTTTGTTCTTGCTGCCTCCCGGCCTGCCGGTTATGTCTGATTCAACAGTGGTTGCCTTTGAAGGTTGCGGTCAGTCACGAAAATAAATCTGCGCAACTTTCACGTTTTTCAGGGGTCAAAAGCACCTCGCAATCGCGGCAATCAAAAGCATAAAAAGTCCATGTGATACCAGAATTAGGTATAAGATGGACTGGAAGGTTGCAGGCGATGACTCAGGTTCAATCCATGCGTACACGGCAGAGAGCGACACTTCGGAGAGGAGAGCATCGCTCCACTGCGAAAAAGCATTCCGGAGCGGTGGCAGCCTCCGTTGCATTAGCTCTCGAAGCGGAAAAGGGCATATCCAAGGACGATGCTTCGCGGCTTTTTGAGCGCGTGGCGGTCACTTCGCCGCTTTCCATCGGCAAGCTCCGTGCAGAACTCATTCCCGAATCAAGCTGGAAGCGTGCCGGCAAGACACTCGGCCAGCAGGCAAGCCAGACAACTGCCAGACTGAGCCATGTGCTTTCGCTGGCTGAGCGGGTGTGGGGTAATGAAGCCGATGCAACCGAGTGGCTCAACAATCCGCACGCTGAGTTGCAGGGTGCAACACCGCTGTCTATGCTGCGCACTGAAGCAGGCGGCCGCGCCGTTGAAGCGCTTCTTGCCGCTCTGGAATTCGGGTTTCCGGTCTAGTTTGAATGATCGTCTTCCGGATGCATGGGGCGTCGCGTGACGTCTTCGATTCCACGGGTGCATTTCTCCAGCCGGGTCGCTGGCATCCGCAGGGCACCCGTGTAATCTACGCGGCACAATGTGCCAGCCTCGCCGTGCTTGAAACGCTGATCCATGCTGGAGGCCGCAAGATTCCCCCGCGCGTCATCACCCGCATCGACATTCCCGACAACCTCTCCATCGAATCTGCCTCGTGGATGGAAATACCCGCCTCGCAGCAGTTCGGTGAACGCTGGGTGACAGAAGCGCGCACCGCCGTCCTCCGCGTGCCCAGCATCGCCGTCAACCGGATGGAGTCGAACTTCGTCCTCAATCCACGCCACCCTGATTTCGCACGCATCCGCCACGCCGATCCCGAGCAATTCGTCCTCGATCCGCGATTCTTCGCTCTCGCTGCGCTATCCTGAAATCCATTCGATGCTGTCTCTCGCCGCCATCTGCATGACCCTTGCGCTGCTCGCTCCGCAAAGCGCTGCATCACCAAAGGAGACTCCCATGCCGCACCACGCGCACGGCACCTTCACCGTCGATGTTCGCCCGCTCACACCACCGCCCGCCGAAGGCCTCGGCCGCTTCTCCATCAATAAGCAGATTCACGGCGACCTTGAGGCGACAACCCAGGGCGAGATGTTCTCAGCCGGTGATCCACGGCAGGGAGCCGCGGGTTACGTAGCCATCGAAATGGTGACCGGCACACTAAACGGTAAGCACGGCAGCTTCGCGCTCCAGCACTTCGGCACCATGGACCAGAACGGTCCAAAGATGCAGGTGCAGGTAGTGCCCGGCTCTGGAACCGGCGGCCTCAAAGGCATCTCCGGCACCCTCACAATCCACAACGACAAAGGCGCGCACTCCTACGACTTCGACTACACGCTGCCCGAATGAAGAAGCAGGGAATAGGGAATAGAGCAAAGAGCTGTGTGAAAAATCTGTGCGAAGCGATTCTTTCTTTTGATTGGGCGATTTCTTCGCATGAGTCAGAAGATTGAATCAGCCACAGTCGAAACTATTCCCTAATCCCTGTTCCCTGCGCTTCTCCCTGATACTCTGAACTTTCAGCTACCCCATGTTCGCCACCTCACAGCACGCGCACTTTGTCGGCATTGGCGGAATCGGCATGAGCGGCATCGCCGAGATTTTGCTCAGCCTTGGCATGAAGGTCTCCGGCTCCGATCTCCGCCGCGGTTCCGTCACAGACCGCCTTGCTCAACTCGGCGCGACCATCTACGAAGGCCACGCCGCGGCCAATGTCGCTGGCGCAACCGTCGTTGTCACCAGCTCCGCAGTCCATTCGACTAATCCTGAAGTCCTCGAAGCCCACGCCCGCAAAATTCCCGTCATCCCGCGCGCTGAAATGCTAGCCGAGCTCATGCGTCTCAAGTACGGCATCGCTGTCGCCGGCATGCATGGAAAAACCACAACCACCTCCATGGTGGCCAGCGTCCTTGCCGCGGGCGGTCTCGACCCAACCGTTGTCGTCGGCGGCCGCGTCGATGCGCTCGGCTCCAATGCGCGCCTCGGCACCACGCAATATCTCGTCGCCGAAGCCGACGAAAGCGACCGCTCTTTCCTCAAGCTCTCGCCCATCCTTGCCATCGTCACCAACCTCGACCGCGAGCACATGGACACCTACAAAGACATGGCCGACGTCGAGCGCGCCTACCTCGACTTCATGGACCGCGTGCCCTTCTACGGTGCCGTCATCGCCTGCATCGACAACCCTCTGCTCGAAGCGATCCTGCCTCGCGTCCGGCGCCGCGTCTTCACGTATGGCGTGCACCCTGAGGCCGACTATCGCTTGGAGATACTCGCCGGAACGCAGTCGGGCAGTTTCTCACGTTTTCTCGTCCACACATCCGCCGGCCCGCTCGGGCCCTTCGAGCTTCAGGTGCCGGGCAGGCACAACGTTTTGAATGCAGCATCCGCCGTTGCCATCGCACATCAGCTTGAAGTCGAGCCGGAAAAGATTGCTGCCGGCCTCAAAAACTTCCGCGGAGTCGATCGCCGCTTCCAGCTGCGCGGTCAGGCCCGCGGCGTCGCCGTCGTTGACGACTACGGCCACCACCCCACCGAGATTCGCGCCACGCTGGCTGCAGCCCGCGAGTGCGGCCACAAGCGCATCCACGTCATCTTCCAGCCGCACCGGTTCTCCCGAACCCATGACCTTTTGGATCAGTTCTCAGGCGCATTCACACAAGCTGACACTGTCATCGTCCTGCCCATCTACGCCGCCAGCGAAGAGCCCATCCCCGGCGTCTCCGCGGAGCGTCTCACCGAGCGCATCGCAGGCCCGCATGTACACTTCGCGCCCGACTTCGCCTCCGCAGTTGCCGCTGCAACCTCCGCAGCCAAAGCAGGCGATCTCATCCTCACCCTCGGCGCCGGCAGCGTAAACCAGTTGGCCCCGCAAATCCTCGCCGCTCTCGAAGGCGCGTAACACTTTTGTTCCCGTCACAAAACTGATCCCTGATCCCTGCCCCTGATCTCCGTTTCCCCCGTAACGGCGCGGATTCCCCTTGCGTCCTCTGCGGAAATTCAGCATTCATGCCCGGGCTATAGTGAAAGCTGGCGAAATCGCATCCGCACACCGGCGTGACGAATCAAGGTAATTACACAAACCGGCCCATGCTCTGGGAGGACGAACCTCCGGCGCAGTCGCGTGTCCGCCGCATGCAGCAGGACACGCCGCTACCCGGCCGTGTGCGCCGTGGCGGTCCCGGCATGCCTCTCGAAATGGATGACATGGACCCGGACGGCGAGGTTCCGGGCGGTGTACGCCGTTTCTCGCAGTCCGTTTCACAAGGCCGCTGGTGGCGGCCTGCCAGCACCACGGGCCGTGTGTTTCTCGCAATCTGCGCACTCGTCGTTCTCGGCGGAGTCACTGCTGCTGCACTTGCCTTCCGCACATCTCTTGAGCGCGATCCGCGTTTCCGCATCTCCGGCGCAGCCAATATTCAGGCGAGCGGCCTCACCGAGGTGAGCCGCAGTGAGATGCTGCCAGTCTTCGGTGAAGACATCGGCCGCAACATCTTTTTCGTCCCGCTTGACCAGCGCCGCAAAGAGCTCGAAGCCATTCCATGGATTGAACGCGCCACCGTAATGCGCATCCTGCCCGATCAGATTCGCGTCAACGTGGTGGAGCGCCAGCCTGTAGCCTTCACACGCCAGGGCTCGCAGATCGGCCTCGTGGATGCGGACGGTGTGCTGCTCTCCATGCCGCCCGTGGCCATGGCTAAGCATCATTATTCGTTCCCGGTGCTCACCGGCATTGACGGAGGCGATCCCGCTGCCTCGCGCCGCGCGCGCATGGCCGTCTATCAGCGCATGATGGGCGACCTCGACTCGAGCGGCCAGCACTATTCGCAGCAGATCTCCGAGATCGATCTCACTGATCCCGAAGATGCGCGCGTACTCATGCCCGAGCAGGGCGCGGATATCCTCGCGCACTTCGGTGAAGATCACTTCCTCGAGCGCTATCTGCGTTACAAGGCGCACATCGCTGAGTGGCGTCAGCAGTATCCGCACCTCGCAGCAGTCGATCTGCGCTATGACCAGCAGGTGGTGTTGCAGATGGACTCTGGCAAAGAAGCTGCTGCTTCCTCGGGCAATCAGGCAGGCACGCAGCCGGGCTCGCTGCCCAAGCCCTCAGCCGCCGGAAACGCCGCTGATACCGCGCCGAAATCGGAGAGCAGCACTTCCGCAGCGAAGAAGAAAACCGCGCCGCCGAAGAAAAAGCACACAGACGTGCGCCGCGCAGCTCTCAGCAAGCCTCATCACGCATCGCGCCCGGCCGTGCCCGTGGCTGAAGGGCAGTGACCGTCGATGAACCAGAAGCCTGACAATCTGATCGTGGTTCTGGACATCGGCAGCGCGCAGACGCGTGTCATCGTAGCCGATGTCAATGAAGGCATCCCGCGCTATCGCGGCCACGGTGTGGTTGAATCGGCCGGAATGCGCAAAGGGCTCATCGCCGAGCTTGCGCCCGCTGCCAAAGCCGTACGCGCCGCCAGTGAGCAGGCCGAGCGCGTGGCACGCGCCAACATTGACGAGTGCGTCGTCGGTGTCGGCGGCCCGCACGTCCGCGGACTCAACAGCAACGGCGGCTTCGAGCTCGGCAATCGCATGCGCGAGATCACCCGCGAAGATGTGCGCACTGCCGTGGAGCGCGCGCGCGCCGTGGAGCGCCCGCCCGACCGTGAGATTCTTCACCTCTTGCCGCGCCAGTTCATCCTCGACAATCAGCCCGGAATCTTCGATCCCGTCGGCATGATCGGCGCGCGCCTTGAAGTCGATCTGCACATCGTCACCTGCTCCGGTTCCGCGCTGCAGAGCACCGTCACCTGCGCCAATCGCGCGGGCCTCGAAGTTTCAGAAGCGGTGATCGAGTCCATCGCTGCAGCCGAGTGCACGCTTTCTGCGGATGAGCGCGAACTCGGTGTCTGTCTGCTCGACATCGGCGCACATTCGAGCGAGATGGTGGTCTTCTTCGAGGGAGCAGTGGCGCACACGGCATCGGTGCCCATCGGCGGCGCACACTTCACCAACGATCTCGCCATCGGCCTGCAGATGCCCGTCGTGCAGGCAGAAGAGATCAAACGCCAGTACGGCAATGCAGTTGTCACCGCTGTTCCGCAGCAGGCAGAAATTGAGATCGCCAATCCGCAGCCGCAGCGCCTGGCCCTCCGAATGATTGCGGAGATTCTTGAGCCCCGCGCACGCGAGCTGATGTATTTTGTAAAAGAAAGTCTGCGCCACGGCGGCGTATTTGAAGCGCTCGGCGCCGGTTGTGTACTTACCGGCGGCGGATCCATGCTGCCTGGCATGCTCGACATCACAGAGAGCCAGTTGCGCGTACCGGCGCGAACGGGAATGCCGGTCCGTCTCTCGCACATGCCCGGTGAACTTGCGCATCCCAGCTTCTCCGTTGCCATCGGTATGCTGCTTTACGCGCATCGCACCCGAATGACGAGAGCCGCTGAAGACAACAGTTTGCGCGCAAAGCTGCGCGCCATGCTTGCAGCAACGTTTTAACCTGAAGGAGACGTAAACCATGGAGCAGCCCAGGAACGAAGCCAGAGAGATGCGGATTCAATATCACGAAGAGACCGTGCGCGGTGCGCGCATTAAGGTCATCGGCGTGGGCGGCGGCGGCGGCAATGCGGTCAATCGCATGATCCAGGCGCGCATGGAAGGCGTTGAGTTCATCGCTGCCAACACTGACGTGCAGGCGCTTAAGCTCTCTCAGGCTCCGGTCAAGCTGCAGCTCGGCGTGCGTCTTACCTCTGGTCTCGGCGCGGGCGCCAATCCTGACGTAGGCCGCCGCGCCGCGCTCGAAGACTCCGAAAAGATTATTGAGGCCCTCGAAGGCGCAGATATGGTCTTCGTCACTGCCGGCCTCGGCGGAGGCACCGGCACTGGCGCTGCTCCGGTCATCGCCTCGCTCGCCAGTGAGATGGGCATTCTCACCGTCGCCGTCATAACCCGCCCGTTCGCATTCGAAGGCAAGCGCCGCCTTCAGCAGGCCGAGCGCGGACTGCGCGAACTGCTCGAAAGCGTCGACACCATGATCGTCATTCCCAACGAGAAACTGCTCGCCGTCGCCAAGGATGCGGGCTTCTTCGAGAGCTTCCGCATTGCAGACGACGTACTGCGCCAGGGCGTGCAGGGAATCTCTGACATCATCACCATCCCCGGCATCATCAACAGAGATTTTGCCGACGTGAAAACAACCATGGCCGGCATGGGCCAGGCCGTCATGGGCACCGCTATCCGCTCAGGCGAAAACCGCGCTATTGAAGCCGCGCAGGCCGCCATGGCCTCGCCGCTGCTTGAGGCCGGTGCAATCGATGGCGCGCGCGGCATCCTTATCAACATCACCGGCTCCAGCTCGCTCAAGCTCTCTGAAGTGAATGCGGCCTCATCGCTCATTCAAACCTCTGCGCACGAAGACGCCAACATCATCTTCGGTGCCGTGCTCGACGAGAAGATGGGCGAAGAGGTCAAGATCACCGTCATCGCCACCGGCTTCGGAGATCAGATGCCCGAGCGCCGTGCGCGCATGCTCAACGTGGAAGAAGCTCCCGTGGTCTCCGTTCCTGTCTCCGTCCCCGTGGTTTCGCCTGACATCTGGATGCGTGAGCCCGCAGTGCCGCGCTCCATGCCTGCCGTGGCCCCCGCACCTGTGGCGGCAGCAGTGGTTGAACCCGAGCCGCCTGCGGCTCCTGCGCCGCCGCGCTTTATGAGCCAGGATGAAGATGCCGCCACCGAGCAAGCCTTTTTCTTCTCATCGACATCCACAACGCCTACCGTAGCCACCACGGTCACCGTTGCTGCGCAGCCCGTGGCAAGGCCGGAGCCTGAGCCGTTCTCTGAGCCCATGGCCGTTGGTGCTGCCGTGTCTGAAGAGCGCTACGTGGAGCCCGAAATGCCCCAGCCGCGCGATTTCGAAGATGACATGGGGCCGGCCGTGCTCAGCGAAGCAGATCAGGCCAATCTTCCGGCCGGTACGGTCACATCTCTCTTTGGCGAGAGCAGCGATGCCGCCGAGCGTGATCTCGATGTGCCCGCATTTCTGCGCCGGCTAAAGTTTTAATAAGTCCGAACCCCGTTTCAAAACGGGCTGGGTCACGATATAGTAAACGCAACACACCAGGAAGTTGTACGGGTTGTGATACCAGAGGCCACTGGCGTCTATCGATCTTCGGTTATTGTAGAAATAGCCAATAGCCTGGCAGGCAATAGAGCAGGTAAGGCTATACCGGATTAGGAATTGCTGTACGGTGAATTGATGCTCTCAAGTGCCGTTTTCCGCTGGAAAACGGCGCCATGCTCGTCGCACAATACCCGCGTGAATTCCTAATCCGGCCTAAGTCTGGGGAAAATCTCACGACGGCGCAGCGCAGGTGGCATTTCGTTTGCGCAGATCGCCAAAGAGTAATGGGCCCACTGCCGATAAGCAGGAAGTGCGCCGCCATAGTTGGCAGGCGTACGGCACGAAAAATCAAAGGTTGGAAGGATGTTGGTTGGATGAAGGTTTCCTGCGTTTGGGCAATTGGACTGGCTCTTCTCGGTACTGGCATGCACGCTGTGGCGCTGGACGCTCCGCAGAGGGTTCATCACGCCAGGACAGCCGAGCCTCACGTGAGTGAGGCCCATCGCAGCACGAGCCATCGCTCGGCGCGTACCGCAACCCATACTTCGACCCGCTCAACTGCGCACACCACAGCGCATAGCACACGCACTCATACGGCTGCCGGCGCCAGGACCACCGCCCACGTCCGCCGCGCATCCGTGACCCGGCGTCATCGCTCCTACGAGCGCTTCACTGCCAGCTCTTTCCTTACCGGTCCGGTCGGTGAAGGCGACGTCACCACCGGCGAAGATCCCGTTATCCGTCAGGCAGCGATCGACGCGCTTGGTGACATCAACGGCACCGCCGTAGTCATCAATCCCTCCAATGGCCGCATTCTGGCCATGGTCAACCAGAAGATGGCGCTTTCGCCCGGTGCCGAGCCCTGCTCCACCATCAAGCTCTCCGTCGCGCTGGCCGCACTCTCTGAAGGCCTTGTCACGCGTGACACCATGGTCAAGCTCGACGGTTTCCGTATGAACATGACCCAGGCCATCGCTCACAGCAACAACCTCTACTTTGAGGAACTGGGCAGGGAACTGGGCTTTGAGCGCGTACGCCACTACGCCAATCAGTTCGGACTCGGTGAGCTGGCCGGCTACAACATTCCCGGCGAGCAGCTTGGCGAATATCCTGACCAGGCGATTCCCGCTGCGGAAGGCGGCGTCGGCCGCATGTGCAGCTTCGGTCAGGGAGTCTCGCTCACTCCGTTGCAGCTTGGCGCATTGGTATCGGCCATTGCCAACGGCGGCACGCTCTACTATCTGCAGCACCCCACCACTCCTGAAGAGATCGCCGGTTTCCAGCCGAGGGTAAAGCGCACCCTCAACATCGCCCGCTACATTCCCGAGTTGCAGGATGGCATGGCCGGCGCAGTCGAGTACGGCACTGCGCGCCGCCTCCGCGCCAACTTCCAGCAGTTCCCGGTCTTCGGCAAAACCGGCACCTGCTCCAACGATGGCACGCGCCTTGGCTGGTTCGCTTCGTACTCTGACTCGCCGCAGGGCCCGCTCGTCACAGTCTTCCTGCTCGAGGGCGGCCGCGAGGTCTTCGGCCCCCGCGCAGCCGAACTCACCGGCGAGTTCTACAAGAACCTCTGGGACCACGACTACTTCAACGCCAAGACTCAGGAAGCCCGCTCCGACGCCGGTACCGCTCCTTCCACTGCCGTTGGCGCCACGCAATAGCTCAGAAAACTTCTTGCATGCAAAAAGCCGCCCGCGGGCGGCTTTTGCATTGCAGCTGGATGTAGTGTCTCTATCTATTTCAGTGCTACTCCGTTCGGAGTGCCCGCATTGGATCTAACCGCGAAGCGCGCCATGCTGGAGCGAGGCAAGCCAGAACCGCAACCACCAGAAGCGTCGCAACCACGCCGGAGAAAACCGCAGGATCGAGCGGCTTTGTTCCGAACAGCATTGACTGGAAGATGCGTGTCGCCGCAAGGCTTAACGCCAATCCCAGCCCGAGCCCGAACAGAGCCGGCCGCAGCCCATCGACCAGCATCAGTTGCAGGAGCTGATCTCGCCGTGCGCCGAGCGCCATCCTGATTCCCAGTTCTGAAGTTCGCTGCGTAGTCAGGTACGACAGCACGCCATACAATCCCACCGAGGCCAGAAGCAGCGACATGAGCGCAAAAGCAAGAACCAGTGTCGCGCTCAGGCTCGCGTTGATCAGAGACTGGCCGATGATCTGATTCATGGTGCGGATATTCGAAACCGGAAGCTGAGGATCAAGGGCGGCGATCTGCTTTTGCACAGGCACTGAAAACTGCAACGGCTCTGACGCCGTATGCACAGCGAGCATCCCACCGCTCATATCGCCTCCAAGCATGGGAAAGTACATCGCCGCCTTCGGCTCTTTGCCCACCTGGTACAGCGTGTCGCCGACAACGCCGACGATCTCATAATCGAAGTTATCGGGAGCGCCGGCAAGCGCATGCGCCGGAACGCGCAAGTGCTTGCCAATGGGATCCTCATTGTGGAAGTACCGCTGCGCAAGCTGTTGGTTCACAATCACCTTGTAAGCATGGGCGCCCCGATCGTCGCTGGTAAAGAACCGGCCATTGACCAGTGGAATCCCGAGCGCGCCGAAATACCCCGGATCGGCCCAGCGCGACAGCGCTTCGGGACGGTCTTCCCCTGTCTTCAGCGGAGGATGCTCCTTCACTGTGAAGACAAAGTCTCCCCAATATCCCGCTCCCGGAACAGTATTTCCCAGGGCTGCGGAGCGAACCCCCGGCATGCTTCTCACGCGTTCGAGCAGCGCATCATTGAAGGCATTCACCTTCTCCGGTGTGTCGTACTTATCCACCGGCAGGCTGTAGTGCAGCGTCAGCACGTTGTCGGTAACGCAGCCCACATCGGCTGAACGCAGCCGCAGAAAGCTTTTGAGCAGCAGCCCCGCCGCAACGAGCAGGACCACAGTAATTCCTATCTCTACCGTGAGAAGCGATTTGCGCAGCGCCGTGCGCGAGACGCTGCTTGATCCTGTGCGCACTGAAGTCTGCAGCGCTCTCAGCATCGCCTTGCCGGTTGTGGAGAGCGCGGGCAGCAAGCCGGCAACCAGCGCAGCCACACACATCAGAGCGCATGCGAATGCAATCACCGCGCCATCCAGATGGATGCTCTGCGCGGTAGGCAGGTCTTTCCACCTGTGCGCGATGAACTTCGTCGTGACTACCGACAGCAGAATGCCGCCCAGGCCTCCGGCCGCGCAGATCAGTACGCTCTCCGTCAGTTGCTCGCGAATCAACGTGGCGCGCTGCGCACCGAGAGCGTTGCGAATCGCAACTTCCTTCTGCCGTGCCGCGCCACGCGCAACCAGCAGATTCGATATATTGAGGCAGCCGATCAGCAGCATGCAGCCCACTGCACAAAGCATGATGCTCAGCGGCTTTTTTACGTTCCCGGCCAGATCGTCGTTGAGCGAGCGCGAAATAACATCTTCGTTCACAGGTTCGTGCGGGAATTGCAGGTGAAGCTGGTACTGCACAGCGCCCACCTGAGCCATTGCGCTCGCAAGGCTTACGTCCGGGCGCAGCCGTGCGACAACCTGGCTCTGGTGGTAGTCATGATGTTGTAGAAACTCAGCCTTCACATCCGCCCGATAGGGAACCCACAACTGGATGCCGGCGTCCGGATAGGTGAACCACGAAGGCAGCACGCCCACTACGGTGAAGGGCCTGCCGTCGAGGTGAATCTGCCGGCCCACAATCCCCGCATCTCCGGCAAACCGCCGCTGGAACACGCTCCACGTCAGCATCACGACTGTGCTGCCGCGCCGGTCCTCCGACTCGGCGAATGCCCGGCCCAGCGCCGGCTTCACCCCCAGCAGCTCAAACAAATTCCACGAGCCCGCGGCTGCGCGAACCGCCTCGGGCAGTTCATTCCGCTCGCCGGTGAGGTTATAACCGGCATACCGCATGATGGCCATATCCTCAAAACCGCGGGTCTTTGAGCGCCAGTCATAAAAGTCCGCCGGTGCAACCACTCTGTAGTCAACATCCGATGCGTTTGCCTGACCGCCCCGATGCTGCTCATACACCATCACCAGCCGGTCCGGGTCCTTGAAAGGAAGCGGCCTCAGCAAAACCGAGCGCACGATTGTGAAAAGCGACGTAGCCGCGCCGATGCACAGCGCGATCACCACAACCGCGATGATCGAGAATCCCGGCGTGCGCCTCAGCGTGCGAAAAGCATATTTCATATCCCGGCCGGCATTGGTCAGCAGCAGTGGAGAGTTCTGCGTCCACAGCGATTCGCGTACCTTTTGCGCGTTGCCCAGCTTCACGCGCGCCTGCCGCCGGGCCTCGTCGTGCGACATCCCGCGAGCCTCGTTCTCTGCTGTCTCTTCGGCCAGAAAAGCCTCCATCTCGTCCTGCAACTCGGCGTCAGAACGCTTGCGGCGCAGAAATCTCAGCCAGCTCATTGCGCGCCTCCCTCTTCGCCCATCACCAGGCCGATGGCGCGCGTCATCTGGCGCCAGCGGCTGGTCTCGCGCGCAAGCTGTTTACGCCCCTCTGCCGTCAGCTTGTAGAACTTTGCCTTGCGATTGTTTTCGCTCGCACCCCAGTAGGAAGAAACCCACCTGCGGTCCTCAAGCCTGTGAAGCGCCGGATAGAGTGACCCCTGTTCTACTTCCAGCACATCTTCCGAGGTGCGCTCGATGACCTTCGCGATCGTATGCCCATGCGCATCGCCGCCCACCAGCGTCCGCAGGATCATCATGTCCAGCGTGCCCTTGAGCATCTCGCTGTCCGCTTGCTTCTCTCTCCCCATCCGCATCTCCACTCGAACTTCTATGGGAATAGAGCATACACCACTCGAAGTTCTATGGGAAGGCGCTGGATAATTTCCTGACGAAAAATCAACAGTCACAAATTGCCCCGGTTATGTCCAGATCGCCGGTAAACCGACCAGAGCTGCATTTGTCCGGCTCATCTTTATCGGCAAGGGGATCTGGAAGCTGCGATAAACTGGGCTCGATTACTTTTTACTTCAACTGGATGACGATCTACGAAGATGTCGAGTTGGCAACCTCCAACCTCACGGACGGATTGCTTTTTCGAGTTGTCTGGAAAGACAGCAGACGAGCTTGGGCCTTTCTGCTCACAAAGCACGCGGTCTTAGGGCTGATAGTTTGGTTGGTCTTGAGCCTGTCCTTTAGACCGCGAAGGCTCGATGTTCCCCTTTTCGTTTCTCTATACATAGGCTTATGCGCACCCGGAGTTTTGACACGTTGGTTGCGGGGCTGCGTCACGGAGGTTCATTTCACGCGATGCGAAATCGATGCGACCGGAAACCTGGGAAGTAATGTTTTTTCAAAGCGAGTCGTTATTCCATCTTCCAGTGTGGAGTCTCTACGGTGGTACTCGGGAGGATTGCACTTAGAACGAGCGTGGAGGCCACCTATACGAGTTTTGCCAGTGACCAAAGAAAGTTGCGAGGCGGTGCTTAAGGCCATTCTGAATCGCTTCCCCGAAGAATGGGAAGAGCATCACATCGCATCTTCACTCAGTGGCATGATCGCTCTAAGACCAGCACGTTTCTGCGACCGGAAATATGAAGGCAAAAACACAGAACTTGACTCCGGTCTATAGGTAATTTGAGGTCGTTCTGGGACTATCGTCGCCAATTCGGAAGTTACACGGGCATTTTCTTACCACTCCCACGCCAAATTCCAAACAGAACACTGCCAGCCTGCGTCCAGCCCAACCCTGTATCCTGACTCAGTCATGAGCACCATCAACTGGGTCGTAGCCGGCGTCGGAGACATCGCCCGCCGTCGCGTCATTCCCGCCATCCAGGCCGAGCGCCGCAGCACGCTTTACGGCCTGGTCACGCGCAACGCCGCCAAAGCCGAAGACTATCCCGGTGTCAAAACCTGGCCCACCGTCGAAGACGCTATCCAGGACAGCGCTGTCGGCGCCCTCTACATTGCTTTGCCCGTCGTCATGCACGCGGACGCAGCTATCGCCGCACTCCGCGCCGGCAAGCATGTGCTCTGTGAAAAGCCCATGGCCATGAACCACACCGAGGCCGGTCGCATCGTGGCTGAGGCGCAGGCCAGCGGCCGGGTCTTCGGCGTCTCCTACTATCGCCGTCTCTACCCCAAGTTGATTCGCGCCAGACAACTCATCGCTGAGGGCGCCATCGGCCAGCCTGTGCTGGTTGAAGCTAACTGCCATAGCTGGCTGCCCAGTGAAGACCGCGCCTGGCTCTGCGATCCGGCCATGGCCGGCGGCGGACCCATCTACGACATCGCCTCGCACCGCATCGACGCCATGAACTTCCTCTTCGGCAAGCCCGAGCAGGCCATCGGGCTGCTTTCCAACGCGGTGCACCCGATCAAGGTTGAGGATTCAGCCTCGCTCCTGATCCGCTACTCCGGCGGCATCCATGGCTATGTCGACGTGCGCTGGAACTCCCGCATCTCCCGCGACCAGTTCCGCATTGTCGGCGTCGAGGGCGAAATCAATCTCGACTCCCTCAACGGACCCGAACTTCGTGTTGCCGGTCGCGTGGAGATGCTGCCGCCGCACGCTAACCTCCACTATCCGCTGGTGCTTAACTTCGCCGGAGCCGTCGCCGCCAACTCTCCCGGCGCTGTCATCTGCACCGGCGAGCAGGCCCAGTGGGTTGACTGGGTCATCGAGCAGGTAATGCATTGCCCAGCTACCCGCCCTTGAAAAGTGGCTCGGCCGTCCGCCACGAATGCATTTGCAACGATTTCCCGTCTTGTTCATCCGATAAGATGAGACCATTCGTTTTCCGTTGTGGCAAAATGCCGGGAGGCGGGTGTTCCTAATCTTCCTTCGATCCGCGCACGGTGCGTCCCATGGCTCTGCCCATCCACATCCTGATGGTTTACGGTTATCTACTGCTCTTTGCGTGGGTTCTGGTTGAGCAGCTTGGTATTCCCCTGCCCGCAACGCCGGTTCTGCTGGCCGCCGGAGCGCTCTCGGCCGAGGGCCAGATCAGCTTTACCCTCGCCCTGCTGGCCGGCATATTCGCCTCGCTTGCCGCCGACTCCTTCTGGTTCCTCATCGGCCGCCGTTACGGCCACCATGTGCTGCGCATCCTCTGCAAGCTCTCGCTTGAGCCCACCACCTGTGTCCGCCGCACTCAGGACTCCTTCGGCCGCCGCCGTGGAACCCTGCTCATGTTCGCCAAGTTCGTTCCCGGCCTCGGCCTTCTGGCACCGCCAGTAGCCGGCGAAAACGGGATGACCTTCGCCCCGTTCCTCTTTTTTGACGCCATCGGCAGCGCGCTCTGGGTTGGTGCTCTGCTGGCCGTCGGCCGGTTCTTCGGAGACCTGCTCAAGCGCGACCCCAGTGCACTTGCCTGGGTAGGCCGTTTCTCCGGCGCGCTGCTGGTGCTGGCCATTATCGGATTCTTCCTGGGTCGCCTCTACCGCCGCCGCATGGTCCTCAAAAAGCTGGCCGCCTCGCGCCTTGAGCCTGAAGATCTCAAGCGCCAGCTCGACGCAGGCGATCCCGTCTACATCGTCGACCTCCGCCACCCGCTCGAACTGCTGCCCGATCCCTTCACGCTCCCCGGCGCGCTGCATCTGGCGCCCGACGACCTGACCTCCCGCCATCAGGAGATCCCGCGCGACCGCGACATCGTGCTCTATTGCACCTGCCCTAGCGAGGCCACGGCTGCGAAGACGGCCATGACCCTCCACAAGCTGGGTATCGACCGCGTGCGCCCCCTGCGCGGCGGCTTCGACGAGTGGAAGCGCCTCGGCTTCCCGCTCGACCGTATCCCCGATGTAGCCCCCGCGCTCACCACCATCCAACCGGCACATTAAGTACAACCGAGGATGGGTAGGCCTGGTCTCGGGAAATAAATCCGGCACAAAATGGTTGCACCAGGTCTCTCGCCTTTGGGGACCTGCGAAAGCACAGTCTTGAGCCGGCCTAGCCCTTCACAAACAGCGCCGCAAGGCCGGTCCCAATCGGCGACCCAAGCCCACTGCACGGGTCCGGCCCCACCGCCGCGCTGTAGTAGCCATTGTTGCCGCTGGTAATGTCGTTGAACGCCTTCGGATTCTTCCACAACGTCGGCGTCACAAAACCCAGCTTGGTGCCAAACGAAGCAAACAACCCCGCATAAAGCGGCGCTACCGCGCTCGTTCCTCCCACCACGTTCGATGCCCCGCGCACAAAGATTTCGTACCCGGTATTAGGGTCTGCATCGCCTGTCACATCTGGCACCATGCGCCCTGACCCGTATTTCGATTTCGCAGGAGCAGGTGGCGCGCCAATCTGAAAGCTCTGCACCGGAAAAATCGTCGAATAGCCGCCGCCCGTTCCCTCGCCATTGGTCTGCCCGGGATTATCGTTCCACACTGTCTCCTGCGTCGACGTCTTGAAGGTCCCCCCGCAGCCCACCACATGCGGGCACGAAGCCGGGCAGTCCACATTGGCTGGCGTTGAACCGCCGTCGCCTGAGTCGTTATCTCCTGAAGCGGCAAACACCACCATCCCCGCAGCCGTAGCTGACTGCGCAGCCGAATCCATCTGCTGCGCCGCCGCCGCACCCCAGTTCGCCTCGTCAGCGCCCCACGAGATCGAGCACACATCGCAGCCATCCGACGCCGCAGCCTGCACTGCCGAGGCAATATCCTGCGACCAGTAGACGCGAACCGTCGCCGTCTTGCCCGTGGCTGCGTAGTAGGCCGCTGCTGCCACTTGGATATCGAGCGCCACCTCGTAATCGGCGTCACCCTCCTGCCCGCTCTGGTTTGGCGTATTTTGCGTCCCGTCCACCGACACATCGGTGATCGAAGGCACCGGCTGCCCGACTGATTGAAAGAACGCACTCATGTCCGACGCCACCCAGCCGCCGCCTAGCTCCACAATGGCAACCACTCCGCCGCCGGGCATGTTCGTGGGCCAGTTATAGGCCTTGCACAGATCGGGCACCGCCCACGGCGTTCCCGCGGGAGCGGCGGCACCCGCCGCACGCGGCTTGCGCAGTTTGAAATAAGGATGGCAGCTATACCTGTGAGAATGGCTCATCTCCGTCTCCTCGCAATCGGGTTGTGAAAGGGTACCGCGTGCTGCGGCCTAACGGCTTGCGGCCAGAGTCGCCTGAAAGTCTCCAGCCGGGAAAGAATGCCTGTCTCCACGCGAAGCATCGCACAACCGCATGTCGAAAAGCAAAACCATTCCGCATGCCGCCGTTTCACTGCGATCAAAAGACGTAACATGAGGGAGGAACGGTCACCACCGCACGGAGCAGCATCTTGGCCTACGACGATTTGCGCGACTGGATCAAAACTCTCGAAAAGCACGGCGAACTCAAGCGCATCCACGAGGAGGTCTCGCCCGAACTCGAAATCACCGAGATCACTGATCGCGTAAGCAAGATCGGAGCCGGCAAAAGCTCCGCGAAAGAAAACTACGCGCCCGGCGGCCCGGCTCTCCTTTTCGAAAACGTCAAAGGCCATCCCGGCCACAAGGTCTTCATCAATCAGTTCGGCAGCGAGCGGCGTATGGCCATGGCCCTCGGCGTTGACAAGGTCGATCAGATCGCCGAGCGCATCCACTCGCTCATCAACGTCAAGCCACCCACCGGCGGATTCTTCGACAAGCTCAAGATGCTTCCCCAGCTCGCCGAGGTCGCCAACGTCTTTCCTAAAACCGTCAGCGCCAAAGACGCGCCCTGCAAAGAAGTCGTCAGGAAATCGAAAGCCTCCGGTGGGCGCGACGACTTTGACCTCAACTTCTTTCCTATCCTCAAGTGCTGGCCGCACGACGGAGGCCGCTTCATCACCCTGCCCTGCGTGCACACTCGCGACCCGCGCACCGGCAAGCGCAACATCGGCATGTACCGCATGCAGGTCTACGACGGCCAGACCACCGGCATGCACTGGCAGCGCCAGAAGGTCGCCGCCGAACACTATCGGAATGCGCTGCGTAACGCGGCAGCACAATCCTCATCCGGGAATCCGCTCGCCGCAGGCGTTTCGATGATGGCCGAGTCCGCCGGCGGCGCTGTGCAAATTCCTGACGGCCCCATCGGCGGCCTGCCGCAAGTCACGCTCGGCAATCTCAAAGGCTCGCGTCTTGAAGTCGCCGTCGCCATCGGCACCGACCCCGCAACCACATTCTCGGCGATTGTGCCCGCTCCTCCGGAAGTAGAAGAATTACTCATCGCCGGCTTCCTGCGCGGCAAGCCCGTCGAGATCGTCAAATGCGAGACCGTCGATCTCGAAGTCCCCGCGCACGCCGAAATTATTCTCGAAGGCTACGTCGAACTCGGCGAACTGCGTAGCGAAGGCCCCTTCGGCGACCATACCGGCTTCTACACCATGACTGACGACTACCCGGTCTTCCACCTCACCTGCATCACCCACCGCAAAGACCCCATCTACGCCGCCACCATCGTCGGCAAGCCGCCCATGGAAGACGCCTGGATGGGCCACGCCGTCGAGCGCATCTTTCTTCCCGCGATGAAGATGACCATCCCTGAACTCGTCGACGTGCATCTTCCCGTCGAAGCCGTCTTCCACAACCTCATGATCGTCTCCATCCGCAAGAGCTACCCCGGCCACACGCGCAAGGTCATGAACGCCATCTGGTCTCTCGGCCAGGCCATGTTCACCAAGTGCATCATCGTCGTTGACGAAGACTGCGACGTCCACAACATTCCTGAGGTCGTCCTGCGCGTCGCCAACAACATCGATCCCGAGCGTGACATCCAGTTCACCCTCGGCCCCGTCGACTCGCTCGACCACGCCTCAAGGCTGCCCAACTACGGTTCAAAGATGGGCATCGACGCCACGCGCAAATGGAAGGCCGAGGGCTTCAACCGCCCCTGGCCCACCATGATCGAGATGGACTCCGCCACCAAATCCAAAGTCGATGCAATCTGGTCCAGGCTGGGGCTATGAGAGACATGGCCGTTCGAACTCTTCTGGCTTCGAGAATCTGATTATCGAATTACAAATTCACTCAGTCGCATCTGTTGCTGAAAAACGAATCGGAGCGTTGTTGCGCGGTTATCGCACATAAGAATATGGTCGGACTCATGCAGAAACCCTCATCGCAGCAAACTCCGGTCGCCACGCTGCCGCCATCACGAAGATTCTTTCGGCGCGTCCGGAGCGTCTTTCTCCAGTTCGATCCGCTTTATCGCCTGGTCCTGCGGTGGAAATATGGAACTCGCGGCATCTCGGTTCGCCCCAGCGGCTCGCCGCCCAATGGAGTCCTCCATACTACGTCCGAATGGCAGCAGGCAACAAAGCGCGGCAAAGAACTTGGCCTGCCGCTTCATCGCTCGTCAGAAAAAAACTGGGACCATCTTGCTGCCGTCGATGCGATTGCCGGCGCATGTCCACAATCGGCAGTCGTCCTCGATGCAGGTGCTGAGTTCTACAGCAATGTGCTCCCGGCCTTGTTCGCTTACGGATATCGCAATTTATATGGAATGAATCTTTCCTTCACCGATCCGGCGCGGCGCGGCCCCATTCGTTATCTTCCCGGAGACATTACGCGCACCGGCTTCTCGGACGCCTTCTTTGACGCGATCACCTGCATGAGCGTCATTGAACACGGTGTTCCCTTGCGGCCATATTTTCAGGAGATGTTTCGCCTCTTAAAGCCCGGTGGAATGCTGATTACGTCCACTGACTATTATCCAGATCCCATTGACACCCGCGGTCACATCGCGCACGGCTCTCAGGTCAAGATATTCTCCAGGACGGAAGCAGAAGAGATGATTAACATGGCGAAGCAATGCGGCTTTGAGCAGACCGGAGAAATCGGTTTGGATTGCACAAACCGTCCCATCCGCTGGGAGCTTTATAACCTGAACTTTACTTTTCTCATCTTTACTCTGCGCAAACCCGTTGCTCGCGGTTAGGCCTCCAAATCACGCATACCTCCGCGTCCACTATAATGCGGCCATGCGTTGCTTCATTGCGCGGCGCGGTCTCTGCTCGATCGCTCTCGCGCTGGCTCTCGTCTTCCCCGCATTCGCACAGAACCCGCCGGACACATTCCGCTGGATGAACTTCCACTCACCAAAAGACCAGGACATCATCGTCTGGGTCACCCGAGCCCTCCAGGTCGATGACTGGACCGCCATCCGCGAGATTGGCGTCAAGTACGACGCGGCTCTCGTCATCACCACCAGGCGCGCTACGCCTGATGCGCTTCCTGCAGACGATACCTTCACCGTGTGGAGCGTTTCGCTCACCAGCCATGTGGCCGCGCCGCTCATCTCAGGCGTTAATCTGCGCATCGTCAACTGGCAGCACTTTGCTGACAATGTGCCCGATGACCTGACCGTTCTCTACGACAACTGCCATAACTGCTCCACAGCCACCTACTTCACCGCGTTTTATTACGACATGGTGCATCATCAGTGGGCCGCCCGCTGGATCAACGGCGGTCAGGGAGTACCCGTGTGGAATACAGAGCCGCCGTCGAGCGTTGCGTGGACGCAGGTCTACGCGGCAATGTCCGAGGGCAACCACACGCAACTCTGCACCTGGAACCACTTCGACTACGGCAAGGGCAAAGACCCGGAAGACGTGGTCTACTGTTATGACCGCGATCCCTTCAGCGGCCTCGATCGCTCCTCAGTGCTCAGCGGCAAGATGCGCGACGATATCGAGCTCAAGATGTGCCGCGGCCAGTACAACGTCCAGGGCCTCGATCGCGGTCAGGACTCGCCGCTCTGTCAGCAGCTCGTCAATCCGCATCCCGAGCGCCGTCCCGTCACCACGCCGCCAGCCAACAATCGCGGGCGCTCCGTACCCTACGGCTCTCACTGATCCAAGCCGCGATACCTCCGCGTCAGACTTCGTTACTCCACAGTGAGCACACGCACCGCCACCAGATTGCGCACCCAGCGTGCTGGACGCTTTTCACCCGTCGCAACCAGTTTCAGCGGTCCGTCGTCGGCCAGCGGCTTGCCTCCTTCGCTGTCGGCAACCAGCACCGTGCCGTCGTGCACATCGGGCGTCACCTCGCCCAGTGAGTACACCACCTCGTACCCATCCGACCCCGCCGCCACCAGATAAATGCGGAACTGCTTGCCGCGTGGTTTGTCCGGAACGCCCAGCTTAGTCAGCAGATTAGTCAGCGGCACCCCGGAGTACGTCTCATACGCCTTGGCATGCTCGTTGTAGAGAGTGATAGTGACGTGTGGCAGAGCCGCCAGCGTGGCCGGCGTCCACTCCACAGACTGGTCCCCATAGGTAATCTTCAGTGGACCGGCCGGAGGCGCAGATTTATGCATTTCGCCCATCGGCGTTTCGTGGGACTGGTCCTGCGCACGCGCGCACATTGTTCCCGTAATCAAACTGAAAACCGCGATCGCCGACAGCAGCCTGCTCCCCACCGTGAAATCCCCCTGCCGTCCATCGTATACTGGAGCCATGTCGATCGTGCGCAACGTCGCCGGCATCGCCAAGGGCATGAGCATCACCTTCCGCGAAATGCTGGAGCCCACGCAGGTGGAAAACTATCCTGACGGTCCCGGCCCCCTGCGCGGAGCGGTCTTCGAGCAGCGTTTCCGCGGCGCGCACGTCCTGCAGCGCGATGAAAACGGCCTCGAGAAGTGCGTAGCCTGCTTCCTCTGCGCCGCCGCCTGCCCCTCGAACTGCATCTACATCGAGGCCGCTGAAAATACAGAAGAGCAGCGCATCTCGTCCTCCGAGCGTTTCGCCAAGGTCTACAACATCGATTACAACCGCTGCATCTTCTGCGGCTACTGTGTCGAGGCCTGCCCCACTGATGCCATCACCCACGGCCACGGCTTCGAACTGGCCACCCTCAACGCCACAAATCTGGTGATGCGCAAAGAAGACATGCTCATCCCCGTCACAGCGCTGACAGCAGGAAAATAAATCTAAGCCGCTCCCGCCAGCAGCCCGCGCTCCCTCAGCTCCGTCACCACGCGCTCCACCTTCCAGTCCAGCGCTCCGGTTCCATCGATCTTCAGATCGGCATGTGCCGCCGAGGGCCGCACAAACGCCACGCTTGCGGGCCGCACCGTCGCTTCGTACTGCTCGCGCACCGACTCCGGCGTGCGCCCGCGCTGCTCGATATCGCGCTTCATGCGCCGCTCGAAGCACAGCGTA
>DASZXD010000177.1:0-34003 GCA_035546015.1 Occallatibacter sp.
GGTGGGCACGCGTGGCAGAGGTCACGCTGCTCCGGTATATGCAGCCAAAGTGCGCAATGATCATTGCAGAAGAAGGTTTCGCCACGACCGACGGCACTATTGCGATGGTCGGAACAGGAGTATTGAACACCGCCATGGTCCGTTCCCTGCTCAACAATCTGCCAGAGGGTACATGGGAACTGGTCACACACCCCGGTTACAATGACGCCGACCTGGCGCGTGTAAGAACGCGGCTCCGTACTTCGCGTGAGATAGAACGCGAGGCGCTCATGGCCGTCCGCGAATTTCCTGAGATCGAACTTGTCTCTTTCGCAGACCTGCACTCTTCAGAACCTGCCATCGGACCATTGACCAACCTTTCATCAGCCGGCTGAATCTTCCGGACGCCGGGCTGCGTCCATTAGGAAGCCGCAAAAACCGTTTCACGCAAGGGCTCTATGCGCATTGGAATCACCTGTTACCCTACATACGGCGGCTCGGGAGTCGTAGCCACAGAGCTGGGCATCGAGTTGGCCGCACTCGGCCACGAGGTGCACTTCATCTCGTACTCGCAGCCATTCCGGCTCAATGGGCGCGATGAGGGAATCTTTTACCACGAGGTTCCCGTTTCGAATTATCCGCTCTTCGAGTTTCCGCCTTACGACCTGGCGCTGGCCTCGCGCATGGCCGAGGTTGCGGAACTCTACTCGCTCGATCTGCTCCACGTTCACTATGCCATTCCGCACTCGGTAAGCGCGCTCCTCGCACGGCAGATGCTTGCAGCACGCGGCCGCCGGCTGCCCTTTGTCACCACGCTGCACGGCACTGACATTACGCTCGTGGGACTCGACCGCAGCTATCTGCCCATCACCCGCCATGGCATCCAGGAGAGCGACGGCGTAACCAGCATCTCGAATTACCTGAAAGAAAAAACCATCGCCGACTTCGGCGTCACGCGCCACATCGAAACCATCACGAATTTTGTCAACTGCGATGTCTACACGCCAATCAAGGATCAGGAGGCTCGGGCGAAAGCGCGCTTACATCTGGCGCAGCCTGACGAAGCAATCCTGATGCATCTCTCGAACTTCAGGCCCGTGAAGCGCGTGGTCGATACAATCAAGATCTTTGCACGCGTGGTGAAGGAACGGCCAGCGCAGCTTGTGCTTGTGGGCGACGGACCCGATCGCTCGGCCGCCGAGTGGCTTGCGCACGATCTAGGTATTCACAGCAAAGTGCACTTCCTGGGCAAACTTGAGCGCGTCAATGAGCTGCTGCCTCTGGCCGACCTTCTGCTGATGCCCAGCGAGCTTGAATCCTTCGGCCTGGCCGCACTTGAGGCCATGGCATGCCGTGTGCCGTCCATCGCCACGCGCGTCGGCGGCGTGCCTGAGCTGATTGACGACGGAGAAACCGGCCTGCTTTTCAACGTAGGTGATGTAGACGAGATGGCCGCCGGAGCGCTGAGCCTGCTCAACGACCCCGCGCGGCTTGAGGCGATGCGCTGCGCTGCAAGGAAGGCCGCGCAGCAGCGCTTCTGCGCGACGCTGGTAGTGCCCAAGTATGTGAAGTTTTACGAGCAGATCCTTGCAGCCTCGTAATCTTCAGGTGGCTTCATACCGCAACAGCTTCAGCACACTTCATCCGGACCAGTTCGCCAAGCTGATCGAGCAAATGCGCACCCTCGCAACATGAGGCCGACGGATTCGGCGGCACGGTCCACGGCTGATAGTGCCACTTGCTCCACAATAGCGGCACCGGCGTCTCAGGCCACCAGCGCTGCGCAGGGTCTGTCAGCAGCGGATAGCAATAATGCGTAATCGGCCGGTCCAACGAGTGCGAACCCGTTACCTGCGAGAATCCGCGAACATGATGATGAATACCCAGCTCCGCTGCAGCAATCGCATAGCCCCACATGTCACTCAGCCAGCCCGTGCCGGCCAGCGCCTCACGGCACACCGGGTCTGACGCGATCTCCGCGCCACGCTTGAGCCACAGCTTCGCCAGTTCTACAAGATTGGCCCGGTTGATAAGGATATAGATCCCCACTGGCTGCACCAGCGAACGTACAGAGGGCCTGCAATGCCGGTCGAGCACCAGCTTGTTGGCCGGAATGTCGACCGACATATAGTCGTGCTCTTCTGACCACGCTTCGCCATCCGGAATTGGCCCCACATCCGGCACAGCGCGCAGAAACACCGAATCCGGATCGACGATCAGAACCGTCTCGCGCGAGTCAGGCTCCGGTGCGGCCCATTCGGCAATGCCACCCGGCTTGTTGAGGCACATCAAGGGTTCGCCTGAGCATTTGTCTTTGTAACTGCCTACGCGCATGACGTCGCACGAGTAGGTGTGCTCTGACTCGCCACCATCGGCCACAAGCGCTGTCAGCCCGGCTTGCATGCCACACTTCCTGAATGTGTGGTGGAGTAATTCGGCCTGCCACCACATATACGTCTTGTCTTCGCAGCTGAAGATTACTTGCATGCGAGTTCCATCTCCGCTTCTGCCTTGGACTCCTGCTCTGCTTTCGGCTCTGTCGCGGCTTGCGCCGTCTCAATCCGGAAACAGTTGATGGCAACGATGCGCTCCTGCCCTTCCGACGTTGGCGTGACTTCGTGCGGAACCAACCCTCCAAGCAGCACTGCCGACTGCCCCGGCTCCAGCGCGATCACCATTCCAGCCTGACGCCCGATCGTACGCACGACCGAGAGGGGCTCGCGCATCAGCGTTGGATACACCGTCAGCTCGCCGGAGAGTCCCTGCCCGCGGCACGCCTTCAGGCATGTAATCAGCGTCAGGTCGCACTGCAGAATGTCGCGATGCAGCGCCAGGTAGTCGCCCCGCCGCTCGTAGTAGGAAAATGACCCGCTGCCTGTGGGCATCACCGTCACGCCGCATAGCTCCTTGAGCCGCGTCTTCATCTCTTCTGATCCGTGCAGCCCCCAGTGCAGCTCGCGTCCGTGACCAGAGCGGAATGAGCGCGCCGGGCTTCCGCCACGGCCTTCGGTGTCGTCAGACTCAGGCAGCAACTGACGATTGCCTTCCTCGCGCACCGTCTCAGCTTCCTTCAGCAGTCCCGCGAGAGTTGCATCGTCAAACAGCCCTGAGACTACAAAGAAACCGCCGTTGGCAAAGATCCTTGACTCCAGTACCTCTGCCGGCGGGTCGTAAAGCCACTCGCGCACGGTTCCAGGTGTATCCATCATCATCTGCATGGTCTTTCCTCGACTGCAGGTTGCGTAGCCGGCCACCGCATGCAGCAACGACCGGCTAAGTTCATCATTCGGTCCATGCCGCGGCCGGACCTATCGTCAGACAGGCCCGGCTGACAGCGACGCGACCGCTTACCGCTTCTTCTCTTCCGGATTCTCCCAGATCGGCGGCTCAATGGGCGGAATCACCGGCACTATGATCGGAGGCACAATCGGCACCACCGGGTGTATCGGCTCCAGAGGGAACACCGGATGCAAGGGATGGACCGGAATCACTGGATGAAGAGGATGCCCTGGCTGCAAAGGATGCAGCGGCAACACAGGATGAATCGGAGCGGTCGGATGCACAGGAGTGATCGGATGCACCGGCCCAATGGGAACAATCGGCTCTACCGGGTGCAATGGAATCACGGGATGAACCGGAATGACCGGCTCAATGGGATGAAGCGGTGCGATGGGATGGATAGGTTGCAGCGGAAGAACCGGATGCACCGGAATAGTTGGGTGAACCGGCGTAATCGGCTCAATAGGGTGGATCGGCCTCACCGGAACAATGGGGTGGACCGGAGCCACGGGATGAACCGGAGTGATGGGATGCACCGGAACGATCGGGTGAACCGGCTCTATCGGCAACGCATGCGGTTCTGTGGGCGAACCGCCGGACTTGGGATTCTTCTCAGAGGACATTGCATCACGCTCCATATCGGGCATTAGGGAAGCGAACAACGCAGTCCGAAACTCACCGGCGGGCCCAGGAAGGGGAAGACAGACTGCGGGCGCGTTGCTATCTCGTGATCCTGGACGGCTGAGCGTTACAAAAGCGGAGTGAGAAGAGATGTATTTTGAGCTGGCTGCGGCCCGTGCCCGAGGTTAGTTCTCCGGCAACGGCTCATACGCAGGCTCGAACCCCAGCGCGCTCCAGAAGCCGCTCACCAGCGTCATAGTCTCAGGAGCCGTGGCAGCGGTGGCCCGCAGACGGATGGCTCCGTCACCGCTCTGTGCCAGCGCAGCGGGCTCGGCAGCGATAGCCACACACTTGTCCGGGCGATAGGTACACGCAGCCAGATCGGCGATGGACTGGGTCGTGGTCGGCGTCGCAAACACAGCATGCGGCGGAGCCATGCGATCCAGCAGCCATAGAATCTCGAGCTTTGACTCGAGTTCGTCCGGCACACAGTCAATCACAAGATCCGCCGAGCGCACCGCATCCTCCACCGTCGACACAAAGGCCACGGACGGCAACGCGGCCGGGCCAAGCTCCTGCCGGATGTACTCCTGCGCATGATGCAGGTTGGAGGGCATCACGTCTTCGAGAAAGACCGCATAGCCGGCACGCGCGGCGCGTAGCGCAAGCGAGCGGCCGAGCGGCCCGGCCCCGATAATGGCGACAGTCTGCGGCAAGCGAGTCTTACTTGGCTGCAAGCGCCTCAGCCACATCGGTCGCATTGGGACGCGCCTGCTGCAGGTGCTCGGCCACACGGGCCCGCTCCTCAGGCGAGAGCGTAGCCGCAGCGGCCAGCACGCGGCGCAGAGTCACGGCAACGTCGTCAATATAGTTCATCAGGCGAATAGCTTCTCCGGAAAGCGGCATCAGGTCCCTCGGTGGTTTTTGAAGTTCCTTCTTATTGTAGTGGGTTGGGGCGGTACTGTGCCGCTCTCTGGAGCGGACAGAGCTATAGACCTTCCCCGATGCGCGAAATCGCAATGGAATAGCTGAATGAGCGTAGCTGTTTCCCGGCTTACTCCGCTCTTAGCGCGTCGACAGGGTCGATCGCCGCTGCACGGCGTGCCGGCAGATAGCTAGCCAGCATGGCCGCTGCCGCTATGACAACAGGCACTGCGATGAATGTGATTGGATCGAGCGGGCTGACGCCGAAGAGCAGCGTACGAATGAGTTGTGTCAGCGCCGCTGCGGTTACCAGACCGATCGCTGTGCCAACGCAGGTAAGCCTGAGCGCGGAGCGAACAAACATCCAGCGCAACACGCTCTTCTGCGCCCCGAGAGCAAGACGGATTCCGATCTCGCGTGTGCGCTGAGAAACCGCGTATGAGATGACCCCATAAATCCCGATGATGCTGAGAACAAGCGCCATGAATCCGGCAATTGCCAGCATCACGAGGGTGAAGGAGGTGCGCGCCAACGACTGACCGTAGGTCTCCTGCATGGTCTTGACCGATGCCAGCGGAAGATTGGCATTCACCTTCCAGACCGCCTGCTGCACCTGGCTTAGGAATGATTGTTCGCCGGCGCGGCTGCTGCGTGCGACAAACGTGACGCCGCGCAGGCTCATCAGTTCATGGGTCTGACGGTAAGGATTTGCCAGAAGAGCTGGCCAGTAAATGATAGCGGGGGCTTTGTCGTCGACACCGTGGACATGCACGTCTTCAACAACCCCAATCACCTGCTGCCAGGGCGATTTGCCGAACATCCGCATTCGTTTGCCGATAGCTGAGGCCGCAGAACCCCAGTTCTCCCGCGCAAAATTCTCAGAGACCATAACCATAGCGTGCGCGTCGTAGAGATCGGTCCAGGTGAAATCGCGGCCCGCAACAATGTGAGTGCCCATAGCCTGAAAGTAGCCAGGCGAGACGTAGTTATAGAGGCGCAGCGGCGGCTCGCTTGAATAAACCTTGCCTTCCACGCGAATCTCATCCCAGTTGGGGTCGTTGCCGTCCATCGGCACTGAAGCCGCAAAGCCAACCGAACTCACGCCGGGGATTGCCGCCAGATTGTCGGCAATATCGTTCTGCATGCGGGTCACCGTGCGCGCATCCGGGATCAGTTGCTCGGGGATTCCAATCTGCACGGTCTGTATATGGCGCGCATCGGTAAAGCCGGGCTTCACATTGCGCAGCGAGGCAAAAGTGCGGATCATGAGCAGCGCGCTCACCAGCAGAACCAGAGCCATGGCCACCTGCGCTATCACCAGTACGTTGCGCGCGCGTTGACGCGGGCGTCCAATGCTTACCGTGCGGCTGGCGCTGCCGATAACGGCAACAGCGCGATTGCGCGCATATTTCAGCGCCGGAATGGCCCCGAAGAAAAGTCCTGACGACACAGAAAGAACGAGCGTAAATAGGAGCGAGCGCGTATCGAGAGAAACCTCGCTCAGCCGCGGCAGATCGGCCGGGCCAATGGCGACAAGAAGTCGCAGCCCGGCATAAGCCACGCCGAGCGCGAGTATTCCGCCCATGAGCCCGAGCGTGACGCTTTCCATCAATAACTCACGCGCAATGCGGCCACGGCCTGCGCCCAGTGCAGCACGGATCGAAAGCTCCATATGGCGCGACTCGGCGCGTACCAGCAGGAGATTGGCGATGTTGGTGCATGCGATGAGCATAACCACACCGACTGTAGCCATCACCACCCACAACACTCCGTCAACGCTCCCGATAACCTGCCGCTTGAGCAGGCGAAACTGTGGCGCAATCTTCCACAGCTCGTAGATATGCGGATTGGTTCCGGGACCGTTTGTCCATGAATCCATCCACACAGGCAGAAGATGCGCAATATCCGCATCGGCCTTGGCGAGAGTAATGCCGGGTTTCAGGCGGCCGATGCCGTTGAAGCCGAATCCAGCCAGTCCAAGATGTGCGGGATCGAGCGCCATTGGAACCAGAAGATCAAAGTCCTGGTCTGCGACACGGAATCCGAGCGGCATGATCCCTACAATCTCGCGTGTCTGTGAATCGACCTCGATATTGCGGCCGATCACCGATCGATCTCCTCCGAACCGGCGCTGCCAGTACCCGTAACTCAGCATCACGGTGCGTGCTCCGTGTGGATCCTGGTCGGCGGTGGAGAACCAGCGCCCAGCCAGCGGCGGAACGGCAAGCGACTCGAGAACGCCGCCGCTCACCTGGAGGGTTTGCACCTGCTCCGGCTGTGCCAGGCCGGTGACATTTGCAGTGCGCGGAGCCCAGATGCCCATGGATTCGAATGTGTGGTTATGCTGCGAGAACGTCAGATACATTGAGCCCGAGAGCTGCAATCCATCAGTAAAATTTGCCAGGCCGCTGGCGCCAGGAGCATCGAGCCACAGTGCGGCGAGTTGTTCAGAATCGGGGTAAGGCAGCGGCTTAAGAAGCACGCTGTTTATTACACTGAAGACCGCTGTATTGGCTCCGATGCCGATGGCTAGGGTGAGCAGAATTGTGGCGGCAAATCCGGGCGATTTGCGCAGCCGGCGCAGAGTGAATTTGAGATCGGCAAGGAGCGACTCCAGAGCGGCCCACTGCCACACCTCGCGGCTGCGCTGCTCAATGAGTGTTGCATTGCCAAACTCGCAGCGCGCCATCTGCTCGGCCTGAGCCTGAGGCACGCCCTCTTCCATCAGTTCATCGATACGCTCTTCAATGTGCTCCTGAATGGAGACAGAGATGTCGTCATAACGGCGGCGGCGCCCAAAGAATCTGGCCAGCAGTTGCATTGGAAATCTCCTACGCTCCGGCAACGGAGAGTACGCGTGTGATGCCGGCAAACATCTTCTCGAAGCTCACAACTTCCTTTTCGAGATGCCGAAATCCGGCATCGGTCAGCCGGTAGATGCGCGTTGGCCGCCCTTTCGCAGAGACACCGGTCTCCGCTTCAAGCCAGCCCTCCTTCAGCATCCGCTGAAGCGCAGGATAAAGAGAGCCTTCTTCCACCTGCAGCAGATTGTCTGAAACCTGCTTGATGTGCTTGACCAGCGCATAGCCGTGCATTGGCTTGAACCGCAGCGATTGCAGAATCATGACTTCCAGTGCGCCCGGAAAAAGATCGCGGTGTTCGGGATGTTTTGCCATGGGAGTGACTATAGCAGCAAAATACCTATTTCTAAAATAGGTATTTTGAACATTTCTGCCCAGCCAGGCTCTCAAACTTCACTCCGGCACCGCCCTCTTCGCCCGATCTTCGCCATCCCGCTATACTATTTCCATGGACTTTCAGCTTGTAACCAGCTACAAGCCCAAGGGTGATCAGCCGCGCGCCATTCAGGAACTCGTTGAGGGGCTCGGCGCGGGCGAAAAGCACCAGGTGCTGCTCGGAGTCACCGGCTCGGGCAAAACCTTCACCATGGCAAAGGTCATCGAGCAGTCCAACCGGCCTGCGCTCATCCTCGCACACAACAAGACTCTGGCCGCGCAGCTCTATCACGAATTCAAGCAATTCTTCCCCAACAATGCCGTCGAGTACTTTGTCAGCTACTACGACTACTATCAGCCCGAAGCCTACAATCCCGCCGCCGACCTCTATATCGAGAAAGAAGCCACCATTAATGAAGAACTCGACAAGCTGCGCCTTTCGGCAACACGCAGCCTCTTCGAGCGGCGCGATTCGATTATTGTCAGCTCAGTAAGCTGCATTTACGGCCTTGGCTCTCCTGAGGCTTACTACGGCATGTTGCTGCTGCTGGAAAAAGGTCAGCAGATCAGCCGCAAAGACATTACGCGCCGCCTCGTTGAAATCCTCTACGAGCGCAACGACTCCGACTTCCGCCGCGGCACCTTCCGCGTGCGCGGCGATGTGATTGAGGTCTTCCCCACGTACGACGAGAGCGCCTACCGCATCGAGATGTTCGGCGATGAGATCGAGTCACTCGCACAAATCGATCCACTCTTCGGCACTGTCAAGCAGAAGTACGCACGGCTGCCCATCTATCCCAAGAGCCATTACGTCGTGCAGCCCGAGCGCAAGTCGCAGGCCATTGATTCGATTGTTCAGGAACTCAACGAGTGGGTGCCGCATCTCGAGGCCGAAGGCCGCATGGTTGAGGCACAGCGGGTCCATCAGCGCACGCGCTTTGATCTCGAGATGATCAAGTCCATGGGCTACTGCCACGGCATCGAGAACTACTCGCGCCACTTCTCGGGCCGGCTGCCCGGCGAACCGCCACCCACGCTGCTCGACTACTTCCCGCGCGACTTCATTCTCTTCATCGACGAGAGCCATGCAACCATCCCCCAGGTACACGGCATGTGGTATGGCGACCAGAGCCGCAAGCAGAATCTCGTCGACTACGGCTTTCGCCTGCCCTCTGCGCGCGACAACCGGCCGCTCAAGTTCGAGGAGTTCGAGAACCGCGTGCACCAGACAATCTACGTCTCCGCCACACCGGGACCGTATGAGCTCACACGTTCGGCTGGCGTGGTGATCGAGCAGGTCATCCGCCCCACAGGCCTCATCGATCCCGAAGTCGAAATCCGCCCTGTCAAAGGTCAGATCGACGACCTGCTGGCTGAGATTCGTGACCGCGCCAAGCGCGGCGAGCGCGTGCTGGTGACCACGCTGACCAAGCGCATGGCCGAAGATCTCGCGGGCTACTACACCGAAGTCGGCGTGCGTTGCCGCTACATGCACTCGGAGATTGAGACGCTCGAGCGAGTCAAGCTGCTGGCCGGTCTGCGCAAGGGCGAGTATGACGTGCTTATCGGCATCAACCTGCTGCGCGAAGGACTCGATCTACCCGAAGTCTCGCTCGTTGCCATTCTCGATGCAGACAAGGAAGGCTTTCTGCGCTCGGCCGGATCGCTTATCCAGACCATTGGCCGCGCCGCGCGTCACCTCGAAGGCAAGGCCATCCTCTACGCCGACACCATCACTGACTCCATGCGCCGGGCTATTGACGAAACCGACCGCCGCCGCGCAATTCAGCGCGCTTATAACGAAGAAAACGGCATTACTCCGCAGTCAGTCGTGAGCAAAATCGACATGGGCCTGGCCGAGATTCTCAAGGCCGAGTACGGAGACATGGTGCTTGAAGAGCAGGAGAGCCTGCCTGAATTCACCTCGCAGGAGCAGCTTGATGCGCACATCGCCAAGCTCGAAACCGAAATGCGCGAGGCAGCGAAGAAGTTCGAGTTCGAACGCGCTGCGCGGATGCGCGACACAATCAAGGAACTGCGCGAAAAGGAGTTTTTCTTCGGCTAGCTACCCGGCTGCTTCGGCATTTTACCGTGGATTTTGCCCCGTACAGGCAACATATTCCCTGCCCCTCTCATCTACCTCACTTGATAGTCGTAAGTAGATTTACATCCGGCTCATTCACGGGTCTGGGTTCGGGTTCGGGGGCTATGACAACCATCCTACTTGTAGAAGACGACGCTTTTCAGGCGTCAGTGCGTATGTCTGTGCTGCAAAAGCGTTTCCCCGACGTGCAACGGGTTGCTGATGCTGCGGAGGCACTGTGCCTGATTGAACAGCGTGCGTTTTCTGACGATCTGGGACTGGTCATCGCGAGCAATCATCTTCCCGGCCTTGGTGCGCCCGAATTTGTAGCCGAGCTTCATGCACGTATTCCCCGTCTGCCGGTTCTCGTTCTGGGCAATGCGCAGGACGCTACCGAAAGTTATGAGGGCCAGAACGTGCGCTTCCTTGCCAAGCCTGCTCCGGCGGAAGAGTTGGTTGCCACAGCCCGCCAGATGCTTGCCGAGGAAGGCCATAAGGTCGCCTGATCCACTTCTCTGCTTTCTTTCCGCTCTATAAGCTGCCATCCATCCGATACATATCCTCCAGCGATAAGCCCTCGTGTCTCATCACACGAACTGTGAGCTACATCACAGGCCAAGTGTCTGGCGTAGACTGAGAATGAGTTAGTCCTTCCGTGTACGGCTATCATCCTGGAGTCCTACCCGATGGCAACATTTGGCAGTTTTTCGCTTCTGATTGCGCTGGCCCTTGCCGCCTATAACCTGTTTGCCGGCACCATCGCTCTGCGGCTGATCGCCACGGGGCAGCCGGCGCGGATATCGCCCGAGCGGCTGGCAGACACAGCCCGCCGCGCCGGGATCGCCGGCTTTTTTGCGGTAACGGCGGCAGCGTTTGCGTTGATCTGGGCTGTCTTTTCCAATGACTTCTCCATCACCTACATCGTGGAGCACTCGAACCGCGCGCTCCCAGGCCCTTACAAATTCGCCGCGCTTTGGAGCGGGCAGGAAGGTTCGCTGCTGCTCTGGGCGTGGCTGCTCGGCACCTTTGGATTCGTCCTGCGCCTGCGCCATAAGACCGACGTCAAGCTCTACGCTTACGCCGGTACCATCCTTGCGGCAGTGCAGGTCTTCTTCCTGCTGATTCTGAACTTCGCCGCGCCGCCCTTCTCGTTGCTCAAAGGCATCATCCCCGATGACGGCAATGGTCTCAATCCGTTGCTTCAATATCCTGAGATGGTCATCCATCCGCCCATGCTTTACCTGGGCTATGTGGGCTTCTCGGTTCCGTTCGCATTCGCGCTCGGCGCGCTGATGATGCGTTATCCCGGTGAAAAGTGGATCAAAGTCACGCGCGTATGGACGATGACCACATGGATGTTCTTGACCTGCGGCATCTTCCTTGGCATGCACTGGGCTTATGCGGTGCTGGGCTGGGGCGGCTACTGGGGATGGGATCCGGTTGAAAATGCCAGCTTCATGCCATGGCTCACCGGAACCGCATTCCTGCACTCCGTCATGATGCAGGAACGCCGCGGCATGATGAAGAGCTGGAACGTCTGGCTCATCTTCTCCACATTCCTGCTCACCATGCTGGGCACGCTGCTTACCCGCGCCGGACTCGTAAGTTCGGTGCACGCATTCGCGCAGTCGTCCATCGGTACATGGTTCATTGTCTTCATGGGCATCGTGCTGGCGGTCTGTATCTTCACCTATGTTTACCAGCGCGGGCACCTCAAGACCGAGCATCATCTCGAGTCGCTCGTCAGCCGTGAGTCGAGCTTCCTGTTTAACAACCTGGTCCTGCTCACAGCCTGCTTCGTCATTCTGTGGGGCACGTTGTTCCCCATCATCTCGGAGTACGTGCAGGGCACCAAGGTGACGGTAGGCGCGCCGTTCTATAACCGCGTTGCAGTGCCTATCGGCCTGTTTCTGCTTTTCCTTACCGGGGTTGGCCCGCTGCTGCCCTGGCGAGCTACTTCGTTCAAGAGCATTCAGCGCAACTTCGTCGCACCCGTCATCGCACTGTGGGTCACGGTCATCGTCTGCCTCATCGCTGGAGTAAAGCCCTGGGCCAATGGCTCATTCTCTTCCGGTAACTTCTACTCGCTCGTGGCCTTCTCAGTATGCGCGGCCGTGCTCACGGCAATCGTGAGCGAGTTCTTGCGAGGCGCTGCCGTCATCTCTAGACAGACGGGCCGCAACCTGCTCAGTTCCACATGGCTGCTCACCCGCCGCAACACACGCCGTTACGGCGGCTACCTGGTACATATTGGCGTGGTCGTTGTGATCGCCGGACTCGCCGGCGCGGCATTCAATCGTAACGTCGAAAGCGAGATGGGCGTTCATGACCAGATCCACATCGGCCCCTACTCGCTGGTCTGCACCGGCTTTACGCAGGACTCTAACGCCAACTACGACTCCGAATTTGCCATCCTCAACGTGATGCGCGACGGCAAAACGCTCTTCCAGATGACTCCGGAAAAGCGCATGTATCACCTTGGCGGTGGCGACCAGCCGCAGACCATGGTAGCCATTCACTCCGTTCCCGGCTGGGACTTGTACGTGGTTTACGAAGGCACAAATCCCGACACGGGCCAGCCCATCATCAAGGCATTTCTCAATCCGCTGGTGAGTTGGATCTGGGCCGGCGTGCTGATCATGGTGCTGGGCACATTCGTCGCTCTGGCGCCGAGCATCACCCCGGCCACGGCCGCGGTGCGTGCTCCGGCTGCGCGAACGGTAACGGCCCAGGCTGTGCTCAAGGGTGGCGACTGATGCGTATCACCGGATCACGTTTCACCGTTTTGATCAGGACCGGGCAGGCCCTGCTGCTCGCAGTTGCCGTCTGCTTTAGTCTTGGCGCGGCAGACGCAAGCGCGCGCATGGAGAACCTTGGCCACCGGCTCATGTGCACCTGCGGCTGCGCGCAGTTGCTGGGAGAGTGCGACCACGTTGGCTGCCCTTCGCGCGGTGAAGAGATGGCCGCACTCGCGACAGCAATTCAGACCGGCCAGGACGACCAGCGGATTCTCGACGCGTTTGCGGCCAAATATGGCGCAACCGTACTCGCCGCACCGCGCACACAGGGCTTCGATCTGGTTGCGTGGATCGCACCCTTCGCGGTCTTTGCTGCCGCTCTGCTCGGAACCATCCTGCTGGTGCGCCGCTGGTCCGGCGTGGCCGGCGTACAGTCGCGGGCCGTTGTCGAGGCACAGGCGCAGATGAGCCCGGATGAGCAGGAACGCGTTGCGCAGATTCGCCGCGAAACCGGCGCAGACGGAGGATTTTGAGCCATGAACGAAACTCAGGGCCTCATTGCAGGCATGTTTCTGCTGATTGCTCTCTTTATCTATACCTTCTGGCCTGAAAACAGCTTTGCCAGCCAGAAGGAAAAGTCGCGGCTCGACTTTCTGCTCGAGCGCAAGGAGCAGCTCTATGAGAACCTCCGCGATCTGAACTTCGAGCACCGCGCCGGTAAGTATCCTGAAGAGGATTTTCAGGCTCAGCGTGCGTTGCTCGAAAACGAAACCGCACAGCTTCTTGCGGAGATTGAGCGGATGCAGCAACAGGCGTAAACGCCGCACCTGACACGGACATTCATAACTTTTTGGCGGTTGAAGGACTTCGACACGAAATGAGATCGACGAGATTTTTCTTTGCTTTGATTCTTCTGATGGCGGGAACGCTGGCGCAGGCCGCGCAGGTTTCGGGTACCGTAACTAACAAGACCACGGGCAAGCCGGCTGCAGGCGATAAGGTCGTGATGCTCGACGTTCAGGCGGGCATGAGTGAAGCTGCCCACGCCACCACCGATGCAAAAGGCCACTACACCATCAGCGCCCCGGGCGACGGTCCCTATCTCGTGCGCGTCACCCACCAGGGCGCCGGTTACTTTATCGCCGCGCCTCCAGGAGGCGGTGGATCAGGCGACATTGCAGTCTATGACGTAGCCGCCAGGGTGCAGGGCGTGCGTATCGAAGCTGACGTGATCGAAGCCGAGACCGACAACGGCCAGCTCAAGATCAACGAGCGCTACTTCGTGCACAACACCAGCGTTCCGCCCGTCACGCAATGGAGCCCGAAATCGTTTGAAGTAGTGCTGCCGGCTGGCGCTGTGCTCGCCGGTGCCGGTGCACAACGTCCCGGCGGCCTGCCCACATCCATCAACCTCGACCCTGCAGGCGAAAAGAACCACTACACGTTTAACTTCCCCATTCAGCCCGACGACGGCGACAAGGACACCATGTTCCAGATCTCCTACTCGGTGCCCTACACAGATAGCAAGTTTACGTTTCAATCCGTCGTCACGCTGCCCGCCGACAACTTTGCGGTTCTGCTGCCAAAGTCCATGACCTTTACACCGGGCTCGGGCGCAAGCTTCAAAGCCGTCAATGAGGACCCCAATGTGCAGACGTTCCTGATGCGTACCGTGGCAGCAAATACTCCGATCAGCTTCACAGTCTCCGGGGAAGGCGCCATTCCGCGCGAAGCGCAAGGCGGCGGCGACAGCGGCCAGGGCGCTCAGGCGTCGAGCGGCGCAGGCACCACGCCCGGCGGAGGCATCGGCGAGCCCATCAATACTCCTGATCCATTGAGCAAGTACAAGTGGTGGATTCTCGGTGGTCTTGCCCTGCTGCTGGCGGCAGCCGCAGCCTTTCTGTTGCGCAGGCCTGCTGGCGCAGTAGCTGGCGCACCCGCGCAAGTCACCATGCCTATCGATGCGCCCATTGCAACCGCGGCCTATGCCCCACCGCAACCCGCAGGCGGCAAGAATGCACTGCTCAACGCGCTCAAGGAAGAGCTGTTCGCCATCGAAAGCGAAAAGATTGCCGGCACTCTCTCCGCCGCCGAGTATGCCGAGCAGAAGGCAGCTCTGGAAACGGTGCTGAAGCGCGCACTGAAAAAGCAGTAGCCAATGGACATTGATCCGTTATCAGGGGCCAGTGAGTATCAAGCAACCAACTGGCCCCTGATCTTTTTTTGTTCTCCTCCCTGATCCCCGCTCCCTGGCCCCTTCCCCTTGTATGCTTGAGCCATGAAGACGTTGCTTCGCTCGCTCCTCTATCTGGCCATCATCGTCTGGCTGGGTGCGGAGATTTTCTTTCCCGTCGTTGCCGCCATCGCCTTCACCACACTCCAGCCTGATACCCACTCTGCGGGGCTTATCGTAGGCCATCTTCTGCGAATTCTGCACGGTATGGGTCTGGCCTGTGGCATCGTCTCGCTGGCACTGCTCGCGCTTGCTCCGGCATGGAACATCTACAGGCCGCGAACGGTTCTGGCTCCCATGGCGCTGGTTGTGCTGATGATGGGCTTTACTGTTTTCTCCCAGTACGTCATCATTCCTGCCATGGATCGCGACCGTGCCGCCGCCGGAGGTGCAATCGACACCGCAGATCCATCAAATCCGATCACCACCCACTTCGACAAGCTGCACAAACGCAGCGAAGATGTGGAGCTGGCGATCCTGCTGCTCGGCTTCTCGACAGTAATTCTCGTGGCGCACGCTGAGACTGCTCGCGTATAAGGGAGTCCAGAATGGCTCGGTTGATTCAGTGGAGCATGGTCTCGCTTGACGGCTACTTCGAAGGTGGATTGAGCTGGGAGATCGACTGGTTCCGGCCGCTCTTCAACGACGAGTTGCAGAGCTTATCACTGGAACAGCTGCGCCACGCCAGCGCGTTACTGTTCGATCGGGTGACCTACGAGGGGATGGCCGACTACTGGCAGACCGCTTCAGGCGAAGTGGCGACCTACATGAACAAACTGCCAAAGATCATCTTTTCCACTACGCTGGAGCGGGCTGGCTGGGCTAACACGCGGCTTGTGACAAGCCTCATCGGCACCGAGGTGAGCAGACTCAAGCACGAAAATCCGGGCGATCTCTATGTCTGTGGCAGTGGCAAGCTCTGCGCCACCATGCTTGGGGCCGATCTGTTCGATGAGATTCGGCTGTGGGTGATGCCGATTGTGCTTGGCCACGGGTTGACGCTCTTCGGCCGTGGCATGGACCGCGTCCGCATGAAACTACTTGAGGCAAAGCAGCTCAGCAACGGCTGCGTAATTCTTCGCTACGCGCCGCAACACCATAAATGAGATCGTCGTCCGATGCTCGCGATGAAAGGAATGCGATGGGACGGGAAGCAAATTGCAAATGCATATACCGTGGCGAAGCCATCGAAATCAAGGCCCTCCTCGAGTCCCATGAACTCATTCTGCGCGGCCGCCTCAGCCACAGAGTCTCCTTTGCCGAGATGACCCAGGTAAAAGCTACAGCCGGCTGGCTCGGTTTTCGATTCCAAGACGAAACCTGGTCGCTTGAGCTGGGCAGCGATCTCGCTGCAAAATGGGCAGCCATCGTCGCCGCGCCGCCACCAAGCCTGGCAAAAAAGATGGGCATTTCGGCAGAAGTCTCTGTCGAACTCGCCGGCGAACTGGACGACAAGGCTCTTGAAGAAGCGCTTCTCGGAGCAAAGACCGTTACAAAACGCGGCGGCGACCTCATCGTAGCTCGTGTAGATACGCCAGATGCGCTGGCTCGCGTACTCAAGTCCAAGGCTGAGCCTCTGGCGCAGGGCATTCCGATGTGGGTGGTCTATCCCAAGGGCCGCGGCCACGCGCTGGCCGAGTCGGACGTTCGCGAGCTGTGCCTGGCCGCCGGGCTCGTCGATCATAAGGTCGCCGCAGTCTCCGGCGCGCTGACGGCGCTGCGTTTCGTCAGGCGGCGCAACGGCGTCACAGCCCGCTCGTGAGCGCTCCTGTAAAATCGTAAAGGCCCCGTTCAGGCAAAATCATTCATGCGGGGCGCATAACGGAATCATTATGAAGACTGGTATTATCGGCCTGCCACAGGTGGGCAAGACATCGCTTTTCAAGATTCTCACCAAGGCCAGGCTCGAGCAGCACAGCGGCTACTCGAACCCGCGCGAGGCACACATCGGCGTGGCCCGCGTGCCGGACGAACGGCTCGACAAGCTCTCCGCGCTTTACTCGCCCAAGAAGACTACCTACGCGACGGTGGAATACGTCGACGTGGCTGCCATCGGCCAGGAAGCGCTGAAAGAAACTGCCTTCCTCACCAACCTGCGCAATGTCGATGCGCTCATCCATGTGCTCCGCGCCTTTGAAGACGAGTCCATTCCGCACGTTGGCCCTATCGATCCGCTGCGCGACGTGAAGAACGTCGAGTTCGATCTGATGGTGAGCGACCTCACGCAGATTGAAAAACGTATCGAGCGCGTGGAAAAAGACCTGAAAAAGACCCGCACAAGCGACCTGGAGCGCGAGCACGCATTGCTGCTGCGCTCAAAGGAAGCGCTCGAAAAAGAACAGCCCCTGCGAGAGCTGGAGATGACACCCGAAGAGAAAAAGCTCATCAAGGGCTTCATGTTTCTCTCGCAAAAGCCTATTTTGTATGCGCTTAACATCAGTGAAAGCTCCACGCTTGGCGCTGACCTCGATGCAGCCGTCGCAAAATTCAAGCTCGAGGAAATCGCCAGGCGCCCTAACGCCGGTGCAACGGCCATCTGCGGAAAGGTAGAAGCCGAACTTGCGGAGATGGACGATGCCGAAGCCGCCGACTTCCTCGACAGCTATGGCCTGCACGAGAGCGGGCTTGTGCGGCTGATCCGCAAGAGCTACGAGTTGCTGGGGCTCATCAGCTTCTTCACCGCAGGTGAAGACGAGTGCCGTGCCTGGACGATTCCCGCCGGCTCAAAGGCTCCGCAGGGTGCAGGCGCAATCCACACAGACCTTGAACATCACTTCATCCGCGCCGAGACCATCCGCTGGGATGCGCTGCTTGAAGCCGGTTCAGAAGCCGCGGCCCGCGCCAAAGGCACACTGCGTCTTGAAGGCAAGGAGTATGTGGTACAGGATGGCGACGTCATGCACATCCGCCACAGCGGCTGACCTTGATGCTCAAGCTCTCACTCCTTCTCGGGACAATCGCTGCGCTCGCCGACGTTGCCGGCGGCCTCATACTCGTGCGTGCACGCGGCGTCGAACGCTACCTGCGTTACTTCGTCGCGCTCGGCGCGGGCTTTCTGATGGCAACTGCGGTGCTCGAAATGGCTCCCGAAAGCCTGCGCCTGAGCCCGAAGCTCGGCCCTGTGCTCATCATGGCCGGCTACTGCGCTGTGCATCTGCTGGAGCACACCATCAATGCTCACTTTCACTTTGGCGAAGAGACACACATACACGAGTTCGTCTCCAGCCGCACCGTCTACTCGGTGCTTGGCGGCCTCAGCGTTCACGCACTTTTTGACGGCGTCGCCATCGGCTCGGGTTTCGTGATATCGAGTTGGCTGGGATGGCTCATCTTTCTCGCCATTCTGCTGCACAAGATGCCCGAAGGCTTCACCATGGCCTCGGTCATGCTTGCCAGCGGACGCAGCCGCTCCATGGCCTTCTATTCCGCCGTGGTGCTGGCCGCAGCCACGCTGGCTGGTGTGATGGTCATTGAACTGGTGCCCGAGTGGCTCCCTTATGGCCTGCCGGTCTCAGCCGGAGTTGCGCTATATGTGGCCGCCACCGATCTGGTACCTGAAGTAAACCGCGAACCGGGCATCAGGATGGCTTTGGTGTTTTTTGCGGGAGTCGCTGGATTTCTCCTGCTCCGGATGGTGCTGCCTCAACTGTAGAGCGAAGTTGCTCTATACCGGATGAGGAATTGGCGCAAAGCGAATTGACATTCTCAAGCGCCGTTTTCCTCAAAAACGGCACCTTGCTCACTGCCCAATACTCCTCGTAAATTCCGAATCCGGTCTAGTGCCCCATTCCCACACCCAGCACGACCGAACGCCGAAGGCTATATCGGCATCGATACAGTCGTGCCAGCAGCCGCCCGTAGTCAATGGCAACTTTCATGTTCGCCTTGCTCGCACCGCGGAAACGGCTGCCAAAGACGAACGGGACCTCTCGCACCGAGTTGATCCGCGCACGCACCAGAATTTCAAGCAGCAGTTTGAAGCCGGCGCGCTGAAAATCGATCCCCTCAACGCAGTTGCGCCGCACCATGAAGAAGCCTGACATCGGGTCTTTTGCGCGCATCCTGCGGCGCTGCACAGGCCACGTAGCCCAAACCGCCGCGGCAGAGAGCAGCTTACGCATGGGGCTCCATCCACCCAGTTCGCCGCCCGGCGTATATCGGCTGCCAATTACCAAATCGCTGCCTGTGGTCATCGCATCATACAATTGCGGCAATAACTCCGGCGGATGTTGCAGGTCCGCATCCATCACGCCCAGAATGCCGGCGTCGGTATTGTGCCAGCCGTCAAGCACAGCCCCGGAAAGCCCGCGCTCACCCTTGCGAACAATTAGCCGCACACGTGCGTCTTCTCTGGCAATGGCCGCGACGATATCGCCCGTACCGTCAGTGCTGTCGTCGTCGACTACGATGATTTCGTACGGAATGCCATGCGGATCAAGTACTGACCGGATGTGGCTGAGCAGACAGCCGATGTTTCCCGCCTCACAAAGTGTAGGGATCACCAGCCCTAACTTGAGCGGCACTGTTGTCGGCGCATCCATAGAAAAGTACCATCATTCTATCGCCGGTAATGGCAGCTTGCACATGGTTCTTTGGGGTTAGGTATTTGCTGCGCCTGTTTCTGAGATCCAACATTTTGCGCATCGCGCTGTTCACGCTGGCCGGCTTTGCCGTCATGGGCTACCACCCCGGCCTCGAAGACGACGGCGTCTATCTGGCCGCCATCAAGGCTCGGCTCAATCCGGCGCTTTACCCGCACAACGCAGCCTTCATAAACCTCCAGATGCAGGCAACTCTCTTCGACAATGCCATGTCCGGTTTTGTGCGTACCACGGGCATTCCGCTCGACTGGGCAGCGCTTCTGTGGCAGTTCATCTGCCTCTTCGCCATTCTTTATGCATGCCACGGCATCGCACGCCGGCTTTTTGCCGATCTGCGAACGCAATGGGCCGGAGTGGCCATGGTCGCAGCCATGTTTACGCTGCCTGTCGCGGGCACCGCACTCTACCTTGCCGACCAGCACCTGCACCCGCGCAATGCAGCCACCGCGCTTATCCTGCTCGCTGTGTGTCGCGTGCTCGACGGCCGCAGAGTGCAGGCATCCATCCTGCTGCTGGCCGCCTTCCTCATCCATCCGATCATGGCGGCCATGGGCCTCTCATTCTGTTTCTTCCTGAGCCTCTCGCTCATGGATGCAGTGCACTCGCGCGTCGTATCGTGGAGCAGTACGCCAGCCGCGGCGCTGCGCGACAAAGCTGCCTCGCTCGTTCCGCTCGCATGGGTATTCTCTCCGGGTACGCCCGCCTGGCATGCCGCGCTCAACAGGGCGCGCTACTACCACCTCTACCAGTGGACCTGGTATGAGTGGCTTGGCGCGCTGGCTCCGCTTGCGCTCTTCGGACTGCTGTGGCGCGTGGCCGAGCAACGCGGACAGAGGCTACTTGCGCGTTTTGCGCTCGCCGTGCTTGCTTACGGCATCTTTCAGCAGTGCGTAGCCATCGTCCTGCTCACTCCGCCGGCCTTTGCGCGGCTCGCTCCATTGCAACCCATGCGCTATCTGCAACTGGTCTACTTCGCGATGACCCTGGTTGCGGGCTGTCTCCTCGGCCAATATCTTCTTCGGGCAAACGTATGGCGCTGGGCAATCTATCTAACCGCAATCAATGGCGCTATGCTGGCCTGCCAGCTTTCGCTCTTGCACGCGACACCACATCTCGAGTTGCCCACGACGCAGCCGGCAAACCCCTGGCTGCAGGCCTTCGCATGGATTCGGACCAGCACTCCCACTGACGCCTACTTCGCGCTCGATCCGCATTATCTTGAGGCTCCCGGCGAGGACTACCACGGCTTCCGTGCGCTGGCCGAGCGCAGTCAGTTGGCTGACGCGGTGAAGGATGCAGCGGTCGTCACACAGGTTCCATCGCTCGCGCCCGAGTGGGCCCGGCAGATGGCAGCACAACGTGGCTGGACACACTTCAGCTCCGCTGACTTCTCGCGGCTCAGGCGCGAGTTCGGTGTCGGGTGGGTTCTCGTCTCGTATGCACTGATTCATGGACGGCAGTCGACGGGCCTTGACTGTCGCTGGCACAACAGCGTGCTCGCCGTCTGCCGAATCCCATAATCCACAACCGGCGCGTAACCGTATTTTGCAGGTTGCGCCTGAATCCGCGAAAATGGAATCGTTACCCCGTACCGGCCGGAGACCGGGCCATGCTCAATCTTTCACAGCGACTGATTCTCGGCTGCCTGCTGCTCGCCTGCCTTGCGGCAGGATTCGTGGCCCTGGCCCACAAAGTCCTTGCTGCCGCGGGGCTTTCCACGTTGGCTTACGGCTTTCTGGCCGGAATAGTGCTCGTTGAAATCGGACTCGTATTCTTCGTTCTGCGTCCCATCCACATGGTGGCTCGCGACGCGCACAAGATTGCACAGGGTAACCTCGAGCACCGCGTGGAGTGGAGCAGCCGCGATGACTTTGGCGTCATAGCCAGCGAGTTAAATCGCATTGCGGTGCGGCTGCGCGAGCTGCGCGACACAGAGGCCGGCCGCCGCCAGATGGAGTTCCAACTCTCCGACGCGGTTCTGCAGTCAATCTTCGAGCCCATCATCGTTACCGATGCCAAAGGCCACGTGCTCAAAATCAACCAGTCCGCAGGTGAGTTGCTGGGCGAAGCGGCAACCGACCGCATGGCTCTGCTCAATACCCCGGGCGGCGATAAGATCCTCAGTGCCATCCGCGACGCCGTCTCCATGCAAAAGGCAGTAGCCGCAGAAGACGAAGCTGCGATGCTGCCTATGCGCATCGGGCAAAAAGAGCGCAGCTACCGCCTGCGCACCACTCCCATGCGCGACTCCGAAGGCCATCTGCTCGGCACGGTCACCACGCTTGAAGACGTCACCAGCCTGCAGGACACTGACCGCTTCAAGACTCAGTTCATCGCCGTGGCCAGCCGCAAGCTGCGCGATCCGCTGCTCAAACTGCGTCGCGGACTCTATGCCATCGGTCAGGGATACGGCGGTGACTTGCTGCCGCTCCAGGCAGAACTCGTAGCCAAAGCCACCAGCGAAGCCGAGCAGCTCAACGACCTCATGAGCGATCTCATTGAAGTAGCTGAACTCGACACCGGCAAGCGCGAGCTCAAGCTTGAAAAGCTGCGTCCGTCGCAGGCGCTGACGGAGGCACGCGACCGCTTCTGCGAAGAGGCCGCCGAAAAGCACATCCGTCTCGACGTCAGCGCTTATCTCGACCTGTCCCCGGTCAGCGCCGATCGCCGGGCTCTGCGCTCCATCCTGGACAATCTGCTCTCGAACGCGCTCCGCTACACGCCGCGCGACGGTGAAATTCTGCTTGCGGCTGAAGAGATCAAGGATTATGTGCAGTTCACCGTGCGCGATACCGGCCGCGGCATTGAGTCAGACAGGCTGAGCACAATCTTCGACCGCCTCAGCACATTTTCGGAAAAAGGCACCGGGCTGGGCCTGGCGCTCGTCAGGCGGCTTGTCGAATCGCTCGGCGGCCAGATCGCCGTGGAAAGCCGTCTCGGCCACGGAACAACCTTCCGCTTCACGCTTCCTGTGGCTGTAATCGAGGAAGTCCGCCATCCTGTCGAGGTGGGCTAGCGCATGGCCGAACTGCACCTGGAAAAACAACCGGAATCTGCCAAGCTGCGCGTCTACCTGGGCGCCGCTCCCGGCGTGGGCAAGACCTTTCACATGCTCGACGATGCGCACCTGATGCGCAACCAGCAGGGCATCGACGTGGTCATCGGACTGGTTGAACCGCATGGCCGCAAAGAGACTGCAGAACGCATCCGCGACCTCGAGCAGGTTCCACTCAGAGAGATTCCCTACCGCGGCGTGGTCCTGAAAGAAATGGATCTGGACGCGATCATCGCGCGCCATCCGCACACCGTGATCGTGGACGAGTTGGCGCACACCAACGTGCCCGGCAGCAAGAACCGCAAGCGGTATGAGGACGTGCTGGAGCTGCTAGACAACGGCATCAACGTAATGACCGCCGTCAACATCCAGCACATGGAGACGTTGAACGACGCAGTCAGCCGCTCGGCCAACACCACCATTCGGGAAACCGTTCCCGACAGCTTTCTCAAGCGCGCCGACGAAGTGGTGAACGTCGACGTCACCGTGGATGAGCTGCGCACGCGCCTCAGGCAGGGCAAGATCTATGCGCCGGAAAAGGTGGAGCAGTCGCTGGCCAACTTCTTCCGCAAGGGCAATCTCAACATGCTGCGCGAGCTGGCCCTGCGCACCACCGCTGAGCAGGTGAGCAACCGCGCGTCGGAGTATCGCCGCACACAGGGACTCGAACAGGCTCCCATTCCGGAAAAAGTAATGGTCTGCCTGAGCGAGCGTCCAGGCACGGAGCGCCTTCTGCGAGTAGGCGCGCGCATCGCCGGACGCCTGGCCACCAACTGGTACGCTGTACACGTCGCGCGCCCTGACGACAAGGGACATAACGATCCCGAGGCCTTTCAGCGCATCGAGGAGTACAAGCGCATGGCTCGCGATCTCGGCGCAAAGGTCATCACACTCACTGACCGCAACGTATCGGATGCTCTCATCCGTTTCGCGCAGCAGGAAAACATCTCACACGTAGTCTTCGGCCAGCCCGTCCGCTCGCGCCTCGACATTCTGCTGCGCGGCTCGGTGCTCAACCGCTTCCTCGCGGAGGTACGCGACGTCACTGTACAGGTCGTCCCTATGCAGAAACCGCTGCGCGGCAGGGCGTAGCCCAGGATTGCCCAAGCCTCCAGCATGGCTATTCACAGAACACGCGCACCCGGGTCGAGTTCCCCTCGCTGCCGTTCACATCTACAGTCAGGTCTTCAAGGTGGTCAACCAGTTCCTCGAGATTTTCCGGCTTGATCTGCGACAGCGTAAGCGGCACGCCGTGACGGCTCAATGCCTCATCAAGCTGTTCGTGCGCCTGCGCCGGGATGAGGCTGGCGAGTCTGACGCCCGCGCGTAAAAGCTGCATCGGCACACGTACGTTCACGGTGGTCTGGCCCTTCATCCCGGTCATGGACTCATCGGCTTCCACCAGCACACGAAGATACTTGGCACGAGTTTTCACGGTTGTTTTGGTATCGGCGATTGTGCCATGAAACTCGCCTGCAGTCGTGGCGCCTTCCGGCTCCAGAGCGGCCAGCAGGCCCTCGGCTTCGTCTGTCGTGATCTTGCCGGCGACGAGCATTTCCAAGATTTGACGGCGATTCTCGTTCATTGAACTCCTCCTGATAAGCAGGTGATGATTGATCTGGCTTGATGCAGAGCCGCGGCTACAGACGGCAAAATCTTGCCGGCTGCGTGAACCAGTGCTGCCTGCAACGCGTGCAACTCGGGGAGAGCGGCAAAAAGAACTCCCGCGATGAGCGCCACCAGCGTTTCGCGCTCATGGTTCCATACAGTCAGTAAGCGTTCAGCCTCGGCAGGTGTGATCCGTCCGATCGCGATAAGGTTGAGAATGGTGCGGCGGTCTGCAGTCATGGTGTCCTACTGTATGCGAACGAATACCTTGCTGCCGTTGGATTCCACGTGCACCTGGGTTCCCGGCAGACTTGTAAGAATGGCCCAAAGAGTAGCGACCGTGTCACTGAAACTGATGCTGCCAGCGATGCAGGCAGCCAGGATTACCAGCAGAATGAGCGGCGACAAAAGGATCAGCGGAATCCACAGGAGAATCAGCGGGACCCAGAACCGGCACCCGCGCCAGTGCAGGTTTTGAATCTCGACAATGGCGATGTTGGGAATCATTTGAGCGCCTCCAGTGCGCGGATCGCCTCCGCAGCGGTGATCTCACCTTTCTTTAGCCGTTCCAGCACCTCCGTGCGGGATGGGGATGGATTAATCTCCACAAACTCCAATTGGCTTGAGATCCGGTTGAGCCGGGCCTTGATGGTTGGGTAACTCACGCCGAAGGTCTGCTCCATCTCCTTGATGGAGCCATGCGAACGGACAAAGGCCGCGATAAAAATCTGATCTTCAAGGCTGAGCCGTGCCAGCTCAGGCAGCGCGAACTCGCCTTCGACGGCAATTCGTTTTTCTGGAATCCGGACCCGCTCAACGATGATCGATGAACCCTCTGCCATGTGGAGCAGATCCTGCCAGTCGCTAGTTGTCTCGTTTTTCTTCATCACGAGACTTACTCTACTTAATATTTTTATTAATTTCAAGTTGAAAACTTCATTTTATATAATTCCAAGTTAAGATTTTCCATTTTGAGGCTAGTCTTGCTTTAAATAATTAAGTTCAGACTCGTGGCACATTTTGGCTTGTGGGATGAAAAATCCAGCTTGCCGAGGCAGTTACGGCACGCTGAACGGCCGCAGCCCATCTGCCGGAAACAGCCCGGTCGGCCCTGCAGCTGTGGAAGGCTGCTCACGAAAGACATAGCGGACAAAGAAACCCGCTGACGCGGCCTGGTAGTTGCGCGTGTTGTTAGCTGCGAAATATCCGCCTGCGAACCAGTGCGGACTAATCTGGTAAGCCGCCTGCCCATGCAGGTCGTAGTTCGGTCCCACACTTGTCAGACCCGGCAGTTTGGGGCTTCCCTGTGAGATTTCGAGGGCCTTGTCCACGGCCAAAGGCCAGAGTGGCGTCGAATTCTCCTGGAATGCCTGCACGCCCAATCCACCATTCACGTTGTAATGCCACTTCGTCAGATAGTGGCCGGTAAAGGCGAACGGCACATTGGCCAGAAAGTAAGCCTGCGGGCTGAAGTAGCCGCCCATGCCGTGCGTGAATGCGCCCTCGTTGTGAGCGTAGTGCATGGCAAAAAAGTTTGCGCCAATGGTGAGCGTGCCGTTTTCCGGGCTCGAGTAGAGCCGCCAGTACGACCCCGCTACGCCATCAACGCGCATGTTCGTCTCAACGTGATAACCCGAGAGATATTGTCCACCCACGCCGAAATAGTAGCCCGACGACGCATCGCCCCGGCCGAACTGGATATTGCCTTGGTCGTATACCACGCCGCCCCATATCTGCCCCTGCGTGCTGAGCGTATTGCCCGCCGGGTCGCGCAGCCCCGCATACGATAGCTGTGAGTCCTTCTCCGAATCGCGTACAAAGTTGAGTGTGAGCGGTCCATTCTCTGGCCTCCACTGCATACGCCCGGTAATCGTCGAAACCAGAAATCCGTAAGGCGTATAGCCCGCAGCAATGGCGAAGTTGGGAAATGCAAGCTGCAGTTCGCCGCCTACACCGGTCGCATTCTGCTGCGAAGGTGGCGCGCCCGTTGCAGTGCCACTGGTCGAGCAGGTGCCGGTGTTGGGAATTGACGCGCTCGTATTCGTGTACGTGCCGATCGGCTCGGGAATCGCAATCAGGCACGAGCGTGACGTAGATGACTCGACGACGTTGATCGTAGCCGTGCCGTCGGCTTGCCCTGAGTCAAGAAACACCGGCTTGGCAACCACAGTGATACGCGCCTGCGCTCCGAGTGGAGCTGATGCCTCGAAGGGTGATTCGAGCGCCGAGAGATGGTCGTATCCCAGCGCGCCTGAGCGGTAGTTGAGATAACCTGTGCCACCCATCCATCCGCTATAGCCGCTTTCAATAGCACGCAGTTGCATCTCCACCTGTTCGCGTGGATTGGGCGGAGCGCTTTGGCGCTGAACTCGAACCCACGGCCCGCGCAGCGGCGGCAGATTCTGCTGCTCGAGTTGCTCGTCACTCAGCCCTCTGCCGTTCGATGCTGGGGCAGTTTGCGCCTGAGTTTCAACTGGTGGCGGTGCGGGCGCCGTTGCCGCGGGCGTCGACATAGGCTGCGTGTTGAGCGCGGGCATATTGCCGAGTGTCTGCGCAGGCGCCGCTGCTGGTGCGGGAGTTGCGCTTTGCGGCGCCGGAGCACTCGACTCGGTCTGCATTGCGGTGTGAGCCTTCTTCGCCGGCGAGAGCTGCTGTGCTGCAGGCTGTGTGGGCGGCGCGTTCTGCGCCACATTCTGCTGCTCATCCACTGCATTTGGCAGCACATGAATATGCACAGACGAGCCCTGATCCTTCTGCCCGGTGTCGCGCGGCTGCGCGCCGACTGGCGCTGCCGCATAGCCCGGCGGCGGAGGCAGATCGTCGCCCTCAGCCACAGCCGTCATTGGCAGCACCGGCAGCGGCACGGGCTCTGACTGCCGGCTTGCAGCAAGCGACCTGTACGAAGGCAGCGGCGCGAGCTCTCCTGGAGACGGCTGGCTGCCCTGCTGCGCATCGAGTTGCGCATCGAGCCGCGGATCGAGCAGCCGCTTAGTCTCTCCTGGAGCGGGCTCCGGCAGCACCGGCTGCGCATAAGCCATTGGCGTGGGCGGATTCTTCACCGTCTCTCCAGGCGGCAATACAGCCAGCGCCGCGCGCCAGTAGTCGGCGGCCCGGCCGGCATTGCCGCACACCTGTTCATACCGCGCAGCCTCCGAGAGCACCTTCGCGTCACTCGGATAACGCCCGAGCGCCTGGCGCAGCCAGGCACTTGCCTGCGCACGATCACCCGCAGCCATGGCTGCAGCGACCGCGCTCACAAAATCGTCCGGCGTTGCGTTCTCAAACGAGATGCCGTGAATGATCGCCAGCGCATCCTGCCCGCGGCCCGCACGCACCAGCGCATCAACTGTCGCCCTGCGCACGCTTGCGTTGCCTGGATAATCCTTATACGCAGCGAGCAGAATCTGTACGCCGCGTTGCATATTGCCCGCATCCATGGCCTGCCCTGCACGCCGCACAGCCCAGCTCGCCCACAACGACGACACCTGCCCACGCTCCTCCGCGCTCAGATCGCCGCGCTGATCCACGTGCATCAGCACTGGATAAAGCCGTGTCTCGTCGCGAACGTTGTAGAGCATCCACGTATGCCCCAACTCGACGTTTGCCGGCATTGTGTCGCGATGCGAAGAGTAGAATTCCTCCACGCGCTTCGCATAGAAATCCGCGGTCGCGTGGTCGCCGCTCGCGGCATACAGGCTCGCTAGCGTTTGTACAAACTCCAGATCAGACTCAAGCAATCGCCGCACGTCCAGCGGAGCCTTGCCGAGTTCGGTCAATGCCTCGTCTCTGCGTCCCGCAGCAAAGAGCGACGTCACCAGCCCCTTCCAGTTATCCGAGGCCATGCTGTGCGGTGGATGCAGTGAAAGCGTCATCGGCTGTGCAGCAGACGCATCCGCTGAACCGGCCTGAGGCATGCGCGCGTGCAGCAGCGTGCGCGTGAACGAGGCCAGTACCACATGCGCCTGTCCATCGCGCATGCTTACGTGAAGAACGCCGTCACCGTATACGCCCCTCATCGGCTGCAACTCCGCCGATGGCCCGGAGGTATGCGGCGGTGGTGTCTGCTCCTCGGTAGCTGGCTGCGCGGGCTGGCTCTCTGGAGTCGGCGTTACCGGAGCTTTCCCATTCAGCGGATCTGGGCCATACGCCGGCAACGGCGGCAGCTTGGTGGTCTTCGCAAACGGCTCGTTAGCTGGGTCCAGTAGTTTCTGTAAATCGGCCGCGGTGATGGCGCGATGCGGCTTCACATCCTGCTCTGGATAATCGAGCGCGTGCGCCAGCCTGTCCACTGGAGTAGCTGGCGGCATTGCGGCCAGTGAGGCGCGATAGTAGTCCGCTGCCCGCGCATTGTCGCCGCGCGCCTGCTCAAAGCGCGCCGCCAGCGTCAGAATCGCCGCATCGTGCGGATAGCTTGCGAGAGCCTGCCGCAGCCAGGCCTCAGTCTGGATTCTGTCATTGGCGGCCAGCGCCGCATTGATCGCGCCTTCGTAGTCCGTTGCGCTCGCGCCATCCATCGGCAGCGCCTTGAAGATGGCCAGCGCCTCCTTCGCGCGCCCCACACGCACATAACCGCCCGCAACGGCTTTGCGCACCGTCATGTTATTCGGAAAGGCCAGAAATGCCGCGTCCAGAATATCCGCAGCGCGCTGCGCATCGCCTTCATCCATTGCCGTGCCTGCGCGGCGCACGCTCCAGTTGGCCCAGATCTCCTGCACCGTCTCGCGCTGCGCCAGGGTTAGATCGCTGCGGCCACCAAGCTGCATCAGCGCGGGATAGAGAGCCCGGTCATTGCCCGTGTTATAAAGCAGCCACGCATTCTGAATCGCCACCGAAGCCGGTGGCGTCTCGTTCAGCTTCGCGTAGTAGGCCTGCACGCGATTCATGTATTCCATCGCGTGCGTCGTGTCTCCGTTTACCGCATAGGCGCTGGCCACGCTCTGCTCAAAGGCGATGTCGTTTTCAAGCTGCTTGCGCGTCGCTGCGGGAATCAGCCCGATCTCCTGCAGTGCTTCCGAGTTGCGATTCGTCGCCAGCAGCGCGCTGATCAGCCCTTTCCACGCATCGCCGCTCGCAGGGTTCGCAGCCAGATTGCGCCGGTAAATGTCATAGGCCTGCGCCGTGTTGCCGCGCTGCAGATCGATCGCCGCCAGTTGCAGCTCCAGCGGCTCGCTCGGTTTTTTACCTGCGGCCATCTGCGCTTTCTCCGCGCGCTCCAGCAGACCCTGCGCCACATCGAGTTGGTTCGACTGCTGATAGATCGCCGCCAACAGCGCGAGAAAGTCTGCATCGTTCAGCGCAGTCTGATACGCATCCGGCGGCATCTTCTCCACATCGGCAATCGCCTGCGCATCCTGCCCTGCCTGATGCCGCGCATTCACCAGTCCAGTCCAGGCCTGCAGATTTGCAGGCTCCGCGGAGACGATCTGGCTGTAAAGCGTGGCCGCCTGGTCGTAACGCCGTGCCATCGTCAGAATCGACGCGTATTCGAGCTTGGTCTCCGTCGTCAGTCCCGCGCCATTCTCGGGAAACGGCAGCGCAAGCCCTAGCGTCAGCACGCGCTGCGCGTCGGCATCGCGATTAAGCGACTGATAGATGCCTGCCAGCGTGCGCAGATACGTCGGGTCCATTTCGAGAGCAGCCTTCACATCGCTCGGCACACTGCCCACAACCCCGAGCGCATCGCCGTTCTGATGATTCTGTGCGTATGCCAGAAATAGTCCGCGCCACCCATCGAAGCTCTCCGGCTCAACCTGCACAAGCTGGTTGTAGACGCCCGCCGCATCTCCATAACGTTGCTCGCGCACCAGCAGCCCCGCAAGACCATTCAGCGCATCCGCGCTATGCGGATTGAGTACCAGAGCCTCCTGATATTTCGCCTGCGCATCGTTCAATTGATTCGCATCGAAGGCCTTCGATGCCTCTCCCATAGCCGTCCAGAACCGGGACGTCGTCAGCGCATCGTCAATGGCCTTGGTCTTGTAGCCATCGTCCTCGGCCTGCTCGAAGTCCATCACCGCCGAAGGAAAATCCTTCTCCTGCATGTGCACGTAGCCCAACCCTGCTGCAGCGCGGCCGTTTTTGGGCTCCTTCGCCAGCAATTCGGTGAACTCCTTTTCCGCCTCGTCCAGTTTGTGCGCATTCAATGCAGCGTATGCTTGCCCTTCCAAAGGCGACCGTGCGGCACTCATCTGCACCAGCTTGGACTCATTGTCTTTCAGGTAGCCGGCCAGTTCCGTGTCACCCGGATGGTCATGCAGATACGCCCGCAAATCTGCAGCTGAAGCCGGATTCGCAGCATTCCAGATCAGCGCCTGCCGCAGCGCCGCCTGCGCGTGCGCGTCGTGCGGATGCATCTCCAGAATGTGCATCCCCTCGGTGCGCGTCCCCGGATCGTAGGTCAACATCACGCCAAGTTCAATTGCAAACCGCGTGTCGCCCGGGTTGCGTTGTGCCATTGCACGCATAGCGGCAATCGCCTGTTGCTTCGCCTCCGGTGTGCCGGTGCCATAGAGCGTCTGGTAGTAAGCCAGCGCAATGTCGCCATCCGGCGGGTGGTCGCCGTAGAGCTGCCGATAGACGCGCATCGCCTCGTCGCGATGACCTTGCTGCGCCAGTTCGCCGGCGTGTCGAAGCTGGTCATTAGTGGCGCGCGTGCTGCTCAGGCCTTCAATCTTGTCTATCTCAGGATTGTTCGGGCTCACGCGCCGCAGATGATTCAGCGCCTCATTCGATTTCGCAATCGAACCGGTCAGCCGGTAGTCGCGCGCTAGACCCGCCAGCGCGTCTGCATTGTCGGGATCGGAGAGCAGCACCTGCTGCCAGAGTTCGATGGCCATATCCGGCCGCCCGCGTGCTTCGAGCGCCTTTGCCTTGGTCACCAGGATGGCGCGCACATTGCCCGCAGCGGGCGGTGTCTGCGCATGCAGAGACGCCAGTGCCAGCAGAAGCATCAGACCCGTCCTTCGAGCCATGCAGCCTACGCTCATGCGCGCTTCCACTCCACCATCAGTTCGCCCTCGGCGCCAAACTCAAACCGGTCATCGAGAAAGCCTGTTCCAAACAGGGCAAGGTTCTGATCGTAATACGCCAAATCCTTGCCATACAATCCAGTAGCCACATCCCGCTCGGCGTTCATCCGTACCATCTGCCGTGCGCTCATCCTCGACAATCCCAGGGCCCTCAGATAGGGCAGCAGAGCAGCGGAAAATCCCACCGGACCGTCATTGCTCAGGGGAACGCCGTTGCGGTTCACCCGCTCCGGCGGAAAGTTATGGCTGGCGAGGTAGCCGCTCATGCCTGCCACAGCGTTCAGCGCCTGCTGCCGTGTTTTACTCGCCCCGATCATGCCCGCCCACAGATAAACGCGGATAGCATCGTAGCTGCCGCCCGAATCCTGTGGGTTGCCCGTCTCTCCCGGATTCTGCGTAGCCGGATAGAACCCGTCGCCGGGCACATACACGATCCAGTCCATCGCAAACCCGTGACGCGTGCTGCCTTCAAGCAGCCGCGGAATATTCAGCGCAATCGCCCGCCATGGCCCTGTTGGATCCACGTGCGCCAGCCGCTCAAAGAGAAACAGCGGCAGATAGCTCGGGTTCAGCGTCCAGTCACGATCATGCTGAAAGCCGGTTGGCCCCGGCAGCAGCATTTGACCAAAGCCGGGCAGGTCGGCCACCTCGCTCTTCGCAATCAGCGCAAGCTGACTGTGGCCTATCGCCGTATACGCCGGTTCATTCCACAGCCGTCCAGCCTCCAGCAGCGTGTAGGCCAGCCAGACGTCCGCATCTGAGGCAGAGTTTGTATCGAGCGGTTTCCACGTTCCGTCCTGCGCCTTGCCCCATTCCCACGCGCAAAGGTGCGAGCGCAGGTCACCCGCCGCCATATTCGCCTGCGTCCAGCCCAGGACGCGGTTGAACTCTGCGCGGTCGTCGTCTACCAGCGCAAAAAAGAGCGCATAGGACTGCCCCTCTGAAGTCGAGTGCTGGTCGCCGCGCGGATCGAAGACCCGGCCCTGACCATCGATGAAGCGCGCTTTGTAGCCATCCCACAGCGGCCAGTCGCTCTGCTTGCAGCCGCCTGCCGCTGAAAACATTGACAGCGCCGCCACAAACACCAGATGCTTCCACGGCCGGGATGTGAAAACACGCATGGCTTGCGCTCTCCTGATAGAAGGGGCTCACATTCTGCGCGCTAGCCCCGCCCGGCCCGGCTTACGGAAAAACCGCGCCTGCACAATCGTCAGCGCCGCATGAAAGCAGACAACTGCGTCTTTAGTATTTCAACATGTTCAAACGGGCTCTGGCTCGGTTACGCAGCCATTGACGCACCCAGATGGCTAACAGGAAGGCAAGAATAAGAATCGCTACAGCCACGAGCCAGGGCACTTCCACAAACTTGAGCTGCAGCCACGTCCACCACGGCAGTTCGCCCACGTGATAAACGCCCGTTCCGAGGGCAAATGAGGCAAACTGGCCGCCATGCAGCACCGCAACCGAGCCGGCGATCGCGCTCGACTGCTGCACCTGGAGAAATATGCTCATGAACGGCTCAAATGACGACGCGTCCATCAGGTGAATGGCCACCACGCTGCGGTTGGCTCCCGGAGCAAACGGCGACTCGGCCCCTTCGATTACCGCGTCGGGCACGCCTTCGGCCGTCAGGTCACCGGACTCGGTATGCTCGTTTCCGTTCGCCTTCCACCACGCGTGATGCAGCGGCGCAAAGAACCCTTCCGTATCGCGCACCTGCACGCGTCCGCCGCGCAGCGTCACCGGCAGTGCATTGGCCAGTTTGTCGAAGCCCGGCTGGTCGTCTCCGGTTCCGATCAGCAAAAAATCGGCCTGCGCGCCGTCGTGCAGTGCGTCCGGCCCCGCAACGGTGACGCGCAGCGCCGGATAGCCGGTCTGCCGCCCGAAGTGGCCCATCAGCGTAACGAAGGTCTCAATCTCCTGAGCCGAAGGCGTCGGCGGCAGCACCACCGTGGTCTCGCTCAGGTCCGCAAAACGAGTAAACGGAAAACCTGCATTCGAGAAGATCTCGAGATTCGGCATCGGCGCGTAATGCGGGTTGTGGCGCAGGTCCAGATAACTGTCGCGCAGAATGGCGCCCTGCATATTGATCGGCGTCGTATCGTTGCACCCGCCCTTCTTGAGCAGTTGAAAGGTGAAATCGAATGAGAGCGAGTTTGAGAACGGCCGCAGATCAACCACCGGCAGTGGCAAATCGGTCTGCTTCTGGCTCGACGACTGCTGGCCCGGAGTCAGCGGCACCGACCCGAGAAACGCGTTGTTGATGCGCACCTGCATCGACGAAATGGGCACAATGGGCACCGGGTTGTAGCGATAACCCACACGCAGCAACGCATTGGGCCCATCGGCGTAGTAAAGATCCGGCGGAATGCGGAAGTAGACGTTAAGCGGCCCTGATCCGTCGCCCTGCAGTTGCTCCGCCGGCGCGTAGTCTCCCAGCACGATCCGCTGATCCGTCCGTGCCCAGCGCGGCGCATCGTCCGGCTGCCGTTTGACCGGCAGATTCAGGCTCTGAATCTCCGACTGCGCTCCGCTCAAAACGCTGCTTTGCGTCGCGATCGTCTGCGCGGCTGCTACGGTTTGATCCGGGTTGCCACCCGCAACGATCAGCACCTTGC
>DASZXD010000178.1:0-15343 GCA_035546015.1 Occallatibacter sp.
CTGAGCGTGTGGGACCAGATCTTCGAGACCATTCTGCGGCTTAAGGGGAACATGGTTGTGCCCGGGACGTGGACGTTTCCCGACGATGCGCCGGTGCACGCGGCCACAGAGCGCGGGCTGATTGTGAACCAGCATCACGCCATTCCGCTGGGTGTGAATGTGGCGCGATGGCCGGCGGATGTGCCCTACAACTTCTCAACGCATCCGGAGATTCTGGAGCGGGCGTGGACGAACGCCGTTGCCGAGTATAAGCCGGACGAGGAGATTCTGTGGTCTGTTGGCCTGCGCGGGCTTTCGGACTCGAGCTATGCGTCGCTCGATCCGAGCGTGCGGGACAACGATCCGCTGTTGGGCAAGCGGATCAGCGAAGCGATTGCCGCCCAGATGAAGATTGTGCGCGCGAAGTATCCGAATGCGCAGTTTGTAACCGACCTGTGGCAGGAGGGCGCACGGCTCATGCGCGAGGGCTACCTGAAGATTCCGCCGGAGGTGTCGCTGGTGTGGGCCGACACGGGGTACGGCGACATGCAGGACGACGGCAAGGTGGCCACGGGCCAGGGCATGTACATCCATGTGGCGATGATGAACGGGCAGGCCAATCAGCTTTCCGAGATGGTTCCGGTGGAGAGGATTCAGGAGGAGATTGGCCGCTACATCAAGGCCGGCGCGACCTCGTACATTCTGGTGAATACGAGCGACATCCGGCCGGTAGCGATGACCACGCGCGCGCTGATGGAGACCGCGTGGGGCGGCGTACGGCACGAGAGCGATGCGGACGGCGCCTATTATCGCAAGTGGGCAACGGAGGAGTTCGGCGCGAAGTCGGCGGAAGCGCTTGCGAGCATATACAAGGATTATTTTGCAGCGCCTTCATTGCGGCATCCGTTCTTTGGCATGCGGAGTCTTACGTCAGCGGGCAATGCGCCGCCTCCGGAGCCAGTCATCAGCTTTACGCGGTGGGATGGCGACCAGCATTACCACTCCGAGGCACGGCGGCTGATTCTGGACGATCTGTCTGTGCACCAGGTGATTGCGATTCCAAGCCAGTCGCCCAAATGGACGCAGCCTCGCGTTCTGCCGGGGGGCACTGCAGAGATGCGTGCGCATGCGCTGGACCAGGATATCCAGGACGGCGAGGACACAGCGCCGCGCTGGGATGCGGTGTGGAAGAAGGCGGTGGCCGCAGAGGCCCTTGTCGATCCCGCGCGGAAGCCCTACTACCAGGCGGAAGTGCTGACCATGATTACCATCAACCGCGAGAGCAACGCGATGCTGCTTGATCTGGCGAGGGCGATGAAAGACGCTGACGCGGGAGATAAGGCGAAGGCGGAGACAGAAGCTGCAGAGTCGCTGGCCGCGCTGGACGAGATTCAGAAGTCTATGGCGCTGGACGAGTATGGCAAGTGGAAGAACTGGTATCGCGGCGACTGGCTGACCGGAGTCTATCGCACGCACGAGCTGGTGCAGGATTATCTCAACCACCTGAAGGATCCGATGGCGAAGCTGCCCGCGCCCGCCTCGTGGAGCGGATGGGAGGCTTACTTCCACATTATGGCCTACGAAGACGACCGATCGGTGGATGTGCATTGATTCTTTGCGTTTAGACCGGATCAGGAATTCATGCGGGCTATTGGGTGGCGAGCAAGGCGCCGTTTCATCGAGGAAAACGGCTCTTGAGAGCGTCAACTCTCCTTGCACCAATTCCTGATCCGGTATGGCGAAAAAATTCTGCGGGACTTTTAATACAGGCGGCTCAATTTTGCGATTGTGCGCAAATGGGCGCATACTGCGTGCATAGACTGTCTGCGCGCGAGGGTTGTCGCAGCGCAGCGGTTTCCCCGTTTCGCGCGTCATTAGAGTAGGACGGCCATGCACGGCCGCACAGGAGCGACTCGATGCCTGCAGCTCACCCGCTTCCCCATACATTGGGGGATCTGCGCACCAGCACACTGTTTTCTGAAGCGCGCCTGAAGAACCGCAGCGTGAAAGACGAGATGCGCGCCAATCTGATCACGCGGCTCAAGGCCCGCGAGACAGTGTTTCCCGGCATTGTGGGCTATGAAGACACGGTGGTGCCGCAGATTGTGAACGCCATTCTGTCAAAGCAGAACTTCATTCTGCTGGGGCTGCGCGGGCAGGCCAAGAGCCGGATTCTGCGCGCGCTGACAGCGCTGCTGGATGAGCATCTGCCCTGTGTGGCCGGATGCGAGATTCGCGACAATCCTTATGCCCCGCTGTGCAAGCGGTGCCGTGACCTGATTGCGGCAAAGGGCGATGCGACGCCGATTGCATACATTGGGCGGGACGAGCGTTACGTGGAGAAGCTGGCGACGCCGGATGTGACAGTGGCCGACCTTGTGGGCGACCTCGATCCGATCAAGGCAGCGCGCGGAGGCGAAGACCTTTCGAGTGAACTGACGATGCACTACGGACTGCTGCCGCGGGCCAATCGCGGCATCTTCGCCATCAATGAACTGCCTGACCTTGCGGGAAAGATCCAGGTGGCGCTGTTCAACATCATGCAGGAGGGCGATGTCCAGATCAAAGGCTATCCGGTGCGGCTCATGCTGGATGTTGCGCTGGTGTTCAGCGCCAATCCTGAGGACTACACGGCGCGCGGCAAGATTATTACGCCGCTCAAGGACCGCATCGGCTCGGAGATTCGCACGCATTATCCTGAGACGCTTGAAGAAGGCATTGCCATCACCACCCAGGAGGCATGGGCTGCGCGTGGCGGCGCTCCGGCGGAGATTCCGCAGTATGTGCGCGAAGTGGTGGAGCAGGTGGCCTTCTCTGCCCGCGAAGACAAGAAGGTGGACAAGCGCAGCGGCGTGAGCCAGAGACTGCCGATTTCAACGATGGAGCTTGTTGTTTCGAATGCCGAGCGGCGCGCGCTGGTGAATGGCGACTCGCTGGTGTTTCCGAGGGTGAGCGATATCTACGCGGCCATGCCGGGCATTACGGGCAAGCTTGAGCTTGAGTACGAGGGCGAGATGCGCGGGGCGGACACGGTAGTGGGTGACCTGATCCGTACGGCGGTGGGCAAGATTTTTCACCGCTATTTTGCCGACGTGGACACCGAGCAGATCGAGCAGTGGTTCAACCTGGGCGGGACGGTGAAGCTGGAAGACAGCCAGTCTTCAGCCGGTGCGCTTAAGGAGTTGAAACAGATTCAGGGACTCGTGGAGAAACTTTCGCATCTCGGCGTGAAGGCTTCAGACGCAGCGCCGAAGGTTGTGGCGGCGGCAGAATTTTTGCTCGAAGGCATGGTGGCGCATCGCAAGCTGAGCCGCAGCCAGGAGCATGGATTTGCAGCGCAGGAAGGCCGCAAACGGCACGAGCGCGAGGAGCTTTCACCTGAGCGGCAGGAGTTTGAGAACGAGTATGAAGACTGGCAGCGCTCGCGGCGTGGCCGGCGTGGCGGGTTGAACTAGAACTGCTGAGGGTTCGGCTGCAACCGTCGAGGACTGATTCGGTATGAAGCGCGTCCGTTATACGAAGTTCACCGGCGATCTGGCCGGCGAGATCGATCTCGAAGATCTGTTGAAGGCGTTGTCGGATTATCTTCTGGACTCGGGGTTCTACGATCCCTATTCGCGATTTCAGGATCTCGATCACACGATGCAGAACCTGCGCGAGGCGCTGCGGCGTGTGCTGGAGCAGGGTGAGTTCTTCGACGAGTCGATGCGGCAGAAGCTGGACCAGCTTGCCGCGGAGGGCAAGCTCGATGAGCTGATTGACAAGCTCATGGAGCGGATGGAACAGGAGAACTATATCTCGTCGCGGCCGACGCGGCCTGGAGACGGGCAAGTCGGCAATGTGGAAGGCGAGGTCCGGTTCGAGGTCACAGACAAGAGCCTGGACTTTCTCGGCTTCAAGACGCTGCGCGATCTGCTTGGGTCGCTGGGCAAGTCGAGCTTCGGGCGGCACGATACGCGGCACTGGGCAACGGGCATCGAGACAAGCGGCGGATCGCGGCGCTACGAGTTTGGCGATACGCTGAATCTGGATGCGACGGCAACGCTCAACTCGGCCATATCACGCGAGGGCATTGGACTGCCGCTCAAGATGGAGTACGAAGACCTGCATGTGCACCAGTGCGAGTATCAGAGCTCGTGCGCCACAGTGGTGATGCTGGACTGCTCGCACTCGATGATTCTGTATGGCGAAGACCGGTTCACGCCGGCCAAGCGCGTAGCAATGGCGCTCTCGCACCTGATCCGCACGCAGTATCCCGGCGACTCGCTTTCGCTGGTGCTGTTTCACGATTCGGCGGAAGAGATGCCGGTGTCGCACCTGGCGCGCGTGAAGGTTGGCCCGTGGCATACGAACACGCGCGAAGGCCTGCGGGTGGCGCAGCGTGTGCTGGCGCGGCAGCGCAAGGACATGAAGCAGATCGTCATGATCACGGATGGCAAACCATCGGCGCTTACGCTGCCCGACGGACGGATTTACAAGAACCCCTATGGCCTCGATCCGCTGGTGGTGAGCGAGACGCTGGAAGAGGTGGCGCGGTGCAAGCGGTCAAACGTGATGATCAACACGTTCATGCTGGCATCGGACTATGGGCTGGTGCAGTTTGTGAACAAGGTATCGCAGATGTGCAGGGGCAAGGCGTACTTCACGACGCCCGATACCCTGGGCCAGTATCTATTGATGGATTACATGCAGGGTAAGTCAAAGACGATCCACTGAAACAAGCTTAGATGCCCTCACCCATCGACACGTAGGAGCTCAGCTTGTCCAGCTCCGCGCGATACGCGGTGCGTTCTGCCTCTTCGTCGGCGAAGGGCACGGTGCGCCGGTCCTGAACGCGATGATCCTGCACGCAGAGCCGCTCTTCCAACTCCTCTACACGTGCGGAGAGAGCGATTAGTGCGTCGGAGAGCGGGTCTTTTACCTCGTGCGGATCAGTGATGAGTACGCGCTGACCGTTGCGGTAGACGATGTGCGCCGGAACGCCGACGACGGTGGAGTTGGGCGGCACATCGGCCAGCACGACAGAGCCCGCGCCAACGCGCGAGTTTTCGCCTACGGTGATGTTGCCCAGCACGTTGGCGTTGTTGCCGATAAAAACGCTGTTGCAGATCGTTGGATGACGCTTGCCATGGCCCTTGCCGGTGCCGCCGAGGGTCACCCCCTGGTAGAGGGTTACGTCATTGCCGACGATTGCGGTTTCGCCGATGACGACGCCGGTGGCGTGGTCAATGAAGAGGCGGCGGCCGAGATGCGCGCCGGGATGGATATCGACTCCAGTAAAGAAGCGGCCCGCCTGTGAGAGCATGCGCGCGGGGAGGCGCAGCTTCATGCCCCACAGGCCGTGCGAGATACGGTGAATCCACACGGCCCACAAGCCTGGATAGCACAAAAGCACTTCAAGCCGCGAGCGTGCGGCTGGGTCGCGCTCCATGATGGAGGCGATGTCTTCACGGATATGTGCGAACAGGGCCATGTGTGCGTAGTGGATGCGCGAGGCCGGCGGAACGATGCGCATTCCGCCGGCATGTGAAGTTAAAGCGTGACCGGCTCGGTGGGCAGTGCCAGAGCCTGCTGGCGCAGCGGTTCGAAGAGCACGCTCGACAGGTAGCGCTCACCGAAGCTGGGCAACACGGCAACGATGAGTTTGCCGGCATTCTCAGGCCGCGCGGCTACCTTGAGCGCAGCAGCCACAGCCGCGCCGGAACTGATGCCAACGAACAGGCCTTCTTCAAGCGGGAGGCGGCGCGCCATCGCAATCGACTCTTCGTTGGTGACCTGAACGACCTCGTCGATGTTCCTGGTATCGAGAATGCTGGGGATGAATCCTGCTCCGATGCCCTGAATCTTGTGCGGGCCGGGCTTGCCGCCGGAAAGCACGGGGCTGTCAGTCGGCTCAACGGCGATGGCTTTGAACGAAGGCTTGCGCGGCTTGATGTAATTGGAGACACCCGTGATGGTGCCACCCGTGCCTACGCCGGAGATGAGGATGTCGACCTTGCCGTCTGTATCGTCCCAAATCTCAGGGCCGGTGGTGGCGAGGTGGATGGCGGGGTTGGCGGGGTTGTCGAACTGCTGCAGGATGTAGCCATTCGGTGTCTTTGCCAGGATCTCGTTGGCCTTGGCGATGGCACCTTTCATACCGTTGGGGCCGGGGGTGAGCACGATTTCTGCTCCGAATGCGAGCAGCGTGACGCGGCGCTCAAGGCTCATGGTTTCTGGCATGGTGAGGATGAGCTTGTAGCCTTTGACCGCGGCAACGAAAGCGAGCGCAATACCGGTGTTGCCGCTGGTGGGCTCGATCAGGGTCGTGACACCGGGCTTGATTTTGCCGGCCTTCTCGGCTGCGTCAATCATGGCAAAGCCGATGCGGTCTTTCACGCTGGACACGGGATTCTGGCTTTCGAGCTTGGCGACGACGGTAGCGGGCAGTCCTGCAGCCACGCGATTCAATTTAACCAGTGGGGTATGTCCGATCAGTTCCGTTACATCCGCGGCAATGCGCGCCATGATGATCTCCTCTTCCGGGGAAATGGGCCCGGACCTCTTGTGGAATGGATTTTGTGTGTAGCGGTGCAGCTTATCAGGTGGGAAAGCGCGCGCAAACAGGCGCAAATCGGCATCGGAGCTTGCACCAGGACGGTGTTAGCGACATCGACGCATGGCAACAGGGTAGACCCGGGGGGGGCCGCGTGGCAAGCGATGCATCGCCAATATTCACAAATTGCGAGGCTTGGCGGACATTGCTGTGGCGAGAACCGATGAACGGCGGATTGTCTGGCTTAGAATGGAGGCGTTGCCGGAACGCATCACCGCAATGGAGGCAATGGTTGCTGCCGTGATGAGTAGAGGGTCGAAATCATGAACATCACGGCAAATTGCGCTGAGCTGCAGGGACAAGTCGTCGACGGACGATTTCGTCTGCTGCGCCGGCTGGGCGGCTCGCAGGACAGCAGCGTCTATCAGACCGAAGTGGAAGTGGACGGGGCGCGGAAGGCTGCGATCAAGCTGGTGGGTGCCAGGGCTGCCGATGCGGAGATTCATATCACGGGCTGGAAAAGGGCTGCCGGCTTGTCGCATCCTCATCTCACCCGCGTCCTGCATACCGGGCAAAGCACGATGGATGGCGGCGAAGTGGCCTACGCCGTTCTGGAATTTGCAGATGAGGTTCTTGCGGAGATTCTTCCCGAGCGGGCATTGACACCTGACGAGACCAGAGAGATGCTTGGCCCGGTGCTCGATGGGCTCGCGTATCTGCATGGGCATGGCCTTGCGCATGGGAGACTGAAGCCCTCGAATATTCTGGTTGTCGAAGACGGATTGAAGCTCTCGGCAGACTGCATCGCATTTGCGAGCCGTGCTGCGGTGCAACCGGATGAATCGGATACGTATGCAGCGCCAGAGATGGCCCGAGGCGAAATCTCGGCGGCTGCGGACATCTGGTCGCTGGGGATGACCCTGGTGGCAACTCTGACTCAGAAGGCGCCGGTATGGGAGAGAGCCTCAAACAGCGAGCCGGTTGTGCCGGCGGCGGTTCCTGAGCCGTTTGCAGAGATAGCGCGGGCGTGTCTGCGGCTGGACCCTGCGAAGCGGTGCACACTGGGCTGGATAAGAGGACGGCTGGAACCGGAAACAGCTCAACCCCAGCAGAAGCCGGTAAATATGCCAGCTTCACCGCGGCCGTCAAAGAGCCGGCCAGCGGTTTTTGCGACCGTGGCAGTTGTGCTCGTAATGGCGGTGATTGTGGCGGTCTGGCACTTCCGGCAGACTCCAGCGGCAGCGCCAACCACTGAGCAAGCCGCTACGCAGACAACCACTCCGGCAGCACCGCCGCCACCATCTGAAGCTGCTCCTGTTGAGGCTGCGGCTCCGGCGAATCCTCCAGCAACGGCGCCGCTTGCAACCTCAGAACCGCAAGCGGAAACCGTTCCAGGGGGAACGGGTAAAGGCGAGGTGGTGAAGCGGGTTCAGCCCGATGTGCTCCCCGCAGCGCTGGCATCCATTCATGGCAAGGTCGTGGTCAACGTGCGCGTAAATGTTGACGCCAACGGCGATGTATCCAATGCAAGCCCGGAGTCGCCGCAGGTGAGCAGGTATTTCACCAGAGTTGCGGTCGAAGCAGCGCGGGAATGGAAGTTCTCTCCGCCGCAGGTGCAGGGTAAGGCCGCCGCAAGTGTGTGGACGCTGCGATTCGAGTTTCACCAGGATGGGATCGAGACGACTGCCACAGAAGCATCTCAATAGGCGGATCGGAACGCGCTTCAGGCTGTTCGGCGATCACTGTTCGGCTGTGGGATTGTCGATTGCGCCGTGGCTCATGGCCCACACAACGAAACCCTCGGGCGCATTTTTCACCTGATGAATATTCGCGCCCTTTACGCTGCTGAGATGCTGCCACCCGATGTTGCTCAGATCGGCATCGCTGAGATCGGCGTCATCGAGAGTGGCTCCTGAAAGGTCAGCACTCATTAAGATGCTTCCGGTCAGGTCAGAGCCGCGAAGATCTGCCTGCGTGAATTTTGCGTGGTCCAGATGAGCATTGCGCAGGTTGGCTGAGTTGAGGCTGGCGAACGTGAAGTCGACCGAAGTAAAGTTGGCGTTGCGGAGATCGGCGGAGCTGAAATTCGAACGCATCAGGTTGGCGCCGTGCAGGTCGAGTCCCTGCAGAAATGCGGATGAGACATCGACACCGACCAGTGGCACCTTGTCGGCATTCAGCTCCTGCAGCGCGTCGATCCTTCCACCGCTGCCACCTTTGCCCTGCGCCGTATTAATGACCTGCCATGCCTGGTAATGGCGCTGCTTGATACGGTCGCCCGACTCCGAAAAATAGAAGATGACGGCGATGAGCACGGAAAAGGTGCCGAGGTACTCGAGCACTTCAAGGAACGACCAATTGCTGAGGATGTAGGCGGCCCATTCGCACATCCATTCGACGGCGATCAACGGAGTCAGCCACTTCCACTTCGCAGAGGCTTCCTGCTTCCGCACCTTCCAGGGCGCGGGCCTTTCTATGGGGCGATGCAGGATCATGGAAGCATCACCTCATCCCGTATTGCGCAGGCCCGCCGAGATGCCACTGATGGTGGCGGCAATGGCTCGGTTCACCTCAGGCGTGTCTTCGCCGGCGCGCTTGCGGCGGAGCATGTCAACCTGAATCAGATGCATGGGATCGACGTAGGGATTACGCAGACGGATGGAGTTGGCGAGCACATGGTTGGTCTGCAAGAGCTCAGTCTGGCGCGTGACAGCCAGCACCGCGCGCACGGTGCGATGGAACTCGGCTTCGAACATGTCGTAGACGCGCTCGCGGAGTTTGACGTCGCTGACCAGAGATGAGTAGAGCCTGGCAGTGGCAAGATCGACTTTGCCCAGAGCCATTTCAACGTTACGCAGCAGATCGATGAACAGCGGAAACTCGCGGGCCATGGTCTGCAGGAGCTCGAGCGCGCCGGCTTCAGCCAGATAACGGTCGATTGCGTAGCCGACGCCGAACCATGCAGGCACGAGGAGACGCGATTGCGTCCATCCAAAGACCCAGGGAATGGCGCGCAGGTCAGCGAGCTTGGTAGATGAGTTGCGCCGCGCCGGGCGGGAGCCGATCTTGGCATTTTCGAGCTCGCCAACCGGTGTGGACTGCTCGAAGTAAGTCACGACGCCGGAATCTTCGAGGATGTGCTTGCGATAGAACCCGTAGGAGAGATTCGAGAGCTCATCGAGCGCGGCTTCCCACTCGCGTTTGAGAATGCCGGTGAAGTGGCCCTTCGGGTCGCGGGCGTTGGGGCGTGCGAGCGCGTCGAGCGAAGCAGCAATCATGAGCTCAAGATTGCGCTCGGCGAGAACTTCGTCAGCATATTTGAAGTTGAGCACCTCGCCCTGCTCGGTGATGCGCAACTGGCCGTCAAAGGAGTCAATGGGCTGCGCAAAGATGGCGCGATGCGTAGGTCCGCCGCCGCGGCCAACAGTGCCGCCGCGGCCATGGAAGAGACGCAGCCTGATGCCGGCTTCGCGCGCGACGACGTGCAGATCGCGGTGGGCGCGGAATATCTCCCAGGTAGAGGTGAGCATGCCGCCGTCTTTGTTCGAGTCTGAGTAACCCAGCATGACCTCCTGCCAGTTTCCCCAGGACTCAATGAGCTTGCGGTAGTCTGGCCGGCTCCAGAGCTCGCGGCAGACGTTGGGCGCATTGCGCAGGTCTTCGATGGATTCGAAGAGAGGCACAGGCATAAGGCCGGGATCGACGGCTGCGTCAGCTTTGGTTTCGCCGCACGCGCCTTCCACCTTGACGCCGCCCAGACGCGCCAGCCGCACCACCGTGAGCACATCTTCCACCGTAGAGGCGCCGCTGATCACATATTGGCGAATCGCTTCCGGTGAGCAGCTTTCCTTCATTTCAGCAACGACGCGAAATGTTTCGAGCAGGCCGGCAGTCTGCGCGGAGAGGCCGGATGGCAGCGACGAGGCTGCGGTGTCGATGATCGCTTCCTTGAGTGCTGCGGCGTGGACTCGGGCGTGCTGACGCACGTCGAGAGTGTGCAGATGCAGACCGAAGGTGCGCACCTGAAGGATGAGCGGATCGATGAGCGTACGCGCGATACGCAATCCCTTATTGGCAGCAAGCGATGCGCGCAGGGTTTCGAGATCGTCAAGAAATTCACGCACGGAGCAGTAAGCGGGCAGCGCCTGGGCCAGCTTGTCGTGCTCGCGGGCAAGGGTGAAGGGCGTTACCGGCAGAGCCGCTCCGCGCGGGTGCGGCAGGGAGCCGGATTCCTCGAGTGTGCGCTGGATGCGGGTCTTGAGACAGATGACGAAACGGCGGTAGTACTCGAACTCGTATTGTGCGCCGAAGACCTGGCTCTCCGGTGTGTGGACCTGCGCGACATAGCTGCGCAGGCGTTCGAGGAGAGCATCGCTTACCGGCCGCTGCTGCGCGCTGGTGGTGAGCAGGTCGATGATGCTGTCGAGCTGGCGCAGGTAATAGAAGAGCAGATGGCCGCGTGCAAGCTGAATGGCGGCTCGAGTGACCTCGGGCGTGACAAAGGGATTGCCGTCACGGTCGCCGCCGATCCAGGAGCCGAAACGCAGGACGATGGGCAGCTCGTGTGCGTCGATCTCCATGCAATATGCGGTGCGAAACGCGTTGGCGATCTCACGGTAAAGGCCGGGCAGAGTCTCGAAGATGGAGACGTCGTAGTAGTCGAGGCCCATCTTGATCTCGTCGTAGACAGTGGGACGGCGGGAACGCACCTCGTCTGTCTGCCAGAGGCTGGTAATCTCTGCGAGCAACAACTGCTCGAGGCGCGCGAGCTCCTGTTGCGGAACAGGTATGCGGTCAAGCTCCTCGAGGAATTCGCCAATGCGGCGGCGCTTGAACATGACGGTGCGGCGCGCAGCCTCAGTAGGGTGCGCGGTAAAGACGGGCACAACCAGCACACGGCGCAGCCAGTCGAGTGCTTCTTCAGCGCCGATGCCGACGCGGCGCATTTCGCAGAGAGTGCCCTCGAGCGAACCGCGCTGGCGGCCAGCCTGTCCGCCCAGGCGCAGGGCTACACGGCGGCGCTTGCGGTGGTTTGTCTCAGCAAGGTTGATGAGCTCGAAGTAAAAGGCGAATGCGCGGGTGAGCAGCGTGGCGCGTTCAACAGGGAGCGCGTGTACCAGCTCGAGCGCGGCGGCGGCGTGGCGCGCTGCTTCTTGAGTGTCGCCGTGGGCCTCAGCGTCGCGCCTGCGGATGGTGCCCTGGCGCAGGGCTTCGACCTGATCGAAGAGCTCTTCACCGGACTGCTCGCGCAGCACTTCGCCGAGCAGCATGCCCAGCGAACGGACGTCGCGGCGCAACGGAGCCTCCTTCAACTCCCCGGTTTGCGCTTCAAGTTCTGCCAGCCTCTGCGGCCAGCTCTCGGGATTCCACAAAAGTGCCATCGTGATTTGATTATGCATTACGAAAGTCAGCCGATTCATGGCACGCCACACCGGGTCGCGGTGTAGCATGAGTTGAAATACCTTCGTCTAACTCCTTAGTTGCCGAAAAGAGAGCCGTACAGCATGGGCGAAATTGCCGACTATTTCAGGAGAGAGCGATATATAACGCGGCGGCTCTCGCTGCTCGTTCTGGCCGGAACGGCGATCCTGGTGCCCATTGCATTGAACGCTGCACGCGGGCGCCTGCCAGCCGTGACGCTTCCTTATGCGGTGATTGGGGTAGTACTCGGCGTAGCGGCGGCAGTGGTCTTGATCGTGCGCAGGGCAAACGCTCTGTTTCCTCGGTCTGCCTCGCCGGATGAGCTGCCGCTTGACGACGCGACGAGCCGCAAGCTTCGCAGGCGAGTTCTCCTGCTCAAGGGGTTTGTGGCGGTTTACGCATTCATCCTGGTTTCGATCGTCGTGCATATGCATCGCGGAGAGTGGCCGGGCGTGCTTGGCGCTTCCGTGGTGATCGTGATCATGGAAGTGGCGCTCATCAAGGCCATCCGCCGGCTCAATCTAAAGCTGAGGGCAGGCGCCCGATTGATGCGCAACACATTCGGAAGCTAAACCATTATCCAGCTGCCAGTCCTTCAAGCTGCAGCATCAGGTCTTCCCATTCGGCGGTGAGCGAGGCAAGCTGCGCACGCAGCTCTTCAGCCAGTTTTGTCAGGCGTTCCGTCTCGGCGGCTGACACATATATGCCCAGCTGCTGCTCAGTGAGCGCAATGGCTGCTTCAATGCGCGGGACCTCTTCTTCGAGGAAGGCGCAGCGGTCTTCCATCTGCTTTTGCCTGATGGGATTCAAGCGGCGGGGGCGCTCTTTGGCGGTATTGCTGTGATTGGCAGCAGTCGATGGAGGAGTATGCTCGCCTGCTTCTGTTTCTGCGCGCGGCGCAGGTTCGGGAGCGGGTTCGGGCACGATGGTTTTACCGGCGGCCAGCGCTTCTTTACGGCGCAGATAGTCTTCGTAGTTGCCTTCGTAGGATGTGACTGCGCCGTTTTCCACTTCGAGCACGCGCGTGGCAAGGCGGTCAATGAAGTAGCGGTCGTGCGAGACGAAGATGACCGTGCCGCTGAAGGCTGCAAGCGCTTCAAGCAGGACATCCTTGGCACGCATGTCGAGATGGTTAGTCGGCTCGTCGAGCAGCAGGAAATTTGAAGGCGAGACAAGAATCTTGGCCAGCGCGAAGCGGTTGCGTTCGCCGCCCGAGAGTACGCCGAGCTGCTTGAAGACATCGTCGCCACTGAAAAGAAAGCAGCCGAGGAGCGAGCGCAGCTCTGACTCCGGTACTTTGAGCGCGGCGCGGCTGATGTCGTCGAGCATGCGCGCATCGGGATCGAGCACCTTGTACTGGTCCTGCGCGAAATATTCGGTGACTACGTTGTGTCCGGGCTTTATCGTGCCCGACGTGGGCGCCTCGGCGCCGGTGAGCAGCTTGATCAGAGTCGATTTGCCTGCGCCGTTCACGCCAACCAGAGCCACGCGATCGCCGCGCTCGATGCTGAAGCGCACGTTGTTGAGCACCTGCTTGTGGCCGTAGCTCTTGGACAGGCCTTCGGCCTCAGCAACCATGCGGCCCGAGGGTGGGGGCTGCGGAAATTTGAAGTGGATGACGGGTTCTTCCTCAGGAATCTCGATGCGCTCGATTTTCTCGAGTTCCTTGATGCGGCTCTGCACCTGCCTGGCCTTGGTGGCCTGATAGCGGAAGCGGTTGATGAAGGCTTCGAGATGCTCGATCTGTTCGCGCTGGTTGCGATAAGCGGCTTCGAGCTGTGCACGGCGCTCTTCTTTCTGCTTCAGATACTTTGTGAAGTTGCCCTGGTAGATGGTGAGATGCTTGTTCCATATTTCGACGGTGCGGTCGATGGTGACGTCGAGGAAGTAGCGGTCGTGAGAGATGAGGATGTAGCCGAAGGGGTAGGCCTTGAGGTAATCCTCGAGCCAGTTGCGGGTTTCAAGGTCGAGATGGTTCGTAGGCTCATCGAGGAGAAGCAGGTTCGGTCTGGCGAGCAGCAGCTTGGCCAGGGCGATGCGCATCTGCCATCCACCCGAAAACTCCTCAGTGCGGCGCGACCAGTCTTCCTTGCCGAAGCCGAGGCCGCCGAGCACGCTGCCGACCTGTGCATCCAGAGCGTAGCCGTCGAGGGCGTGAAAGCGGTCGTGGAGCATGGAGTAGCGCTCAGCTATGGAGGCGTACTCGGCGCTGGCATGGTCGAGCTCGGCCATCTGAGCGGCCAGGCGCTCGGCTTCGCGCTCCAGCTCGCGGATGCCGTCAAATACGGTGAGGCATTCCTCAAAGACAGTGCGACCGCTCAGGCGCAGGCCTTCCTGCGGCAGATAGCCGATGCTCATGCCGCGGGTGAGCTGCATCTCGCCGTAGTCGAGGGTTTCAAGGCCGGCTAAGACCTTCATGAGCGTGGACTTACCTGCGCCGTTGGCGCCAACTAGCGCGGTCTTTTCGTTGCTGCGGATAAGCCAGTCGGCCTCGAGGAAGAGGATTCGCGGGCCGAAGCGCTTGCCGGCATTCTGGAGCGAGAGCATCCCCTTTATTTTCGCAGAGTGGCGGGGATGATCACGTTTGCAAAACATTGATGCCCGAGGTGACGGCGATCCTGTAGGCTGTTGTGGGCGGCGGGGCAGGATGATGCGTGCCGCAAAGGGGATGATCTCGCAATGCTACGTAATTCCGGATGGATGGTCGCAGGTATAGTGGGCGGAATGATGGCCGCGGTGTGCCATGCACAGAATGGCGACACGCTCAAGCTGAATCAGATTCAGGTAATCGGCACGCACAACAGCTACCACGCCGGAATTCCGCCGAATGCGGCGAAGCTATGGCAGGAGAAAAATCCCGCGATGTTCAATGGGCTCGATTACAGCCATCGCCCGTTGACCGAACAGTTCGACAGCGGCGTGCGCCAGATTGAGCTGGATGTGTTTGCCGACAGCAAGGGCGGGCACTATGCGCATCCAAACGGGCCGAACCTGGTGGCTGCGGCGCATCTGCCGCCTGATCCGCCGTTCGATCCCGATGGAGTGATGCTCAAGCCGGGCTTCAAGGTGATGCACATCCAGGACCTCGATTACGTGAGCACATGCCAACCGTTTATTGCCTGCCTTAAAGAAGTGCGCAGCTGGTCGCATGCGCATCCCGAACACATTCCGATCTTCATTCTTGTGGAGACCAAGCAGGGTGGAGCGCATCCGCCCGATCAGCCGACGGTGCCGGAACCCTTCACCCCGGCGACATTCGACGCGCTCGATGCGGAGATTCGCAGCGTTTTTCCACCCGACGAGCTGATTACGCCCGACGATGTGCGCGGCAACTATAAGACGCTGAACGCGGCGGTGCTGGCCGGCCACTGGCCCACGCTCGAGAGCGCACGCGGCAAGATCGTGTTT
>DASZXD010000179.1:0-6043 GCA_035546015.1 Occallatibacter sp.
CCCTTCCCGCGCCGCCGCCGAGCGCTACGCTGATGAAGCGCTCAAGCTCTTCCTGCTGCGCCGCTGCACCTTCGATCTAGCTCCCGATCCGAGCTACCCCGGCTGTGTCTACTCCGAGATGAAGATGTGCCTGGCTCCCTGCTACAAGGGCTGCAGCGATGAGCGTTACGCGGAAGAGTCCGCAGCAGTTGAAAATTTTCTGGCCACGCGCGGCGAGAGCCGACTGGTAACGCTGCGCACCGAGCGCGACACGGCCTCTGCCAATCTCGAATTCGAAGCAGCGGCAACTCTTCACGCGCAGGTGCAACGCGTCGAGTCGGTCCGCGTGCTCGCTTCGGAACTCGTTCGCCCATTGAGCCAGTTACGCGCTGTGATCCTGCAGGCCAGCGCACAGCCAGACGAGGTCGCGGTCTTCCTCTTCGAGGATGGCCGTCTGCGCGGTCCCGCAGCCTTCTCGACCATCGGCATGCGTATCCAGAACGAGCAGTCCGGCTCGAGCTCACTCTTCGCGCAGCCAATGGCGATTGAAGCAGTACCGGAGCAGCCAGAGGTCAGGGAACAGAAAATAGGGGCCAAGGATCAGTCTGCTGTCGTCAGCCGCGGTCTGCTCGAAGCACGCATGGAAGATGTGCTCAAGGCGCTTACCGAGGCTCCAGGTGCGGCAACTAACACAGTTCGCCAGGGCCATCTCGCTCTGCTCAAGCGCTGGTACTACCGTCCGGAAGCGCGCCGCACCGGCGAGATCTTCTTCCCCAACACCGATGGCAACTGGCATATCAAAGCCATCCTGCGCGGTGCAGGCCGCGCGGCGGCAAAGCGGATCGCACCGCCCTAACTGCTGTACATCGACAGATTCTCAATGAAAAATTGTTCTGAAGAGAACGTTCGGACCCAACCACGTCACGATAACAATGATGCAAGCCAGCACCATCATCATGGCGAATAGGCCGAACTTCCACGCGCTCACAAGCTTGGCTTGTAGCAGCCCCGGAATATAGCAATTGGCAGGGTGCTTAGGGTTAAATCGAATATCGACCGTGTCGTCATCGCAGAGCTGATAAAGTGGTGACTCCTCCGGCGCTTCAAAGACTGCGGTTTGTTCGACACCTTGCTGGTCTTTCCAGACGATTTCGCAGTGTGATTCCCAGCCAATTACGATCTGGCCGTTCGCTTCTTTACCTTCAACCGTACTGCCCATTCCAACTCGGGCGAGAGTCGACGACTGGACAATCGCCTTGACAGGCGTCCACTTGTGATAGCCGCACAGACGTTCCCAGAACTGGATGAGCATGCTGCGATCAGTCTGCCACAAAACGAGTCCATGGAGACGTTTCTTGCATCACATCGCCTGATACACTGGGCCTCTAAGGAGTGGTGCGCCAAGGCCTATGGTTGAGCTGGTTCCGTCCATCCTTTCCTCGGATTTTGCGCATCTGGCCGACGAGGTTGCCGCGGCTGAACGCGGCGGCGGTACGGTCATCCATGTTGACGTGATGGACGGGCACTTTGTCCCCAACATCACGCTCGGCCCGCCGGTAGTCAGGAGTCTGCGCAAGGTCACCAGCCTGCCGCTCGACTGCCACCTGATGATCGACAACCCGAATGAGTTCATCCCGGCCTTTGCCGAGGCGGGCGCGAACTGGGTCAGCGTGCACTATGAGGCCTGCCCGCACCTGCACCGGACGTTGGAATTGATATTGAGTCACGGCATGAAGCCGGGTGTGGTCCTGAATCCGGCCACCGGGATCGACGTGATTACCGAAATCCTGCCATTGCTGCACCATGTGCTCATCATGAGCGTGAATCCGGGGTTCGGCGGGCAGGAGTTTATTCCCTTTTCACTGGGCAAGATCCGCCGGCTGGCCCGGATGCGCGACGAGCTGGGGCTGGGATTTAAAATCGAAGTGGACGGGGGCGTGGCTCACGACACCATCGCCCATGTCGTCCAAGCTGGAGCGGAACTGCTTGTAGCAGGGAATGCTGTTTTTGGCGCCGGCCAGGCAGAACGCGACGCGCGCGAACTGCTGCACATGGCCCGCGCGGCCGAGGGCGCAAAGGCGGCCCTTTAAAGTAAGATTCTTGGCAGCCGGCTTGGCCTGCACCGAACCGCTGCTCAAATGAGGTGGTATGAACCGGTACTCCAAAACAGTTGCCGCAGTGGCCCTGGCCGCGCTGGTATTCACAAGCACATCTGCAGACGCAGCCCGGCGCAAGAAGCAGAAGAAGGCTTACGACCTGAGCGCCAACCCGCTGGGCAACGTGCAATCCAAGCAGCCCGACAAGGAGCTCTATGACAAGGCCATGGTCGCCCTTAAGAAGGGCCGCTATGACGTGGCCCGGCTCGACCTGCAGACCCTGCTGAACACCTATCCCGAGTCCGAGTACCGCATGCGCGCCAAGCTCTCGGTCGGCGACACCTGGTTCAAGGAAGGCGGCTCAGCCGCTCTGACGCAGGCCGAGGCCGAGTATGAGGACTTCATCACCTTCTTCCCGAATGCTCCTGAGGCAGCCGAGGCGCAGATGAAGGTGGCCGACATCTACTACCAGCAGATGGAAAAGCCGGACCGCGACTTCACCAACGCGCAACTGGCCGAAGAGCAGTACCGGAAGATGATCAACATGTTCCCGGACTCCACGCTGATTCCGCGCGCCAAGCAGCGGCTGCGTGAGGTGCAGGAGGTACTGGCCGAACGCGAGGCGCAGATCGGCTTCTATTACGAGAGCCGCGAGAACTACAACGCCGCCGTTGCCCGCCTCGATACCGTGGCAGACACCTACCCGCTCTACTCCAAGAGCGACCAGGTGCTGATCGCCATTGGCGACGCCTACGCAGGCCAGGCGCACAACGTTGAGCTTGCCCCGGGGCTTCCGGGTGCTGTGCGCGAGCGCCTGCACGCCATTTACGAAGACAAGGCGGCAGCGGCTTACACCAAGGTCATCACACGCTATCCGATGGCTCCGCACGTGGAAGATGCGCGCGACCGTCTCGTGGCCATGAACCGGCCCATCCCCGAGCCCACCCAGCAAGCCATTGCCGAGAGCGACGCCGAAGAGCGAAGCCGCCAGCCGCTGCACTATACAGATTCGGTTCTGGGACTCATCAAGCGCGGCCCCACCGTGGTTGAGGCTGCACATGTGGGCGATCCCACGCTGACCGACCCCAAGCGAACACTGGCACCTGACGTGACCAAGGAAAACGTGGCCCTCTTCAAGGAAGCCGAAGAGGCCGGCAAGCCCGCAACGGAAGCCACAGTCACGCCTACCGGGCCAAACGAGCCGCCGCGCAGCGACCGACCATCTGACGCGCCGCTGCAGATGTCAGCGCCCGGTGGCGGAACGGGGGTTGGCGTAGAAGTTGTCAATGCACCGTCGGGAACTCCAGCGGCGGCCGCAGACCCGAACGCGCTGGTAAAGCCGGTTGGCTCGGCGACTGCGCAGGCTCTACCGGCGACAGAGAAGCCCGCTGAGGCGCCCCCACAGATCAACGACATCAAGCCCGGCGAGGTTCCGGCCACTCAGACAGCCGTTGCCAACAACAACAAGAAGAAGAAGGCTCCCAAGGCCGACCTGAGCGACGAGTCCTCGAGCAAGAAGAAAAAGAAGAAGGGGCTAGACAAGCTCAACCCCTTCTGAGAAGGGGCAGTTATCTCTTCAAACCAGGGCCGTGCCTCAATCGGGCACGGCCTTTGTTATCTGGACCGGAACCAGCCAGCCGCATCAAATTCCGCAATTACTCCATCTGTTAAAGTGAAGGGTGGTCCCCTCGCTTTGAAAGCCCCTTGCGGCACGGGCGTCTTCCCGAAAAATCACCGGGGCTCACTAACGACAAAATGCCTCACGAACTGCCAAAAGCTTACGACCCTACCGCAATCGAAGATCACTGGGCTGAGTATTGGGTAAAAGAGAACCTGTTCGCTCAACCCACTCCTGATCAAAACCATGGCTTGAACGGCCAGACTTCCTTTACGGTTCTGCTGCCGCCGCCCAATGTCACCGGCCGTCTGCACATGGGCCACATGCTCAACCAGACGGAGATTGACATCCTTGTCCGCTGGCAGCGCATGAGCGGCCGCCGCGCCCTGTGGGTACCGGGCACTGACCACGCCGGAATCGCCACGCAGATGATGGTGGAGCGCCAGGTGGAAAGCGAAGGCTCATCGCGCCGCCAGCTTGGCCGCGATGCCTTCGTGGAACGCGTGTGGGACTGGAAGCGCCACTATGGCGGCGCCATCCTGGGCCAGATGAAGCGGCTCGGCGTCTCCGTCGACTGGAGCCGCGAATATTTCACGATGGACGAGCACCTGTCGGTGGCCGTGCGCGAGGCCTTTGTGCGGCTCTACGAGCAGGGGCTCATTTATCGCGGCGCCTACATCGTGAACTGGTGCCCGCGCTGCCAGACGGCTATCAGCGACCTCGAAGTGGTCTACGACGAGCATAAGGGCCACCTGTGGGAGATCCGCTATCCGGTCATCGGCGACGACGGGAAAGATACTGGCGAGTTCCTGACTGTAGCGACCACGCGGCCCGAAACCATGCTGGGCGACACAGCCGTAGCGATCCACCCCGAGGACGAGCGCTATACGCACCTGCACGGTAAAAAGCTGCGCCTGCCATTGATGAATCGCGAGATTCCCATCATCCTCGACGAGTGGGTCAGCCGCGAGTTCGGCACCGGCGCAGTGAAGGTGACGCCGGCGCACGACCCCAACGACTTTGCTCTGGGCCAGCGCCACAATCTCCCGTCGATCAACGTGATGGATGAGACAGCGCACATCAACGCCGAGGGCGGCGCCTATGCGGGGCTCGACCGGTACGTGGCGCGAAAAGAGATTGTTGCTCACCTTGAGGAGCAGGGCCTTCTGGCAGGTATCAGGGACCACGTGCACAACGTGGGTCACTGCGACCGCTGCAAAACCGTGGTTGAGCCGCGGCTCTCCACGCAGTGGTTCGTCAAGATTCAGCCGCTGGCCCACAAAGCGATTGCAGCGGTGAAGGAAGGCCACATCCGGTTCACGCCGGAGATGTACCAGAAAACCTACCTGAACTGGATGGAGAACATCTACGACTGGTGCATCTCGCGTCAGTTGTGGTGGGGTCATCGCATTCCGGCGTGGCATTGCGGCACATGTCACAAGATCACGGTGGCGCGCGTCGATCCAGCGAAATGCGAGCACTGCGGATCGGAGCAGATCACTCAGGAAACCGACGTGCTCGATACGTGGTTCTCCTCCGGCCTGTTGCCGGTCTCGATCTTCGGCTGGCCAAACATCACAGCAGAAAACCGGATGGACTTCGACGCCTTTTATCCGACGAGCCTGCTCGTCACCGGCTTCGACATCCTCTTCTTCTGGGTCGCTCGCATGATCATGCTGAGCTGCTGGTTTTCGACCGACATACCCATGCCAGACGGCAGCCCGCGCTCGCTTGCGGACTCAGTTCCCTATCGCGAGGTATACATTCACGCTCTGGTGCGCGATGCCAACCGCGAGAAGATGTCCAAGACCAAGGGCAACGTCATCGACCCCATTGAGATCGTGAAGCAATACGGCACCGACGCGGTGCGCTTCACGCTCGCGTCCATGGCCTCGCCCGGAACGGACATCGCGTTCAATGTAGCGCGCACCGAAGGCTACCGCGCCTTCGCCAACAAGATCTGGAACGCCGCGCGGTTCATCTTCATGCAAGATCAACTCGCAGAGAACGCATGGAATTTCGGAATCTATGACTATCTTGATGATGAAGATTTCGATAACGGCCCTCAATGGGGTATCTCGAACGAATCTCCTTTTGAAGACCGCTGGATAGTGTCTCGTCTCCATGCAGTCACCAAAGAGGTCGACCGCGCGCTCAGTGATTACCGGTTCGACGAAGCTGCGAGTGCGATCTATCAATTTTTTTGGGGAGAATTCTGCGATTGGTATTTGGAGTTAATCAAGATTCGGCTCAACTTCAGTCCCGATAAAACGCAGCAAGCATCGGTCCTCAATGCACTGCGCACATGTTTCGGTGTCTATGAGGCAGCATTGCGGCTTTTGAGCCCATT
>DASZXD010000180.1:0-26634 GCA_035546015.1 Occallatibacter sp.
TCCCTGCTTGTTGCGGATATTGAAAAGATGCCTGGCAAGCAGCGCCGAATGATGGCCCACGAACGGATGCAGACCCATCTGACTGACATTCGCGAGAACGGAAATATACGATGGATCGATCCACGGGATATACATTTTGCGAACGAGCATTGCATACCTGCATGCGATCTTTCCATGCTCATGGACCGGGACCCCGACTTTCAGGACCCGCTGACAGGACTACCCAATCGCCGCGCAATCGAGCGTTGTCTGGAGCGGCTGATTACGTCCGCGATTCATTGTCCCCGAAACATGGCGGTTCTCCTGATCGACCTGGACCGGTTCGAGATGGTCAACGATTCAATCGGGCGCGAAAAAGGCGATAGCGTGCTGGCAGTAATGGCCGCACGGCTGCATGGGTGCCTTCGAAAGGGTGACAAGCTCGCGCGGCTTGCCGGCGGCCAGTTTGTCATCGTAATGCTGGACGCGGCAGAAAACGAAGACGTGGCGCAGTTTGCGCGGAAGCTGCTCGCCTCAATTTCGCGTCCCATTGAACTCGATGGGAATGAGATGCAGTTAAGCGCGCGGATTGGTATTTCGCAATATCCATTGAATGGCAGAGCCGCCGATGAACTGTTGCGGTTTGCGGATACTGCAGTGCACGCAACCAGGCATCGCGGGCTCGACAGCTACCAGTTTTTCTCGCCTACGATTACCGAGGCGATGCGCCGCAAGCAGAAGCTTGAGTGCGATCTCTATCACGCCGTAACGCGCGACGAGTTTCTGCTCTACTATCAACCGCTCATTTCTACATTCACCGGCCGCATCACCGGCATGGAAGCACTGCTTCGCTGGCGGCATCCCGAGCATGGAATGATGTCGCCAGCTCACTTTATTCCCGAGCTAGAAGAGATGGGCCTGATCGTCGAGGTTGGACAGTGGGCCTTGAAGACGGCCTGCCGTCAGGCAGCAGCTTGGCAACAATTGAGCATTCCTCCCATTCGCATGGCAGTGAATGTCTCTCTACAGCAGTTTCATAATGCGCGCATTGTAAGCGCAGTCGACACGGCTCTGACTGAATCCGGGCTCGCTCCGCAATGGCTTGAACTGGAACTCACGGAGAGCCAGGCCCTGGACAGCTCGGAAGCGACCATCAGTATCATGCAGGACCTTAAACAGCTTGGCATAAGCCTGGCACTCGACGATTTCGGCACTGGATGGTCGTCGCTCTCCTACCTTTCGCGGCTTCCTTTCGACCGGATTAAAATCGATCAGTCGTTTGTCCACGATGTGGGCTCTACGTCGGTCGCAAACTCGATGGTCAAGAATATCCTGAGCCTTAGCCATGACTTGAAAATGGCGTGCATTGCCGAGGGCGTGGAAACGAAGCAACAACGCGACTATCTGACAAAACTTGGGTGCCCTGAGCTGCAGGGATTCCTCTTCTGTGCCCCGATGGCAGCGTCGGAGTGCACGGCCCTATTACGTTCTGCCGACCGCTCGACTGCTGCGATGAATACTCCTGATCCTAGCCTGATCGCAGCGACTCGCTGAAGAGCCGCGCTCAGAATCCTATCTGCACCGGCTCCATCTCAAGGCGGATGCCGAAGCGTGCTTCAACGGCAGCGGCGATCTGCGCGGCAAGCGCAAGAATTTCCCGCGCACTGGCATTGCCACGGTTGACGAGTGCAAGCGTGTGACGGCTGGAGATTCCAGCTGCGCCAAGCACATAGCCTTTTTGAAATCCACTGTGTTCGATGAGCCACGCGGCTGGAACCTTCACGAGGCACTTGTCGTCGAGGCCCGTGCCTGCAGGGAAATGCGGAGGGAATACTGCGCCTGCGGCGATTTTTTCGAAGTGGTCTTCGCTGACGACCGGGTTTTTGAAAAAGCTGCCGGCGCTGTGGCTGTCGGGGTCGCCTTCGACGATCAGCATGCCTTTGCTGCGGCGAATGAGTCGCACGGCGTCAGCAGTCTGCGCAAGAGTAGGGCTGGCGATGCCTGAAGCTTCCAGCGCACGCTGCACATCTGCGTATCGCAGGGTAGGCTCACCGTCTCGGGTGAGGCGGTAGTCGACGCGGGTGACGATAAAACGGCCGCGGTCAGCCGAGTTGAAGCGGCTGCGGCGATAGGCAAAGGCACAATCTGCGGCGTTGAGCTCAACGAAGGCGCATTCTTGCAAATCGTAGGCACGCACGCGATGGATGGCCGTCGCAACTTCCTGGCCATAGGCGCCGACGTTCTGCACCGGCGTGCCGCCCACGGTGCCGGGAATGCCAGCAAGGCATTCAATGCCAGAGCAGTTCTCCTGAATGGCGCGATCGACGAAGCTGCACCAATCTTCCCCAGCGGCGGCCTGGAAGATGCGATCGCCCGCATCATCGTCCTGAGCGGTAACGCCGCGCAAGGCGATGCGCAGGACGAGACCGTTAAAGCCTGCGTCGGACACAAGCAAATTGCTGCCGCCGCCGAGGACGAAGAGCGGTGCGTCATGCTCGCGCGACCAGGCAACGGCTTCAGCGACGTCGTCCTCAGTCGCGGCCTCTGCAAACCAGCGTGCCGGACCACCGATGCCAAAGGTAGTGAAGGGCGCGAGCGGGATGTTTTCGCGAATGTTCAAAGAAAAAGAGTACAGGAAGGCACTTTAGGCGGCACAGACAAGGAGATGACAAAACGTTCTCGGCGTGCAGGATCGTACATCGAAATCAAACGCAGGATCATCAAAGTCATGTAGCCGGAAAGGCGTCAAATTCGTACAATAAAGGCAGGCAGTCCCCTGCCGGAGGCAAACATGTACCCAGAACTGATGGTGATTCCCATGCGCGAGGAGCTGGTGCGCGCGGGCATTAAGGAAACCCGGACCGCCGAAGAGGTGGATGCTGCCCTGGCGCAGCCGGGAACGACAATGGTGGTGGTGAATTCGATCTGCGGATGCGCCGCAGGCAAGATGCGCCCGGGCGTTCGGCTGGCGCTGGCCAACTCCGCCAATCAGCCGGACCACAAGATTACCGTGTTTGCCGGGCAGGACCGCGAAGCGACAGAGCGCGCCCGCAGTTACTTTGAGGGCAATCCACCCAGCTCTCCGGCGATTGCGATTCTGCGCGACGGCAAGCTGGTTTACCTGATGCAGCGCTACATCATCGAGCAGGCGACGGCGCAGCAGATTGCGGGCGAGCTTGTGCGCGCTTTCGACGAGCTTTGCGCGAAGACGGCGGTGTAAGAGAGACTCGAATTTTCTCCGAGAAAGCAATGGCCTCCGCTGCGGAGGCCATTGCTTTTTATATGCAGCTTTTTCAGTCGCCCTGGCCGGCGGCCATCTTCTGCACCTTGCTGTGCTTGCGGCTGTAAGTGAAGTAGATGATAAGGCCGAAGACGAGCCAGCTTCCGAAGCCGATCCAGGCTGGAGCGTCGAGCGACAGCATCAACGCCAACGAAACGATCATACCGCAGACCGGCACTAGAGGCACCAGCGGCGTGCGGAACGGGCGCGGCAGATCGGGATGCCGCACGCGCAGCACCCATACACCGAGGCTGACGATGGTAAAGGCCAGCAGCGTGCCCAGGCTGACGAGTTCACCGAGCAGCGTGATGGGAAAGAGAGCAGCCAGGGTCGCGGCAAAGCCTCCCACAACGATGGACGTGATGTAGGGCGTACGGAAGCGTGGATGCAGGCGGCCTACCCAGGGCCAGAGCAGTCCGTCGCGGGACATGGTGAAAAGCACGCGCGACTGGCCAAGCAGCATGACTAGCATGACCGATGCGAGTCCAGCGATGGCGCCTAGGTCGATGAGGATGACGCCCCAGCGGACGCCGATTGCTGCGGCGCCGTCGGCTACCGGAGCGGGAACGTTCAGCGTGGTGTAGGACTTGATGCCGGTCAGCAGTCCGGCGACAAAGATGTAAAGCGTGGTGCAGACAATGAGCGAACCGAGGATGCCGAAGGGCATGTCCTTTTGCGGATTGCGCGCCTCCTGCGCTGCGGTGGAGACGGCGTCGAATCCAATGTAGGCGAAGAAGACTACGCCTGCGCCTCGCATGATTCCTGACCAGCCGAACTGTCCGAAGTGGCCGGTATTCTTAGGAATGAACGGGTGCCAGTTGGCGACCATCGTCGACCAGTGCGCCGAAGCGTAGACTGCGGCGAGCCCAATGAAGAACAGCACGATGGAAACCTTGATCATGACCGCTGTGCTGTTGAAATTGGCCGATTCTCGCACACCGACGACGAGCACGACGGTGATGATGACAATGGCTGTCAGTGCGAAGAGATCGACCTGTGCGACAACTGGATGGCCGAAGAGCGTAACGGCGACTTTTGGTGTTGGATTGAATGGAAGCTGAGCCCCGAAGAAGCCAAGCAGGCTGTTGACGAAGCCGCTCCAACCGACGGCTACTGTTGCCGCACCAAATGCATATTCGAGCACGAGCGCCCAGCCGATGATCCAGGCAACGAGTTCGCCCATGGTGGCATAGCCGTAGGTATAGGCGCTGCCGGCAATGGGGAGCATGGAGGCGAACTCCGCGTAGCAAAGACCTGCAAAGATGCAGCCGATACCAGCGATGATGTAAGAGATGACGATGGCCGGGCCGGCGAACTGCGCGGCCGCAGTGCCGGTAAGAACAAAGATGCCGGCGCCGATGATGCCGCCGATGCCGATAGTGATGAGGTTGATGGGACCGAGAGCACGCTTGAGCGAGTGTTCGCCCTCTTCATTGGCCTCAGCCAGAATATTTTCGATGGGCTTGGTGGCTAAAAGCTTGCCCGGCATCAATTCCCTCCCCGATTCCGTTGTAGATTCTCTAATCTCCTGCTGTTATGGCGGACCTTCTTGACCAGAGCAGATAAACAGGAATGCCGAGCAGAACCAGCACCAGGCCTGGCCATGTGTACTGTGGCTTGTATCGCAATAATACGATACAGATCCATGCTGCCATGACGATGTAAAGCGCGGGCAGCACGGGATAGCCAAGAGCCTTGTAGGGGCGCGGAACGTCGGGCTGCTTTTTGCGAAGCACGAAGAGGCACGAGATGGTGAGGATGTAAAAGACCAGCTCGGCAAAGATGATGTAGTCGAGAAGCTGGCTATAGGTGCCCGAGACGCAAAGCAGCACAGTCCATGCACCCTGGATGAGCAGGCCCGCGACGGGCGTCTTGTATTGATGATGCAGCTTGCCCACGGATTTAAAGAAGAGTCCGTCCCGGCTCATGGCATAAAAAACGCGTGCGCCGGCGAGTGTCATGCCGTTGGCGCAGCCGAAAGTCGAAATAAGGATGGCCGCAGCCATGAGCATTGCCCCGCCGGAGTGGAAGATCTGCCCCAGAGCAGCGGTGGCTACCCGGTCTTCTGCCGCGTATTGAATGCCGCGGGCCATGGCGGTTGCGCCGTTGGGGTCGCCGTGCAGAGGCAGCACCAGCATGTAGCCAAGCGAGACAAAGAAGTAGACAGCGAGCACGAAGCCGGTGCCGAGGATGAGCGAGAGCGGCAGGTTACGCCTGGGATTTTTGACTTCTCCGGCGGTGAAGGTGACGTTATTCCACGCGTCTGCGGAGAAGAGCGAGCCCACCTGGACAACGGCGAGAATGACCAGGAGATTAACCCACGCCGTTGGGCCGCCGACGCCGACTTGCACAGGATGGAGCGAGTGCCATCCAGCGTTGTGCCAGAACTGCGTACCGAAGTTCGCGTTCCATGCCGTTGCGTTGATGCCCACCGTAAACGCAAGCACGATGAGCGCAGCCAGCGAGATGGCTTTCGCGGAAGTAAAGATGTTCTGAATGAGCGCGCCGAGCCTGACGCCAAAGATGTTGGCGATGGCCAGGAAAACCACGACCACGATGCCCGCGAGATTCGCGGTGTTGACGCCGATCTCCATGTTGCCGAGAACCATGGGGCCGATGTGCCAGGCTGGCACGTGCGCGATGTGCCAGAGCCAGTGCGTTGTAGAGACAGACGGGAAGAAGACGCCAAGGAATTTGCCAAAGGCTACGCAAACAGCGGCGATGGTACCGGTCTGGATGACGAGAAAGAGCGTCCAGCCGAAGAGAAAGCCCCACAAAGGACCAAGCGATTCGCGCAGGTAAACATATTGGCCGCCGGCGCGCGGCATCATGGCCGCCAGCTCGCCATAGCTGAGGGCGCCGATAAGCGTCATGACGGCTGTGACCAGCCATGCACCGAGGTAGAGTGCGGGCGAGTCGACACCGCGGGCGATATCGGCATCGACGATGTAGATGCCGGAGCCGATCATGGAGCCAATGACGATGGCTGTGGCGCTGAAGAGGCCGAGAGACTGCACCAGCTTTGGGGCTTGCGCCGGTGGGTCGGGGTCCGCGGTGGGAGCTTGGTCAGAGGTCAACACTTGAAGTGATTTTTACCTGAATGGGCCGGGATTGTCTTGGGTTTTCTCCGAGAGCGGAGTGTTTGAGCGGGCGCATGCGGCGTTTTTAGCAGAGAGCGGCAAGCCAGCGGCGGAACTCGGAGGCTGGATCAGGCGTGCGGAATATGGCTGCGGCTACGGCGACGGTGGTAGCTCCCGCAGCGAAAACCTCGGGCGCAGTTTCAAGCGTAATGCCGGCGGCGGCGGTGAGGATCTTTTGCGGTCCGGCCTGCTCACGGAGGCGGCGCACGCCTTCGGGGCCGATAGGGCGGGTGCTGGTCTGCTTGGTGGTCGTGGGGTAGACGGGGCCAACGGCGAGATAGTCGGCTGGTGCATCGAGGATGCCGGGAAGAAAGGCATCACTGCCGCCGAATGTGCCTATGATGCGAGCCGGGCCAAGAAGCTCGCGGGCTTCGGCTGCGGGCATATCTCCGGCGTCGACGTGCACGCCATCAAATGCAGACTGTTCAACCAGATGAGCGCGATCATCAAGAATCAACTTGATATTTGGGCCGGGCATTGCGGCGCGGAGAATGGCTGCATCGGAGAGAACCTCTATGTCGGAGCCGGTCTTGTTGCGGTATTCGAGGAGCGTAACGCCGGATGCGGCAAGTTCGCTGCCGAGACGGTGGAGGAATTCACTGCGGTTGATGGCGGGAATGATGGACGAGTCTAGGATGGGGTAGATGCGCGGAAAGACAAAGACCATGCACTAAGGGTAGACGCCGCTGCTACAGGTTGTCAGCGGCAGAGGGGTTGAGCCGGAATGAAACCGGTCAATTGGCCGACGGGGCTGACTGCATGACGCCGAAGATGTGGCCCTCAGTGTCTTTGAAATAGGCAAGCCAGCCTACGCCGGGTATGGGCATCTTGGGAACCACGCACTGGCCGCCGGCGGATTCGACGGTTCTGATTGTCGCGTCGATGTCCTCTACGTCCATGGTGTTAACGCAGGGCTGCGCGGGATCGCGGCGCGGCATGAGGCCACCATTGATGCCCTGCGGAGCGTCTCCGGTATCGATCATCCAGTACTCGATGGGACCAGCCCACTTCTGGAACTTCCAGCCGAAGACTGTCTCGTAGAACGTCATAGCACGCGCGGGATCTTCCGCGGGGATTTCAAAGTGAACGGGTCTGTTCATAGCGGTTCCTCCCTGGCTGTTGGCCTTCATAGGCGCAGCCCTGTAACCGGCACGCTGCGCGAGGGTGATTCTTTCGCGAAGAGGGATGAAGAGTCTGGTTGTAAGGATGAGATAAACGCGTCCCACCCTTCGCAAGGAAAGACACGAAGGGATGGGGCACGCAGGCTTTTACCATTCCCTGTTCCCGCTTCACATTTCGTCGGCGGAGGGGCCGTAGACACCGGGCAGCCTGCCGCCGAGGATGCGGATATAGACTCCGAGTTGTGCGCGATGGTGAATGGTGTGGTCGATGACCCAGTTGCGCCATACGGAGTACTTGGACTCGTCGATCCAGATCTGCTCGCCGACGCCAAACTTCCAATTCGTCTCCCATTTGGCCGGGTCGAAGGCAGCAAGCGCAGCCCGGGCCTTGGCTGTTTCCTGGTCGAATTTCTCAAGCAGCGCCGCAGTGGAAACCGGGATATATGGCTCGAACTTGTAGTCGGACGGGAAGATGAGCGCATCACTGGTAACGGTGTGGACGGCCCATTCGGTGAGAGCTTCAGATGTGTGTCCGGCCAGACGGCCAAGGCTCATTGACTTGGGACTGGGCTTGAAGTTGAAGTCCGCGTCGGCTGGAATGGCGGCGAGAATCTTGCGCGTCTTTTCGATCTCAGTGTCGTATTCAGCGATGAGTTCTTTTTGAAAATCCATAAGGGTCCTCCTTGCTTTGCGATGCAAGCATAGACCAAGTTTGCCGGAAAAGCGAACAAAGAACGAAAATATCTGTTGAAATTTTCGAGAATGATGCAGCGGAGAAACGGCCTATTGCTGTGGCAGTGCAAAGGCTACGTATGCGCCACCGACGGGACCCTTGGGATCGCGGCCACCGCTAGCCGCGATGACGACGTACTGGCGGCCATCGATCATGTAGGTTGAAGGCGTGGCGATGCCGGCGAAGGGCAGCTCGGTTTGCCAGAGCAGCTTGCCGGTTTGGGTGTCGAAGGCGTGGAACCTGCGGTCGTAGACGGTGGCTCCAATAAAGAGGATACCGCCCGCGGTGACGATTGGGCCGCCGTAGAGCTCGGAACCAGTGTCCTTCATACCCTGCGCAGCGAGCTCTGGGTACTCGCCGAGATTAATCTTCCACAGGTATTTGCCGGTCTTGAGATCGATGGCGTTGAGCGTGCCCCAGGGCGGTGCGATGGCCGGGTAGCCGTCGGGGTCGAGGAACTTGCGATAGCCGGTGAAGACGTACTCGGGCGGCTGCTTTTCAGCCGGTACGGGTGGCGCAGCGCCGACGCCGAGGTAACGGAGGAGCGCGGCGAGTTCAGGGCCCTGCACGTCGGGCATAGGCGGCATGCGGTCTTTGCCGGTGTGGATAAGCGCAGTGAGCTGCTCAGCGGTCATGCGGCTACCGACGCCCATGAGCATGGGAAAAGAGGGTGGAATGCCTTCCATGTGGTCACCGTGGCAGATGGCGCAGCGGTCGGCGTAGGCCGAGGCACCGGCGGGGTCGCTGGAGGCCTGCTCGGGTTGGCCAGGGGCGGAGGCAAGTTCCTTACCAGCTCCGGCTTCGGCGGGAGTTCGGAGATAGTCAAGCAACGCAGCGAGCTTCACGTCGTCAATGTTCGGGAAGGACGGCATGCGGCCGGTGCCGCGATGCACGGTGTCTGCGATCTTGGCGGGGCCCAGACGCTGCACGGCATCGACCAGCGAGGGAAATGCAGGCGGCGCACCAGCGCGGTTGATGCCATGGCAGACGGCACATTGCTGCGTATAAAGCTGCTGGCCGGGGCTGCCACCTTTTGTGACGGACATGAGGCCGCCGAGCCAGGCCATCTCCGTTGAGCCAACGTAGAGCGTGTCGGTAGTGGGGTCAACGGCGGGGCCGCTCCACTCGCCACCGCCGTCAAAGCCGGGCAGGACGATGGTCAGCTTATCGAGCGCGAAAGGATAGAACTGGCCATTGCTGCGGAGGTTGGCGAACTCTTTTTCAGCCCACGCATGAATGGCCGGAGTCCGGTTGGTGAGCATGCCGGCGGTGAGTTGCTGGCGGCCGAAGGGTGCGGGCCAGTCAGGCAGCGGCTGCGTAGGCGAGGCGGCTTCGCCGGGAACCGCGCTGGCCGGGTAAGGATGCTCGTGGATGGGCGCGAGCGGCTGGCCAGTAACGCGATTGAATAGATAGACGTAGGCCTGCTTGCTGATCTGCGCGAGCGCCTGCGTCTCCTTGCCGTTTACGCGCACTGTGTAAAGCGCGGGCGGCGATGGAAAGTCGCGGTCCCAGATATCGTGGTGTGTGCCCTGGAAGTGCCAGAGCAGTTTGCCGGTGGAGGCGTCGAGGGCAAGCAGCGTGTTCGCGTAGAGATCGTTGCCGACGCGGTCGCCACCGTAGAAGTCCATGACGGCAGAGCCGGTGGGCACGTAGACGATGCCATGTTCGGCATCGAGCGCCATGCCTGCCCAGTTGTTGGCTGCGCCGGCGGTCTTCCAGGCGTCGGGCGGCCAGGTTTCGTAGCCGGGCTCGCCGGGATGCGGAATGGTGTGGAAGGTCCAGCGCAGCGCACCGGTATGAATGTCGTAGGCGCGGATGTCACCGGGAGGCGCCGGATGCGTTTCGGGCTCACGTCCTCCGACGATGATGAGATCTTTGTAGATGACGCCGGGCGTGGTGAGCGCGATGGACTGCTCTTCGTAGTTACCGCGCAGATCTTTGCGCAGATCGACGCGGCCGCTTTCACCGAAGCTCTCTACGGGTTTGCCGGTTTCAGCGTCGAGGGAGTAGAGGAAGCTCATGACACCGGCGTAGATGCGCGAGTGCTGGCCGTCAGTCCAGTAGGTCACACCGCGCGCGGGCTGCGTGGCGTGGATGCCGGAATCGAACTGCCATTTGAGCTTGCCGGTGGCTGCGTCCAGCGCGATGACCTTCTGGCTGACGGTGTAAGCATAGAGCGTGCGGCCGACGATCAGCGGATTGGTTTCGAGATTGCCCTTCTCGCCCGTGTCATACGTCCAGGCGGGTTTGAGATTGCCGACATTGGCGCGGTTGATCTGCGTGAGCCGGGAGTAGTGGTCGCCGTCCTGGCCCCCTCCGTAGGCAGGCCAGGCAACGTCCTGCGCGGCGCAGGCTGACGCGCTGAGGCACACCAACCATAAATTGCGAACTAGCGCGTTCAAGCCCGTCTCACGTTCTCTATGCGGTGTACTTGATGATGGTCATGAAGCCGAAGTCCATGTGCAGCTGCTGGTGGCAGTGAAAGAGCGTGTCACCGGGGTTATCGGCCACGAAGTCGACGGCGATGGTCTGCAGCGGCATCATATTGATGACATCTTTGCGCAGGCCGCTGAGTTGCATCTTGCCGATCTGGACGACTTCAAAGGTGTGGCGATGAAGATGGACCGGGTGCTGATCGCCGCTGCCGTTGCGGAAGATGAGCCGATAGCGCTTGCCGGCCTGCACCTTGATGGGGTCCACGTCTGGCCACGCTTTGTTGTTAATAGTCCAGGTGTCGAACTTAGAGTCGTTCAGCGGGCCGATGTCGCGAAAGGTAAGCGTGATGGTGTCGTCGGGGGCAGGCGCGGGCGTGGCGGAGGCGAACTGCGTGTAGTCCCATGTTGAAGGCTCGGGATCTTTCCAGACGGGCGCACCGGATTTGCCGGCATATTCGACGACAATGCCTAGGCCCATCTTGCGCACTTCAGGAAGCGTGGAACCGAGAATCCAGACGCCGGGATTGTTCATCTCGACGACGGCGTCGATACGCTCGGCGACTCCGAGCGAAAGCGCTTCCACCGCTTTCGGATTCGGCACCGGATTTCCATCCATGGCGATGACTTTGAAGGTGTGGCCGGGCAGCGCGAGGATGATATTCTCCGTGGCGCTGGCGTTGAGCAGATGCATGAGCACTCGCTGGCCCTGCTTGACGCGGATGGGCTCTCCTGCACCGAGCATGTGCTGGTTGAATGTGGCGTATTTGTAGCCAACATCGGAGCCGGTGGTAAGCGGCTGGTTTGAGGATGCAGCACGCATGGTCATCACCATGGGCACAAACGACGGCTCCCAGTGGTGCGTAGCGAGAAAGACTTCCTGATCGTAGTCGCCCGGCGAGGACCTCCCTTCCACCATCAGAAATCCGAACTGGCCGGTGTAGGTGCTGCGCGAGAGGTCATCGCCAGCACCGGCGTGTGTGTGGTACCAGCGCGTACCCGAGGGCCTGGGCGTGTAGGTGTAGCGCAGCTTGCTGCCGGGGGAGATCATCGGCGAGCCCTCTTCCATGGCGCCGTCGTTGAGCGAATCGATGGCGAGGCCGTGCCAGTGAACGATTTCAGGAACCGGACTCGAGTTGGTGACGTCGATGTTCACCGGGACGCCTTCGCGCAGGCGCAGAATAGGGCCGGGGACCTGGCCGTTGTAAGTAATGGTCTTTACGGTCACGCCGGGACCGATTTCGAGATTGAGCGGCGCGATGTCGAGCGTGTAGTCCGGCTTGACAACCTTTTCATCCGCAGCCAGAGAGCGCACGGGGAGAGATGCTGCGGCTAACGCGCCTCCAAGCGCCATGCTTCCGTTACGCAGAAAACTTCTGCGCGCAATATTTTCACCTGAACCCAATGTTTCGCGCCTCCCAGTTGGCTTGGTCGTTGACCGAAGCGATTGTTACACACGGGTACTGTGATGGGAAAGCGCGCTGTTCCCCGTCCTCTCAACGCGGAATGTCTAAACAACGTGGATGCGGGAAGCTTGTAGTTAAGCGGATTTCTTCTGCGCTTCAGCGCGTGCTGTCAGGAAGCGCTCCATGAAGCCGGTGTCGAACTCTCCGGCGCGGAAGGCTGGGTCCTGGAAGATTTCCTGATGCAGCGGAACAGAAGTGTGGATGCCCTGCACCACAAACTGGCTCAGCGCGCGCTCCATCTTCGCGATAGCTTCTTCACGGTTCCCGCCATGGACGATGAGCTTGGCGATGAGCGAGTCATAGTAAGGCGGGACAACGCCTTCGGCATACTGCGCAGTGTCGACGCGCACACCGTTGCCGCCGGGCACGTTGAACGCAGTGATCTTGCCGGCGGAAGGCGTGAACTTTTGCGGATGTTCGGCGTTGATGCGGCACTCGATGGCGTGGCCCCGGATTTCAAGCTTTTGCGGCAGAATGTCGCTGAGTTTTTCGCCCGAAGCGATGCGCAACTGCGCCTTCACGAGATCCACTCCAGTAATGGCCTCAGTGACCGGGTGCTCGACCTGAATGCGCGTATTCATCTCGATGAAATAGAGATTGTGGTCGGCGTCCATGAGGAACTCGATGGTGCCAGCGTTCTGGTAGCCGATGTCAGCGAGGCAACGACAGAGGGTCTTGCTGATCTCTTCACGAAGCTTGGGAGAAACCTGCAACGATGGCGCTTCTTCAATGAGCTTTTGATGGCGGCGCTGGATGGAACACTCGCGCTCAAAGAGTGTGGCCACGTGACCGTGCTCGTCGGCGAGGACCTGGAACTCAATGTGGCGCGGGTTCTCGATGAACTTCTCCATGTAGAGCTCACCGTTGCCGAAGGCGTTGGTGGCTTCAGCATTGGCGGCATGGAAGAGGTTGTGCAGTTCGTCGGCGCTGCGCACGATACGCATGCCGCGTCCGCCGCCGCCGGCTTTGGCCTTGAGGATGACCGGATAGCCTACCCTGGAAGCCCATGCCTCGGCTTCATCGACCGTGCCGATCACGCCGTCGGAACCGGGCACGATAGGCACCTTGGCCTTTTTCATCGCCTGGCGGGCTTTTTCCTTTTCACCCATCAGGCGCGTAACTTCAGGCGGGGGACCAATGAACTTGATGTTCGAGGCGCGGCAGACCTCAGCAAAGTTAGCGTTCTCGCTCAGGAGGCCGTAGCCGGGATGGATAGCGTCGACGTCTGCAATTTCGGCAGCGGAGATGACCGCGGGGACGTTGAGGTAACTGTCCGATGGGCGCGGAGGGCCAATGCAGATGGCCTCGTCAGCAAAGCGGACGTGAAGCGAGTTGCGGTCTGCCTCACTGTAGACAGCGACGGTGCGCACGCCGAGTTCACGGCAGGCGTTGATGACGCGAAGTGCGATTTCGCCACGGTTGGCGATGAGAACTTTACGAAACATGGACGAACCTATTAGGCGGCAAGTTGGCTAGTCAGCAACTTAGCGGCATTCTGCATTGAACTTGCCGCTATCGACTCCCAGCTGAAATCTCGAAACTGCTGCAAACAACGAGAAAACTCTTATGACGTGCGCAAGGCAAACAGCGGCTGGCCGAATTCCACCGGCTGACCGTTGCTGACGAGGCATTTCACGATTTCGCCGGCGGCGTCGGACTCTATCTCGTTCATGAGCTTCATGGCCTCCACGATGCAGACGACCTGGCCCTTGTCGACGTGATCGCCGGGAGAGACAAAAGCCGCTGCGCCGGGCGAGGGTGACGCGTAGAACGTGCCTACGATGGGTGACTTGACGATGTGCAGCTCTTCTTCAGGGGCAGCTGCTGGCGCCGGAGCAGGCGCTGCGGCGGGCGGCGCAGCCTGAGGAGCAGTAGCGGCAACCGGTGCCGTCTGCAGCAGGCGGGCAAGATCGCCGAGGGCCGGAGCGTGACTCTCCTGCTGGTTGAACTTGAGCCGGATCTTCAGATCGCCGCGGTCAAGATCGAACTCGGCTACCTGATATTGCTTCAGGAACTCGATCAGTTGCTTCAGGTCTTGGATGTCCTGTGGTTTCATTCGTCCCTTAACTCGTCCGCAAGCGTGCGGAGTGAATTCAAAGCCAAAGTCAAAAATTCTGATTCACAGCTCGATGAGCGCCTTAGGTGACGGAGTCAGCACTTCACCACCATTGCGTGTTACAGCCACCATATCTTCGATGCGCACTCCGTATTGCCCCGGCAGATAAATTCCCGGCTCGATGGTGATGACCATGCCGGCTACCAGCCGGGTTGATTGCCCCGCACCCACGCGCGGCTGTTCGTGAATCTCCAGGCCCACGCCGTGGCCGGTAGAGTGAGTAAACGCCTCGGCCAGCCCCTGCTTGCGCAGAACGCTGCGCGCGGCTTCATCTACTTCTCCGCAGCTAATACCTGCGGCGACCGCAGCCACCGCCGCCTCCTGAGCCTCAAGAACCGACTGGTACGCGTGCCGCTCAACGGACTTGGGTTTGCCCAGGAAGACGGTCCGCGTCATATCGGAACAGTAACCCTTGAGGATTATACCGAAGTCGAGGGTCAGGAACCCCCGGCGCGGCAGCGGCTGCCCGGTGGCGCGGCCATGCGGCAGGGACGAACGGACACCTGAGGCGACAATGGTCTCAAACGACATGCCTTCAGCGCCGAGAAGCCGGGCCTGGTGTTCGAGTTCCGCGGCTACTTCGAGTTCGGGAACGCCGGGTCGAATGAATTTCAGGATGTGGTCAAAGAGCTGGCAGCCAAGATACGCGGCCTCGGTCATCAGAGCCAGTTCGTCCTGGTCCTTGATGCGGCGCAATGGCTCGACAAATGGGGCCGGCAGCGCGGAAAGAAAGCTGCGGCGAAGGTGCGACGGCAGTGCGGCCTTCCACTGCATGTGCTCGGCTACGGTCGTGTGTGTGGCGTCGTAGCCAGCCATGGTGACGCCAGACTGCGCGGCAAGCCACTGCACGGCAGCGACAGCCGGCGAACCCGAGCCAATCTGGACGCGGGCGGCCTTTACCTCTTCATTAGCCTGGACTGTATAACGGCCGTCAGTAAACAGGCGAGCGGAGCGGCGGTTAATGGCTAAAGCGGCGCTGGAGCCGGTGAAGCCACAAAGGTAGCGCACATCGGGGAGATGGGTAACCAGCAGGCCCGGGAGCCCGGCGCGGGTGAGCTTGCGGCGCAGCGCGCCCATGCGGCGGAGGTGGTCCACTCGGTCAGTTGTATCACAGAGATGAGAGATCAGGGGGCAGTTGCCGGTGATCGATAACGAACCCTGACCCTGCTATTACAGCGCGGACTGGACGGACTTCTTCTTCGTCGGATCAACTTCAGTGCTCTGCGCGTCGGACTGGCGGTCCATCCACTCATCCAGGCGGCTGCGCTTGAAGCGCCAGCGGTTGCCGAGCTTGAATGCGGGCACAAAGCCTTCGGAGGCGTATTTGTAGAGAGTGTCGGGCGAGATACCAAGGTAGTCCGAGGCCTGACGGATATCCATGACCTCGCGGACTTCAGGGACGAGCAGATTGGAGCGGACAGCAGCGTTGCGCATACGTTGTCTCCTCAAAAGACAAGAGATACCCGAGGGCAGGATTCCGGTGCATTTGCCGGTAGCTTTGTATATAACGCGGTTTCACCCGTCAATTCAAGGAATTTCCGGAAGTTAAAGGAAATTCACGGACTTTGCCGTGCAGATTCCAAGGTATTGCGGTACCGTTTCCAGTGCAGAACACACCCGGTTGCGGCTGGTTCACAGGCCGCCCCAAAAGGTTGGGCTGTTAAACCGGATGGTGCGGAATTGAGTACGCTCCGGCTATACGCCCCTAAAACAGAAACAGTCCACCTTCCGGCGGACTGTTTCTGCGGACGAGGCTTTTTTCAGCCTTAGTTCTTATCTTCGCGGCGGTGCAGGGTCGGCTGATCAGTTGTATTGGAGCTGCTGTCGCCGGTCTGATCGCCAGAGTTGTCAGAGCCATTGCTGGCACGGCGAAGCGAGGGCCGGGTAACGCCCTTGGTGTCGGTCAGACGGCGTTTATTCTCAATGCGGGCCAACCGGGCCTTGATGTCTTCGAATTCAGATGTGGTAACCGTGTACTCGTCCTTGGCTGGGAGAATCTGGGCAATCTCTTCCTGGGTGTGCTCGATGCGGTCTGGCGTCTGCGGATGGTCAGAGAATGCCTTAGCTACCAAGCCGGGTTTGCGCTTCTCAAGTGCCTGAATCTTCTCAAAGAAGCTGATGAAGGCCTGCGGATCGTAGCCGGAGCGGTACATGTACTGCACGCCGAGGTAGTCGGCCTGGGCCTCGAAATCACGTGAGAACTGAAGGAAGGTGATGGGTATGGCAAGCTGAGCGGCTTCATAGATGCCGTAACCCGTCCAGGTGTAACCGGTCATCATAATGAGCGGGACCATGCCGATCTGCGCATAGTTGGCACGGGTCATTTCGCGTGCGGCGTGGTGGGCGCAGACGTGGGCCACTTCATGCGCCATGACGCCAGCCAGCTCAGCCTCCTCGTCGGCAGCCAGGATGAGGCCGGAGTTGACGTAGAAGAAGCCGCCAGGCAGGGCCATGGCGTTGATCTCGTCGGAGTCAATGACCTTGATGGTGAAGGGGACCTTGCAGTCAGAGTTCTTGACGATGTTCTGGCCGATGCGGTTCACATATTCCTCAATAACCGGATCGGTGATGAAACGGGTGCTCTTCTCGATCTCGTCAGCGTACTGCTTGCCCATCTTGATTTCGCTGTCGGTTGAGTACCAGTTGCCCATGCCGCGACCGCCGATGTTGCGGTTGCCAACGGCACTGACGTCTTCAATGCTGCCGGGCTTGACCTTGATCATAGCGCTACCAGGGTCGACAACCTTTTCGGGATCTACCTTGGCATCGTCCTTGTCAGCCTTTTTACCGTCTTTGCTGGGTGGCGCAGGCTGATCGCCGCCAACGGGGGTGGTGCCGGGAGCGGGTTGCTGGTCAGCAGATGCGGTAGCTGATTTGTCGTCAGGCGATTTCGCCTGCGGGGTAGCCTGGTCTCCACCGACGGGTGTTGTGCCTGGGGCAGGCTGAGCGGCTGGCGTGGTCTGGGACGCGGGCTGACTGGCCTGAGCCGTGGAGTTTTGGGATGGATCAGAAGAGGTGGACTGGGCTCTGCCACTGGTGGAAAGCGCGACTGCCACTATCGCGAGAACTGCCGTTATCCAACCTGCGCGAATTGCCTTCATGGCTCTACCTCCGGCGCGTGCCGCTTCGCTCTATCGTATTAGACGCTAGTATCCGCCTGTTTGGTAACAGTTGGAAAGATATTTAGAGTAAGGTGACAAAATCGTGACAAATAGCCGCAAAGGCACGGAACCGCGGCTTCCAAAATCAGCAAATAACGCTCTTGGGAGCCTGCACCCGACTGGATTAAAGTGAAACACACGGAACCGGAGGATTGCTTGCGGCGATCGATATTGGCCTTGGTTGCGACGGCCGTCCTGGCAGCGGTGCAGCTCTCCGCGCAGAACGGGCTTGTGCGGCACATCCCCTTGCGCGCCGTGGATTTGCGCGGACGCGGCGCGGCAAACCCGGCGCCGGCCAAGCCAAGCGCCCCTGTACCGGCTGCGCTGGTGTTCGACGCCACCGCCATGGGCTCTCCGGTGCTGCTGGACAAAGACTGGCGTGTGGGCATCACCGCCAACCCGAAGGCCTCTACGGTTGACTTCGACGACTCCGGATGGGCGATTCGCGACGCCAAAGCTTTTATGGAGGAGGTTCCCGACGAGGATCAGCCACATGAGAAGCTCTCGGGCGGAATTCACGTTGAGGTGAATGGGCAAGATGCGGATATTCTGACGCCACCCGATCAAGGCCAGCGCTACGCATGGTTCCGGCTGCACGTAAAGCTGGCCGCCAATCATGGGCCCATCGCGCTGCTGATCGAGGTGCCGGTTACACAAAGTACATCTCTGGGCGTGGGGGCAACCGGGCCCGGCGCCGAGGTCTTTGCCAACGGCAAGGAGATTCAGCCCGAGGGTCCGCATAGCAGCGACCCGCAGCGGTATCAGCTCATTTCTCGGATTTACGACCTGAACATCGACCCTTCGGTCACCTCGCTGACGCTGGCAGTGCGGACGATCTACATTCCCTTTGGCCATGGCTCGTATACGACATTTTTTGCCGGCCGCAACCTGATGCTGGGTGGCCGCGACGACCTGGAGCGCGAACTGACACTGTGGCAGCATGGCACACTCTTCGAGCGGCTACCGCAACTTATCTACTCAATTCTGCTCGTCGTACTCGGCGTCTTTCTCTTCGCGCTTTATCTTTCGCAGAAAGGCCATACCGAGTATCTATGGCTGGCTCTGCACGAGGTGGTGCAGGCTCCGCTCGGATTTATTGAGCTGGCGGGCAGCTCTGCATATCTGGACAGCCTGTGGTACGCGGCGCTGATGCTCCAGCTGGTGCTGGTTTCCGCCTATCTGTTCTTCGAGTTCCTCGTCGCTTTTCTGGGGCTGCCGCGGCGGTGGTACATCCGCTCGCTGCGCTATTCTGCGCCGATTCTGGGAGGCGTAGGTCCCACGCTGCTGATGATCGGCCATGCACAGGTAATTGGCGTGGTAGTGGCGTGCTTCATGTTGGGCAGCATGATATGGCTTATCGGCTGGTGGTTGTTCGTGTTTCTCACACTGCTTGCAGCCGCATTACGGCGTAACTTCGAGGCAGGCCTGCTGCTGCTTCCACTCATGCTGACTCTGGTGGGTGTGATTGAGCCGGTGCTGACGGCCAGCATGCACGAGTGGAGCGGCCAGGAATATCATTCACCGCTCACCATTCAGGCCGGACCCATTCCGATTCACTTCGCCTCGATTGCGGACTTCGCTGGCATCCTGGCGATTGTGCTCATCATCTTCTTCCGCTTCCTGCGCATTCAGCGTACCGAGGAACGGGTAACCGGCGAGCTGGCCGCTGCGCGCAGCATGCAGGAGCTGCTTATTCCAGTCGAAAAGCCGGCGACGCCGGGCTTCGAGGTGGACTCGATCTACAACCCGGCAAACGAGGTGGGCGGCGACTTCTTTCATGTTCAGATGCTGGGCGCAGACGGCATGCTGGTGGTGATTGGCGATGTGGCGGGCAAGGGACTGAAGGCGGCAATGAACGTCTCCATGCTGATGGGCGCGCTGCGCAGAACGGCAGAGCGGAACCCAGCGCGGATTCTCGAGTCACTGAACCGCGTGCTGGTGGGAACGGACAGCTTTACGACCTGCCAGGCGGCGTGGTTCAGCACAAGCGGCGAACTGGTGCTGGCCAATGCGGGCCACCTGCCACCGTATCTCAATAGCCAGGAGATTGCCGTCGAAGGCGGGCTGCCGCTGGGCGTGCTGTCCGATGTGAGCTACGGGGAGACGCGGCTCTATCTGCATCCAGGCGATCGCGTGCTGCTGTTTTCAGATGGCGTGGTAGAGGCGCGGCAGCCTTCGGGTGAGCTGTTTGGCTTTGACCGTGTGCACAACCTCAGCAACCAATCGGCGTTTTATCTGGCTGAGGCCGCAAAGTCCTTCGGGCAGGAAGACGACATTACTGTGTTGACTGTGCGGCGGCTGGCGCAGATGGCAGCATAGCGGCTGCGACTGCAGCGGCTCATCCAAACTCAACGTACTGGTTATTCACCTTCGAGTAGTCCATCCCAGGCACGGTGATCGACTTTTCCTTGTTGGTGTCCAGGGCGGGGATTTTCGTCGCTCCATCCTTTTTGTATGACTGCTTATTGTGCGGGTTGAGACCTTGGCCAAAGGCTTCGTTCGTCTGAACGGTTTTGGTTGCGGGCACGCGCAGGTCCCATCCTGGATGAACCTTCATCTGCGCTACTGATTTCATCAATTCGTCGGCAGGCCAGTCGTAAAAGGCGCCCCAGCCATGCACCGCAAGCAAATGCACGGCATCTTTCTCCTTGTAATAACCAAAGATGGTGCACCAATGCGCCTTGGTGCCACCATTCGCACCAGGCCCGCCGTTTTTTGGATCGATGTCGTAGATGAGCAGAGCCATCTTGCCGCCGTCAATGCTGGACTTCAGACATTCTTCGTAGGTCTTCTTGGCCTGAGTCACATCGATCAAGGAAGCCTGTTCTGTAAATCCGCTGAGCTGGGCCAGCTTGAGCAAACGGCTCGGCTCCATCAACTCACCCATTACCGAGAGGCCATTCGCCTTGGCCAGACTGCGCATGGTCTTGATCAATTTCCGCTTGTCCGGCAGGTCCTTGCATTTGTCGCAATAGTAAGATTTCTTTTCTTTGCCGTCTGCACGAAGAGCCGTGGCGCTGGACTCAAACGTATCTTTTTTGAGGCCATATTGCGCCCAGTCCTCACCTCCGCGAAGCTGGATGCCGCAGTTGGCGCAGACATCGCGCGCGCGTGCCGGCAGAAGCTCACCTTTGATGCCGGTCTTCAGCGCCCGATAGTCGATCGCCCACTTCAACGAATACATGCCACAGGAAGGCCCCGACTGCCCAACTGCAGGCGGGTACTTCTCGTGATAGATTGCGCCAGGAAGCGACTTGTCCTTAATGCCGCCAATAAGCCTGTTCAGATCGGAAGTGGATATTGCTCCCATCATCGCCCTCCGCGGCGATTGTATCTCCCCGTCTGCGGCCAGGTCATGAGTTTTTCTGTTGTGCAACGGATGCTTCGGCTCCTGAGCGAACAGGAGTTCGGACGACCCGCTCAGTGCTTGCCCGTGTACTCGACAAAGAGATCGGGGAACTGCTTGCGCAGCGCCTCTATTTTGGGCCTGTCGCAGACCAGGATGTAAGGATTGTCAGGATTGTGCAGCGCGTAGTCCTGGTGATAGTCCTCTGCACTGTAGAACCCTTTCAGCGGCGACAGTTCGGTGACGATGCGCTGCCGAAAGACATTTGCTCTATCGAGTTGAGCGATATATGCCGCCGCAATCCTGCGCTGGTCGTTGTTGAGGTAAAAGATAGCCGAACGATAAGACGGCCCGATATCCGGACCCTGTTGATTGAGCTGCGTAGGATCGTGTGCTACGGAAAAGAAGATGCGCAGCAGCGTGCCGTAGGTGATCTTCGACGGATCATAGACTACGCGCACTGATTCGGCATGGCCGGTGGTTTCAGTGGTCACCTGCGCGTAGGTTGCGGTTGCTGCTGTGCCGCCAGCGTATCCGGCGGTGGTGGCCACGACGCCTTTGACGCGCTCGAATACCGACTGCGTACCCCAGAAGCATCCACCGGCAAAAACGGCTGTGGCGCTGCCTGAAGCTGTAGCCAACGGCAGATCTTCGGCTGGCGGCGGAACGGGCTGCCTAGTCGCAGCATTGCCTTTCCACGCAAACAGAAGAACTGCAACTCCAAGCACCGCAAGAACGCGGGAAATCCATACCCCACTCATCGCAAACCTCCGAAACACCGCTGAGAATGAGATACGCTTATGTGCGCTGTGGTTACACGGTCGCCGGTACTACTCACGGCTCAGGGCAGGTTGCGCCACAACAGCGGCACGAACTCCGCATCGAAGTACCACGACAAGGCGAAGAGGACCGCGACGATGCCGACGGTCCAGAGATATAGCCGCACGGGCAATGTGGCGAGCAGGCGCTCAGATGAGTGATTCGGCAGCCAGGGCCTCGCAAACAAGATGCCGCTGAGAAGGCAGACACATCCGGCAAGGCCGGTGCGCGCAAGCGCCAGCACCATCCGATCTTCCCACCGTGTGCCGGGGATGAAAAATGCGTTGAAGACGACAGGATAGAGCGAGAGAAGGCTGAGGAAGAATGAAAGCGCCCTGGCGATGTCTAGAATCATGCGCCGCCTCTTAAGAGCACAACAGAATTGTAGCTCGAATTCGTTCCTGCACTAGTCCATATCGCGCCAGTTGGGGCCGAAGGCGAGGTCGGCCACCAACGGGACTTTGAGCTGGACGACGCCTTCCATCTCCGTACGCACCAGCTCACGTATCTCTTCAGTCTCCTCGTGCGGCACCTCGAACAGAAGCTCGTCGTGAACCTGCAGCACCATGCGCGTCTTGAGATTATGCTCGGCGAGTTTGCGGTCGAGCGCAATCATGGCCAGCTTGATGAGGTCGGCCGCGGTGCCCTGCAGCGGTGTGTTGATGGCAGTGCGCTCGGCAAAACCACGCTGGTTAGGGTTACGGCTTTCAATATCGGGAATGGGCCGCAGGCGGCCGAACATGGTGCGCACAAAACCGTCTTTACGCGTTTGGACAAGCGTCTTTTCGATAAATGCCTGGACACCCTGATAGCGCGCAAAGTAGCGATCGATGTGCGCGCGCGCCTCAGCTTGCGGAATGCCAAGTTGCGCAGCGAGGCCGAAGGCTGAAATGCCGTAGACGATGCCGAAGTTGACGGCCTTGGCGCGGTTGCGCGTTTCCTTGTCCATCTTGTCGATGGGCACGCCGAAGACCTCGCTTGCCGTGAGGGTGTGGATGTCGATCTCTTCTGCATAGGCGCGCATGAGCAGCGGATCGCTGCTGAAGTGCGCCAGCAGGCGCAACTCGATCTGCGAGTAGTCGGCGGAGAGAAGCTGCGAGCCGGGGCGTGCGATGAATGCGGCGCGGATTTCGCGGCCGAGCTCAGTGCGCACGGGAATGTTCTGCAGATTTGGATTGACGGAGGAGAGCCGGCCGGTTGCGGTCGCGGCTGCCTGAAACGTTGTGTGTACGCGCGAGTCGGCATCGGCCAGCAAAGGTAGCGCGTCGATATAAGTGGATTTGAGCTTGGCGAGTTGCCGATATTCAAGCACTAGCTTTGGAACTTCGTGCTGTTCGGCGAGTTGTTCGAGCACATCCTGTGCAGTGGAGATGGTCTTGCCTTTGCCACGCACAGTCGGGGGCAGCAGGCCAAGGTCTGTGAACAGTACCTTCGCGAGTTGTTTAGGCGAGTTGATATTGAAACGCTGCCTGGCAAGTTCGAAGATGCGGCTGCCGACGCGGTCGAGTTCAATGCCGAAACGCTCGGAGAGCCTGGCCAGAGCCGTGCCATCTATGCGCACACCGGCCTGCTCCATGCGGAAGAGCACCGGAGCCAGCGGCAGATCGATCTGGCGATAGGCACGCTGTACTTCGGCTTTTTCAACTTCCGCAATGAGGACGGGAGTAAGAGCATGTACGGCTGCCGCGCCAGCGGTAAGCGTAGTGGGCGGAGCCTGGTTGTGGCGCGCGGCTACGTCGGCAAGAGCCTGCGTTGCATGCGTGGGATTGAGCGCATACGAGAGCAGCATGGTGTCTTCCACGCTGCCGCTCAGTGCTATTTTCTGCGCGGCAAGAGTGTGCAGTGCCTGCTTCACATCGTGGGTGCGCTTGGGAATGGATGCGTCTTCAAAAAGTGCGCGCAGCTCGGGCGTGATAGGGATGCGCAACGCGATGGACGGATCGGCGCAGACACCAGCGCTCGAGCCGGCCTGTTTTTCCACGGCTTCGGCCACGTCAAGCAGCGACATGGTCCTCGGTACTTCGGGTTCTGCATCGTCTTCTTCGGTGACTGCGGCCGATGATGTCGCATCGAGCATGAAGGCGAAGCCGTTAGCGCGAGCGGCGGCGCAGAATGCCGCAAACTGCTCGGCGGTTGGCTCTTCTGCCAGCTCCGTAGTGGCGGCGGTGGCAGAGGGCGCGAGATCGCGGAGCATCGATGTGAACTCAAGCTCAGTGAAAAGTTCGCGGCAGGCTTCGATGTCGGGCTGCTGGGTTTCGAATGCGGTGAGATCGAGCTCGAGCGGAACGTGGTTGTCGATGGTGACAAGCTCCTTCGAGAGCAGCACCGCGTCACGGTTTTGTTCGAGGGACTCGCGATAGGTCTTGCGCTTGACCTCTGCGGCGCGATCGAGGACAGCTTCTACGCTGCCAAATTCGAGGATGAGATCAACGCTGCCCTTGTCCCCGATGCCGGGCGCGCCGGGCACGTTGTCAACGGTGTCGCCGCGCAGAGCCATCACGTCGATGACTTTTTCAGGCGGCACACCCAGGACTTCTTTCACCTTTGCAGGATCGAGAATGAGATTATCTTTTTGCGGGTTGAGAATCTTCACATGATTGGTGACAAGCTGCATCATGTCCTTGTCGCCGGAAACAATGAAGACCTCGTGGCCGCGCTCGGCGGCTTCGCGTGCGAGCGTACCGATAACATCGTCGGCCTCAAAGCCGACAGCCTCAAGGATCGGGATGCGCAAGGCATCGAGCGAGCGGCGGATGTACGGAATCTGGCGGCGCAGATCTTCGGGCATGGACTCGCGATTAGCCTTGTAGCCCTCGTAGCTCACATCTTCAAAGCTCTGCGTCTTGCTGTTCCACTTGCGCAGCGTACCCAGGCTGCGCGCACGCTCGTCGCGAAAGACTTCTCCGTTGGGATCGAAGACTGCGGCGAAGTACCTGGGATCGAAGTCCTGGCGCAGCTTCTTGATCATGTTCACAAAGACATAAGTGGCCGCGGTGGGAAGGCCAGAGCGTGTGGACATGGGACGGCTGCGCTGCATCGCATGATAAGCGCGAAAGATGAACGACATAGTGTCGAGCAGAAATACGGGTGGCTTGGCTTGATCGGGCATCGATAGGAAGTTTATCAGCGTGGAGCTTGTGCAGGTCAGGCGATAAACATGCAGTCGCCATAGCTGAAGAAGCGGTAGCGGGCTTTAACTGCGTGGCGATAGGCGGCCAGCACATGCTCGCGGCTGGCGAAGGCGCTCACCAGCATGAGCAGGCTGGACTGCGGCAGATGAAAGTTGGTGAGCAGCGCGTTGACGATGCGGAACTCAAAGCCCGGCGAGATGAAGATTTCAGTCTCGCCAGAGTGTGGCGTGAGTTCCCTGCCCTGCGCCTGCTGCGCGGCTGACTCGAGCGTGCGGACGACGGTTGTGCCGACAGCGACGATGCGGCGCTTTTCTGCCAGCGCGCGGTTGATAGCTTCTGCCGTGGATTCAGAAAGCGTGTAACGCTCGCGATGCAGGTGCACGTCTTCTACCCTTTCCACGTGAAGCGGTGCGAATGTGCCCAGGCCAACGTGCAGCGTGACGCGCGCGATCTCGACGCCACGGTTGGCTAGCGTCTCAAGAATGGCCCCAGTAAAGTGGAGGCCAGCCGTGGGCGCAGCCACGGAGCCGCGCTCGCGGGCAAAAACCGTCTGATAACGCTCGCAGTCAGCGGCGGCATCATCGCGATGAATGTAAGGCGGCAGCGGCATGTGGCCGATGCTGTCGAGAACCGCAAAGAAGTCGCTGACAGGCGCGAACTCGAGCAGGCGCTCGCCGAACTGGCCACGCTCCAGCACTTCGGCTTCGAGCAGCGCTTCGCCGGTGGATGTGGGAAAGACAAGCCGTTCGCCAATGGCTATTTTGCGGCCCGGGCGCACGAGTGCGCGCCAGCAGTTGCCGCCGGCTGGCTCGGTGAGCATGACTTCGATGCGTCCAGTTGGACGCTCTCGCTCGCGTACGAGTGTCCGGCGGGCGTAGAGACGGGCAGGGATGACCCGGCTGTCATTCAGTACGAGCAGATCACCGGGATTTAGAAACGACGGAAGCTCAGCGAAATTTGAATCGGTGAGCGCTCCAATGGAGCGATTCATCATCAGCATGCGGCTCAGGCCGCGCTCTGCTGGCGGCTGCTGCGCGATGAGGTCTTCGGGCAGATCGAAGTCGAAGTCGGAGACGAGGAGATTTTCACGCGACTCGGTCATTGCGCGACCTTCCCGAGATGGACAAGTGCATTGATTCGCGCGCGCTCAATGGCGGCGTTGAGCTCTTCACGCTTCCCTTCAAAATCGGCTTCTGCGAGATCGGTGGGCACGTGCGTCCATCGCGACCAACTCACGACAATGCGCGTGAATGGCCATGGCACGAGGAAGTGGTCCCAGGAGTTCATGCGCGTAGCGTGCCGAGGCTCAAGATGAAATGCGCCGATGCGCGCGCCGGTGAGTTGAGCAAGCTTGATGGGGCCCATCTTGGTTTGATAGATAGGGCCACGCGGGCCGTCGGCGGTGAAGATGGCGGGATAGCCGCTTTCGACGACCTGCTTCAAACCAAGCAACCCTTCGCGCCCTGCACGCGAACTGGAGCCGCGCACGGCGCGAAAGCCGAAGAGGCCGAGAATACGCGTAATGAGTTCGCCGTCAAAGCTGCGGCTGATGAGAATGGTTGCGCCGGTGCGGCGGAAATAGACGGTGCATGGGAGCACGCATTGATGCCAGAAGGCAAAAACCTCAGCACCTGCGCCTTTGCCACCGGGCAAGGGCGTCGCGCCCTCTTCCGCGATGACTTCGAAACGCCAGGTGAGGCCAACAAGCCAGAGGAGCGTCCACACAATGCGTGGAACGATGGCGAGTACGAGGCGCTGGCTGAAGGTGAATCTTGGGCTGGCTTCCGTGGTCACTTGGTCAATTTTAGCTATAACGGAGCCAGCGCAGCAGTTCAGGCAACGTGTCGCGCTTGCCATACATGAGGATGCCGACGCGATAGAGCCGCGATGCAACCCAGACGACTGCCCAG
>DASZXD010000181.1:0-6232 GCA_035546015.1 Occallatibacter sp.
AGAGACGGTAGCCGGGCAGGAGTTCGCGCAGGATGAATGACTCAAAAAACCACGCTGTATGTGCCAGATGCCATTTTGCCGGCGAAGCCTCAGGGCACGACTGCACCATCATGTCTTCAGGCGTGAGAGGCGCACAGAGAGCCAGCATGCGCTGGCGCACGGTTCTGAAACGTTCATCGAGTCCTGTGGTTTTTTCAACCGTTGCTGCCGCGGCTTGATTCATCAGAGTTTCGCCTCCGCGCTCCCTGCAGTGTAGCGCTCGCCCCCTTCCAGGGGTTAAATATCAGTTTGATTCTGCGATCAAAGTGATGCGTCTCTCGTCACTTTTTGCTTCCAGTCACTTTTCAGCGGTGTCATTTGGTGTTTTAATGCTTTCCGGACGATTTTCAGGGTTGAATCGCCCCCTCGATTGCTTCCATGTTTTTTTGCTCGGAAGGCAATCAGGGAGGAATTATGTACAAGTTGAATGAACGCCGTGCTCTGCTGACTTTGGGTTTGATGACATTCCTGGCAGCCTCGCCGCAATTGTTAGTCTCCCAAGCAGCATCACAGACACCGGAAGCTCCTACCGGGCAGGTCATAACTCCCCCGGCTACCCCACCAACACACGAAGAGCTTGGCGATACGCTGAGCGTGCATCGGCGGTATCAGGCCGCCATTGAAGAGTATTCCAAGGCTCCAATGTCAGCAGCCGTCTGGAATAAGATGGGCATTGCCTATCAAATGATGTTCAATTCGAAGGACGCCACCCGATGCTACCGCGAATCCCTTAAGCTGGATTCCCGTAACCCACAGGTGCTCAATAACCTGGCCACGGTTTACGACTCGCTTAAGGATTATCACAACGCCGAGAAGACCTATCGTAAGGCGCTCAAGATTGAACCGAACTCGCCGCTGATTCTGAAGAATCTTGGCACGAATCTCCTGGCGCAGCATAAATACAGCCGCGGCTGGGAGGAGTATCAGAAAGCGATGGCTCTCGATCCGCAAATTTTCCAGGATAAGAGCAGCCCTCAGGTACAAAACCCCAGCACGGTGGCCGAGCGCGGCGCCATGAACTATTACATGGCTGCAGGCTGTGCGCGTATGGGGCAGGTGGACTGTACGCTGCAGTATTTGCGTATGGCCTTGAACGAGGGCTTCACAAGCCCCAAGAAAGTCGCTTCGGACATGGCATTCGCAAACCTGCGTGACAATCCTGACTTCAAGGAGATGCTGGCCGCCCAGGAAAACACCAAGCCTGCCCAGGCACGTTAACTGCCATGTCGTCTCGCCACATGGGTATCTCGTCTATGGATATGGATCGAGGAGTTTGCCCATGCGGATTCTGGATGTCACCACTGCCTTTGCTCTCGTACTGGCCCTCTCTACCGCTGTTTCGGCGCAGGATCAGAGTTCTACAACCAGCACAGTAGCGTCTTCTGCTCAGAGTTCTGATGGAGCGGGCCAGGGGGGCGGTTACGGCCGCCGCGGTGGATTCGGCATGGGCATGATGGGGCGCGGCATATCTGGCACGGTGACCGAATCGGCAGCGGACCACTTTGCGGTGAAGACATTCACTGGTGACACGTACACAATCCACTTCAGCGACGATACACGGATGATGAAGCAGGGCCCCGGAATGCGCGGCAGAGGCAGGCAAGGAAACGGCGCGGGTAACGGCGAAGCTAGAGATCGGAGCCGGGGATATGGTGGCGGATTCGGTGGTAATCCCCCTGAGATGATCAAGTCTGCGGATATCAAGGTCGGCGACGCGATCTCTTCGATGGGCGATGTGGATGCGGATGCCAAGACAGTGAGCGCCAGGACAGTCGTGCTGCTCGACCCCGAGCGGGCCAAGCAGATGGAGGAGATGGAAGCCAGCTATGGCAAGACCTGGCTGATGGGCAAGGTGACGGCCGTTGATGGTGTAAAGGTGACGCTGACCGGCACCGTGGACAACGCACCCCACAGCTTCGTGGCTGATGAAAATACCACGTTCCGGCGCCGCCGCGACCCGATTACGCTGGCCGATATTCAGGTGGGAGACGTGGTCCGCGCCGAGGGAGCAGTGAAGGACGGCGTATTCACAGCGACCAATGTGGGCGATATGGGCGCGATGCAGGGAGGGCCGCCACGGGTGCCGGGCAACGGGCAGCCGCCGGCGCAGTAGTTTATTGAATTCATAGCTTTTCCGAGATCGATCCACAGGGGCAGCAAGGCATGGGCCGCACAGTACTTTGGAGCTACCGCTAGTATTTGCACCCGGTTACTTTTAAAATTCGCTCTTTTAACAAAAAAGATGCCAAGTGTCCATGGATATGGGTATAATTCGCCGTGGTCAAAGGTTTGTCTTGGTTAAGTCCAAGCTTAGACCAAAATGACTGCTGTATTGGAATTTGTTTTTTTGCGGCATCGTACGGATCTTTATGGCGATGCTGTAAACCGGGTTAATGCCCGGGAGCGGATCGAACGACCGCAATCAGGCTGGCCAGGTTGAGAGTGATGGGCCAGTAGAACCACTCTTGGAGGCTGTATGAACAGAAACAGATGCGCGAGGGTTCTCCTCGCAAGCGCTGGCACGCGCATTCTGGCCGTGCTAGTTGTATTTTTCGGGGTGAGCCTGGCAGGGTTCGCTCAGCAAATCACTGGATCAATCTCGGGCACAGTCAAGGACGAGTCCGGCGCATTGGTCACCACGGCCACTGTTAAGGCCACGAACGTTAACACCGGTTTTACACGCCAAACTACTGTGGGTGCCGACGGTTCCTACCTGATTCAGTACCTTCCGGTCGGCAACTATACGGTTAGCGCGAGCGCTACGGGATTCAAGAGCTTTGTTCAGCAGAACCTGGTGGTCACTGTCGACCAGACCATTTCTCTGAACATCACGCTGCCCGTGGGAACTGCCACGCAGACCATCACAGTCACCGAGGCTCCGCCGCTGGTGGATACCAGCACGGCAGAGCTGGGCAGGACGGTTTCGCCCGCGGAGATCGTCGGATTACCGCTGGTCAACCGCAACGCCTATGCTCAGCTTTCGCTCACGCCCGGCGTGATGGCCAACAGCGCCAGCCAGCAGAGCAACGCCAACGGCACTCCGAACTTTGTAATCGGTCTGCCCTCGACGGACGTGCAGGTGAACGGCTCCATCGACGGCGGCAATCCTGAGGTGAGCTTCTATCTCGATGGTGGCTTGAACATCAACGGAATCCGCAACTACGGCAACCAGCTTCCGAACCCTGACGCACTCGAAGAGTTCCGCGTGGAGACGAGCAACTTCTCGGCGCAGTATGGCCACATGTCTTCCGCGGTGGTCACGGCTGTCACCAAATCCGGTACAAACGAGTTCCACGGATCGCTGTTTGAGTTCAACCGCAACACCGACTTCAATGCCTACAACTGGAGAGCAAGTTCGAAGGCACCTTATCATCGCAACAACTTCGGTGGGGTCATAGGCGGTCCGGTGATAAAGAACAAGGCTTTCTTCCTGTTCAGCTATGCCGGCCTGCGCCAGGTGGTGGGACAGCAATTGACTGGCGGTACCGTGCCAACGGCTGCCGAGCGCATGGGCGATTTCACGCAGGATCTAGCCGACCCCAACAATGCTGGGCATGCCTATGACGGCAGCACTAAATCGTTCGTCATTAATATGCCGGGCACAAAGACGCCGATTACCGGATATACAAACTCCGGCCCGGGTTGCACCTCGCTTGGCGTGAATCCGAACAATCCCAACAACGAAAACTGTCTGCCAGCCAGCATGCTCGATGCGACGGCGGCTACCATGCTGAGCGGCTCGAATAAGAATGCCGTGATTCCCATGCCCAACACGACAGCGTCGGGCTTCAAAATTCCCACTCTGTATTCGGGCTTCTATACCGGGCCTACACAGGACAATGAGTATCTGGGCAAATATGACCAGGTGCTTGGCGACAACGATCACGTCGCAGCAACCTATTTCTTCATCCGGACGACGCAGAATGCGTTCGGCAACGGCAACTTCGACTGGGACGTCAACCAGTCGTACACCAACCAGACGAACGCCAATATCAGCGACGTTCATACCTTCAGCCCCACAACGGCGAACCAGGCGTGGCTGACATTTACCCGTGCAGCAGGTGGGCGCGTCAACCTGCCGACGACCAACATTGGCCAGCTCGGCTCAAGCTTCACGATCCAGGGCCCCTCGGGACTGCCGCAGTTAGCCGTGAGCGGATATTTCAACGTGGGCGGAGCACTGGCCGGCCCGGTCACCACCTCAGACTTCTATTCACTCCGCGACATGGTCAGCATGACCAAGGGCAGGCACACTCTCTATTACGGTGGGGAGCTCGCGCTCGACAAGGGAATGTTCGTGGGTAACCTCTACAACTTCGGCGTCTTCAACTTCGGTTCCGGCCCGACCTCCACTGGCAACGCACTGGCCGATTTCGTAAGCGGTCAGGTGGGCTCGATGGAGCAGGATACGCCTTACCATACGCTGGAGAGCGCGTGGCACACGGCAATCTTCCTGCAGGACAACTACCGCATTACCCCGCGTTTTACGGCTAACCTGGGCATCCGGTGGGACATCGATACGCCTCCGGTAGAATCGTCGAATCTGACGGCTGGATTCGTTCCCGGCCAGCAGTCCACAATGGTTCCAAGTGCTCCGCTGGGCATGGTATTCCCGGGTGACAAAGGCATCGGACGCGGGATCGTGGACACAAAATATCACCACGTAGCGCCGCGCATCGGCTTCGCATGGGATCCGTTCGGCGACGGCAAAACCGCCGTTCGCGCCGGTGCGGGCATTTTCTTTGGCGCCACCAGCGGCAACGAGTGGAACCAGCCGGGCAACGCACAGCCCTACGCGGTGCGCCAGACGTTCAACTCGGTCCGCTCGCTCACCGACATCTACAATCCGAAGATGAGCAATGGTGCGGCGTCTTCGTTCCCGAATGGGGACATCTTCCCGTACGTCTACAATCCCAAGAGCCCACGGTTCCTGGTCCCGGCGAGTATTGAGTCCTTCAGCCCGAAGTTCCAGTGGCCATACATCTATCAGTTCAACCTTGCCGTGCAACGGCAGTTGCCCTGGCAGATCGCTCTCACCACGGCCTACGTCGGCACGCTCTCGCGCGACGTACCCACCATGATCGACGGCAACTACGCGCCCTACGCGCCCGGGGCCAGCACATCGCAGGCCAGCATCAACGCGCGCCGGCCTTTCGATCCCGGTGTTCTGGGCCAGAACATCTTCTTGATTTCCAACCAGACGGCGTCATATCACTCACTGCAGGTTTCGGCGAACCGGCGTCTGTCTCACAACGTCATGGTGAATGGCTTCTACGTCTGGAGCCACGCCATCCAGAGCTCGAACGAGTCGGCGATCGGCCAGATGACCGCGCAGGACTTCGCCAACCTTTGGGAAGAAAAGGGCGCAATGACGGCGGATCGGCGCAACGTAGCCACCATCTCCGGCATGTGGAAGATCGACTACTATCACGGCGAGAACTTCTTCATGAGGCAGGTGGTCAACGGCTGGACAATCTCGCCGATCTACACTCTGCAGAGCGGCACGCCGCTTGAAATCACCACCGGAACGAATAACAACTTCGACAGCTCGAATCACAACCGCCCGAACCTGGTTCCCGGTACGAATGCGTTTCTCGACCCCAACCGCAATCGCACCACCGCGGCAGCCACCTGGTTCAACAAGGCTGCCTTTACGCCCAACGGTCCGGGCCTCGGTATTGGGCCAGGCGGCGCAGACGGCAACACGCCGCGCGACTATCTGCGCGGACCAGGTTACCGCAATGTCGACCTGGGGATCTTCCGCGATATCTCCTTCGAGCGTGGCATCGTTTTCCAACTGCGTGGCGAAGCCACCAATGCCTTCAACCTCGTGAACCTCAACAATCCGAATACTACCCTGTCATCCTCGACGGTTGGCCAGATTACCTCGGCAGGAAGCCCACGTTTGATCCAGGTGGGTGGACGGTTGACATTCTAACCGGATAGTAATTGAAACAACTCGGGCCGGATGAGGGCGACCTCGTCCGGCCTTTTTATTTTTAAAGCGACGATGCGTTGAATCAGCAGCTGTACGTACCGGTCCAGGCGGTGTCACTGAAATTACACAACCGCTCTAATGTAGATTGCGAATCGTTGTGCCCTCAGGAATCTGGACCTGGAACTGATCGGCAGGAAGGTTGAGGTTCTGCTGAACACGCACAACAGTCAGCACCAGCTGGATCCCTTCGATGGG
>DASZXD010000182.1:0-20028 GCA_035546015.1 Occallatibacter sp.
CAAACTCGCCGGCGTCTTAGGCACCTTCAGCCTCCACCGTGGCACAGAGCTGGCCCGCGACCTTGAGCTTCAATTTATTGCCACGCCTGTATCCACCGAAAATCTCGCCGCGCTCACCTCTGAGCTGCGCTCAATCATCGAAAGCCGCTAGTTAGAGCCACACTACTACGAGGCTCAATACGTTAGCTTTCACCAGCAGTCTCCGGTTTGCAGACGATATATCCCGAACTCATGGATGCATGTTTTGACTGCTGGAATACATCTCCATCAACTCCTGGCATGACAACGCGTGTGATCCGCTATTGACGATAACGGAGACCTCGAACATGAAGCCCAATGAACCCAGCCGGACGGCCCTGATGATTGCCCGGCAACGAGCGGCTCATCAGCTGCTCGATCATGGCTCAATACTCAATGATCCATTTGCCATGAAAATTCTGTGTGAAGACGAAAGCGACGTGCTTCAATTTTCGAATACACACCCCTCAGCCAGCATTGGACGTCTGTTCACCACCGCGCGAAGCCGGATTGCTGAAGATGCATTATCAAAAGCTGTCGAAAGAGGGATTCGGCAGATCGTCATCCTTGGCGCCGGACTCGACACTTTCGCTCTCCGGAATCCTCATAGCACACTTCAGATCCACATCTATGAAGTGGACCACCCCGCGACGCAGGCATGGAAACTCGAGCGCCTGACCGAAGCTCAAATCGTGCTTCCGCCCGGGCTTATTTTCGTACCAGTCGATTTCGAGCGGGACGATGTGGGAGAGAAGCTCGTCAACGCAGGCTTTCAGCAGAACGCACCCGCGTTTTTTACATGGCTCGGCGTCGTGCCATATCTCACACAGGACGCTATCAGCCGCACTCTTGAATACATGTCGTCAATCCCGAACTCGGAGGTGGTGTTCGACTACATCGAACCTCCCGGGGGATTCTCAGAAGAGCTGAGGCAATTAGAAAAGGAGCGGATCGAACAGCTAAAGAAAATGAACGAGCATTGCGTCAGCCGTTTCGAGCCGGCTGGCATTCGAGCGTTCCTTCGCTCACACGGCTTTGGTGCCATCGAAGACATTAATTTCCAGGAGATCACGTCGAGATTCGGCCACAGCGTTCAAGGACTCGCGCCCGGACACGCTGGTCTTCATGTTGTACACGCTAAGCCCTAATTGAACGCGGTGATTGTATTGCATTCAACTTGCATCTCGACGCCCGAATACACCGGTTGGTTTGTATTTCATCGCCGTTGTGTCAGCGTTATACCGAAAGTAACTTCATATCTGATCCGCACAGCACATCCGCAAACTGAGTCGTGTCACCTCACCCAGACCGCAACACAGGATCCAATATCCGCTCGTCCCTCCAAACCTCAAACGCCCATACCAATTACACTTTCTAAGGAATGCCCGCATCCGATCCATCCGCGTCCCAGCTCGGTTTCACCTTTGACGATCCCGCGCCCGCAGGCCGCATCTGGCCCGTCAACGAGCTTGTCGCGCAGGTACGTGCATTCGTTGAGCGCACATACGCAGACGTCTGGGTCGAAGGCGAAATCTCCAACTTCCGCCCGGCGCCCTCCGGCCATATCTACTTCACGCTCAAAGACGCCGACGCGCAGCTTCCCGTCGTTCTCTTCCGCCGCCAGGCATTGCTTTTGCGTTTCCGCGCTGAAGATGGCCTGCACGTCCTCGTCCGCGGCCGAGTAAGCGTCTACGAGCAGCGCGGCCAGATGCAGCTCGTGGCCGAAACCATGGAGCCCGTCGGCGCGGGCTCACTTCAGCTTGCCTTCGAGCAACTGAAAGAACGTCTCAAAGCCGAAGGCCTCTTCGACGCCGGCCGCAAGCGCCCGCTGCCTGCTTTTCCGCGCACCGCCGCCATCGTCACCTCGCCCACCGGCGCCGTCATCCGCGATTTCCTGAACATCGTCAGCCGCCGCCACTCCGGCCTCAACGTGCTGCTCTATCCCGTCTCCGTACAGGGCGACTCCGCCCCTGCCGAGATCGAAGCCGCACTCGCCGATCTCAACACGGCTTCAGGAAAAGATGGGGGCCTCGCTGACGTCATCGTCCTCGCCCGCGGCGGTGGATCGCTCGAAGACCTCGCCGCCTTCAACAGCGAGCGCGTTGCCCGCGCGATTGCATCGAGCGGAATCCCCGTGGTTTCGGCGGTTGGGCACGAAACCGACTTCACCATCGCAGACTTCGTCTCCGATCTGCGTGCGCCCACGCCCTCCGCCGCAGCCGAGCTCATCACTGAAGCGCAGCACAACATCGCCGAGTACCTCGCCGCGCAGTCGCATCGCATCGAGCGCGCTGCGCGCTACCAGCTTCTCCACGCGCGCCAATGTCTTGCCAATCTGGCTTTCGACCGCGCCGAATCCCGCATCTCCACGCTGCTGCTTCGCCACGCCCAGCGCCTCGACGACCTCACCTTCCGCCACGAGTCCACACTCACTGAACACCTTCGCGAGCGCCAGTCGCGCATCGCCGAACTCACCACAGCCATTCTGCGCCATGATCCACGCCGCGCCCTCGCGCAAGCCCGCGAACAGTTGCTTGCACTGCGTAACCGCCTCGACCGCGCCATTGAGCGCCTGATTCATTCATCCGCCGCCAGCCTCAGCGCGCTCGACGCACAGCTTCACTCGCTCTCGCCGCTTGCCGTACTCGACCGCGGCTACGCTCTCGTGCTCTCGCCGGAAGGCGCGCTCATCCGCTCCACCACACAGCTCGCGCCCGGCGACATCGTCACCACACGCCTTGCCGACGGCGGCTTTACCAGCCGCATAGAAACCATCGCACCCAACGTATCTGCTCCAAAGAAGAAGGCCAAGAAACCACGATCATGACCGCATTCAGCTCACGCAAACTCTTCGGCACTGACGGCATTCGCGCCGTCGCAGGCGAATCTCCGCTCGACCCCACCACCATCTACGCCACCGGCCTCGCTCTCGCGCATTCGCTGCGCAAGGCAACTGCCGAGCCGCGCGTTATCTTAGGCCGCGACACCCGCGAGTCCAGCCCCTGGATCGCCGCTACGCTCGCCGCCGCTCTGCGCGAAGCAGGCGCGCAGGTCGAGAGCGCCGGCGTCATCACCACGCCTGCCGTCGCCTTCCTTGCGCGCACCCATGGCTTCCACGCCGGCGTGGTCATCTCCGCCTCGCACAATCCCTGGCAGGACAACGGCATCAAGCTCTTCGGCGGCGACGGCTACAAACTCCCCGACGCAGTCGAGCTCGCCATCGAAGACGAGATCTTCCATCACGTGGCAAAGGTCGAAGCGCCCGATCCGAAGTCTCTGCCCCCTGTCGAAGACAATCACGCGCTGCAGTCCGACTACATCCAGTTCCTCATCGACTCGGTCCCCGGCCTCTCGCTCGCCGGCCTGAAGATCGTGGCCGACTGCGCCAACGGCGCGGCTGCAGCCATCGCGCCCGAGCTCTTCCGCCGCCTCAATGCCGATGACCTCGCAGAAATCACCCTCCTTAACATCGCTCCTGACGGCCGCAACATCAACGCTGGCTGCGGCGCGTTGCACCCGCACTATGTGGCCCAGGAAGTAAAAGCCCGGAAAGGAGACATCGGCCTCACCTTCGACGGCGACGCGGACCGCTGCATGCTCGCCGGCGAGCACGGCGCCGTCATTAACGGCGACGCCATCCTGCTCATGGCTGCGCGCGACCTCAAACAGCGCAATCTGCTCACCGGCGACCTCGTCGTCGCCACCACCATGTCCAATATGGGCCTCGAGGCCGCGCTCAAGCGCAGCGGCATCCGCATGCTGCGCGCGCCCGTCGGCGACCGCTACGTTCTTGAAGAGATGCAGAAGCACGACGCGGCTCTCGGCGGCGAGCAATCCGGTCACATCCTGCTGCCGCATCTGGCCACCACCGGCGACGGCCTGCTCACCGCGCTCGTTATCCTCGACCTCGTCGCCCGCACCGGCCTGTCCGTCGACGAGCTCACCGCAGACCTCAAGGTCTTCCCGCAGGTCATCGTCAACGTAAAGGTCCGCGAGAAAAAGCCGCTTGCTTCCATCCCATCGGTCGCAGCCGCCATCCAGGCCGCTGAAGACGCGCTCAAAGACACCGGTCGCGTCGTCATCCGTTACAGCGGAACAGAAGCGCTGGCCCGTGTCATGATCGAAGCCGAAAGCGAGGACGCCATGCGCCACCACGCTGACGCCATCGCCGCCGCCATCCGCGCCGAGCTGGGCGTGTAATCTTCGTGTCTCCCGTCGCAAGTCGATGTGATTTCCATCACGGCCCACCCTTCCACCTCGCTCTAAGGTGAAACCGGAAGGGTGGAAACCCCATGAGACTGCAGTCAGCGCTCGCCAGCACTCCGCTCCCGCGAATCAAAAAGCTCATTCACCGTGCCGCGCCTGACCGTTCGCAGCGCATCCGCAGCATGGTACAGCTCGCGTTCGTTGCCCTCAATGGCTGGCTGGGCATCCAGTTTTATCTGTGGTTCCGCTTCTTTGCCACTGGCGGACACGGCCTGCAGGTTCCGCGCCCCGCAGGAGCCGAGGGCTGGCTCCCCATTGCCGGTCTCATGAATTTCAAGTACCTGCTAGCCACCGGTCACATTCCCGACATTCACCCCGCTGCGATGTTTCTCTTCATGGCCTTTCTCTCCATGAGCCTGGTAGCCAAGAAGGCCTTCTGCGCCTGGCTCTGCCCCATCGGCACGCTCTCTGAATATCTCTGGAAGCTCGGGCGCAAATACTTCGGCCGCAACCTGCGTCTCCCGCGTTGGATCGACATTCCGCTGCGCGGTCTGAAATATCTGTTGCTCGGCTTCTTTCTGTTCATCATCGGCACCATGTCCGCGGCCACGCTCGACGACTTCATGCACACCCCATATGGCCTTATCGCCGACGTCAAGATGCTCAACTTCTTCCTGAAGATGAGCACCACGGCCGCCATTGTCATCTTCGTGCTGGTCGTGCTGTCGCTGGTGATTCAGAACTTCTGGTGCCGCTATCTCTGCCCCTATGGCGCGCTCATGGGTCTTGCCTCACTCGTGAGTCCGCTCAAAATCCGCCGCAATCCTGAAGAGTGCATCGATTGTGCCAGGTGCGCGCGCGCCTGCCCCGCATCGCTGCCGGTCGACAAGCTCGTGCAGATTCGCTCCGTCGAGTGCACGGCCTGCATGGCCTGCGTCGCCTCCTGCCCGTCTCAAGGAGCACTGCAGCTTTCACTCGTGCCGCCGCGCACACCTGCTCCTGCCCCGCGCTGGCGTCGCGCCGTTACTCCGGCAGCCTTCGCCGCAATGCTGGCCATCATCTTCTTCGGCTACGTACTCTTCGCCCGCGCCTCTGGACACTGGCAGACGCATGTGCCTGCGCACGTTTATCAGGAACTCGTGCCCACCGCCGATGAAGCATCGCACCCCGGCTTCGAGTAGCCGCACCGCCAGTGGCATGCAAGCCGCTCTCCTTGTATGCTCGACTCATGCCCCGCTTCCCCGCTGGCCAGACTCTGCTGATTGACGCCGATGACACGCTCTGGGAGAACAATATCTACTTCGAGCGCGCCATTGCGGCCTTCATCAGCTATCTCAACCACCACGAGTACTCGCCCGCCGAGGTCCGCCAGACCCTCAACGCCGTCGAGCGCGAGACCATCCTCGCCCACGGCTATGGCCTCACCAGCTTCACCCGCTCGCTCGTCGACTGCTACGAACGCCTCAGTCCCGCTCCTGTCACAGAAGAAAATCGCGAGCGCATCCGCAGCTTTGCCCGTTCCATCTCTACTCAGGAGATCGAACTCCTTCCGCAGGTTCCTGAAACCCTCGCTGACCTCGCCACGCGCCACCGCCTCATCCTCATGACCAAGGGTGTCCAGGCTGAGCAGGCCGACAAACTTGCCCGCTCCGGCCTCGGCGGGTATTTCTCGGCAGTCGAAATCGTCTCCGAAAAAGACCCCACCGCCTATCACCGGGTCATCTCCCGCCACGAACTTGCACCGCACACCTCGTGGATGATCGGCAACAGCCCCAAGAGCGACATCAATCCCGCGCTTGCCGCCGGCCTGCACACCGTCTTTCTCTTCCACAAAGACACCTGGGTGCTTGAGCACGCGGAAGTTAATGCGGCGCCGCCGGGCCAGCATCTACTGGAACTCGACGGATTCGCCCGGCTCACCGAGCTTTTCTGATACCCCCAACGATGTAAAGTCATCCGTATGAGCGAATCGGCAGAAACGGGGAACCCCACAGCGGCAGCGGCAACCTGGCAACGGTCAGGAACCCAAAAGCTGCTGCTGGCTTGCGGCTTCGGCGGCATTCTCTTTATCGCAGCATTTGTAGTGCTTGGAATCCTCGCTCCGAACTATAGCTCTTTTCATGATGCGATCAGCACGCTCGAGTTCACTCCGTTGTCGCTGATGCAGCGGGCGAACTTTTTCGCGTTCGGCCTGGTGGCCTGCGCGTTTGCCGCCGCGCTGCGCGGCGAACTGACACCCGGCCGCGGCGCAGTGCTGATTCCCGTTTTCCAGTTCACCGCAGGAATCGGCGTAATCGGCGACGCAATCTTTATCCATGACCCGCTCCACCTCATCTGCGATTTGATCGCCTTCAACTCAAGCCTTGCAGTTCTCTTTCTCTTTGCCTGGCGGTTCCGGTTCGAATGCGAGTGGAAGGGCTGGAGCACGTACTCCATTCTCACCGGCGTGGTCATGATGGCGTTTCTTACCGCTTTTGGATTATCGAACCGCTTTCACGGCCCGGCCGGCCTCATGGAAAAGCTCGCCTCTTCTACGCGCACTTGCTGGTCCATCGTGCTCACCGCCAAACTTCTCTCCGGCAAGCGATTTGACAGTCGTTAGACTTCTTGTTCTGCCACATCCGAATGGTTGCTCCTCGCAGCTGCATCTGCAGGCTCTATCTCCGCTGAATATGAGAAACTAGGAGTGCAGAAGTTCTCTTGCGGACGCTTCGACCTGCGTCCTCAAAAACCTCGTTTCAATTGAACCGGACCCGGACTGCCCGCGACAGGCGCGTGCAGCCCGCGCAAGCCTCAGGAATCGGATACGAATGATCAGCGTCAGCAACGTCACCATGCGCTACGGCTCCAAGGTGCTCTTTGAAGAGGTCAGCACCACCTTCACCGAGGGTCGCCGCTACGGACTCACCGGCCCCAACGGCGCCGGCAAGTCGACATTCATGAAAATTCTCACCGGCGATCTCGATCCGCAGAAGGGCACCGTCGTGCGCCCGCGCAAGCTCGGCGTGTTGCGCCAGGACCAGTTCGCCTTTGACAACTATCGCGTCATTGACACCGTCATCATGGGCAACAAGCCGCTCTGGGCCGCTCTTGAAGAGCGCGACCGCATCTACGAAAAGCCCGAAATGACCGACGAAGACGGCATGCGCCTCGGCGAGCTTGAAGGCATCATCGGTGACGAAGACGGCTACACCGCCGAGAGTGACGCTGCAATCCTTCTCGACGGTCTCGACATCCCCGTCGACGTCCGCGAGCGCAAGATGGGTGAGTTACAGGGAGGCCAGAAGGTCCGTATCCTGCTCGCACAGGCACTCTTCGGCAAACCTGAAGCGCTCATGCTCGACGAGCCCACCAACTACCTCGATCTGGACTCGATCCACTGGCTGCAGGATTTCCTGCTCAAATACGACGGCACGCTCATCACCATCTCGCACGACCGTCACTTCCTAAACTCCGTCACCACCCACACCGCCGACATCGATTATCAGACCATCATCACCTACACCGGCGGCTACGACGACATGGTGATGGCCAAGACTCAGGTCCGTGCCACGCTCGAGCAGCAGAACGCGCAGCGAGAGAAAAAGATCGCACAGCTCAATGAGTTCATCGCCCGCTTCGCCGCCGGTACGCGCTCCTCGCAGGTTACCAGCCGCCGCAAAGAAGTGGAGCGCCTGCAGACCAACGAGCTCGCCCGCTCCAACATTCAACGCCCGTTCATCAAGTTCGATCAGGTACGTCCGAGCGGCAAGCACGTCCTCGAGTTCAAGCACCTTACCAAGCTCTACGGCGATCAGAAAGTTCTCGACGGCTTCACCGCCAACGTACTGCGCGGCGAAAAGATCTGCCTCATGGGCCGCAACGGCGCAGGCAAAACCACGCTCATCAAGAGTCTGCTCGCCAACTATCCCGGCCTCTCCGACCCCGATTTCACTCTCGACTCCGGTTCCGTCTTCTGGGGACATGAAGCCCAGATCGGCTACTTCCCGCAGGACGTCGGCTCAACCATCGAACACGGCCTCACCGTCTCTGAGTGGCTCCATCGATGGAACCCCGCAGCACACATCGAAGACATTCGCGGCATCCTCGGCCAGATGCTCTTCAGCGGCGAAGAAGGCGCCAAACCCACCAAAGCCCTCTCCGGCGGAGAGCAGGCACGCCTCGCCTTCTGCAAGCTCATCCTCACCAAGCCCAACATTCTCATCTTCGACGAGCCCACCAACCACCTCGACCTTGAATCCATCAACGCGCTCAACATAGCATTGCAGCGCTATGAAGGCACGGTCCTGCTCGTCACTCACGACCACGACCTGATTGACGAAGTCGCTAGCCGCCTCTGGATCTTCAACGAATCCGGCATCGAAGACTTCCAGGGCCCCTACGAAGAGTGGAAGGGCAAGCACAGCTAACGCACTTCCACCCTGGTACGCATGAAGCTCACCGCCCGCGCACGCCTCTGGCTCAGCAATGGCGCTATTGTTGCGCTGATCGCCGCTGCGACGGCTGTAATGATGCTTTGCCCTTGTGATTCCGTGGGTACACGCGACCATTACGCCCTGGCATTAGTAACACTCGCTCTTCTGTTTGCCATGGCTGCCGCATTTCTTATCTATCGCCGCATGCGGCGCGATTCAGGAATCACCGGATTCCTGAGAGCCGTCATCGCAATCGCCGTCGCCGGACTCAGTGTTTACGGAGCGCTATTCTTAGCTATGGAGATAGTTACGTGGTTGGCCCGGCCACGATAGCTTCGTGAGGTGGGTGACGCGTGTCTTGCTTTTCAAACCTGGAATGAAGAGATGTTGATGCGACTAGGAGAACTAGGCCGGGGCTTCATCCCCGCCAATCCAAAGCCCACTCACGCAACCTTTACTTTGCACTGGCCGGCGGCACAATCCCATTCATCCGCAAATACTCCACCATCTGCCCATAATGATCGTTGGCGTGCGCAATGCCAAAAGCCGCCAGCGTAGCCCGCGTCTGAAAGCCTGGCTCAGGCGATTTCACCACCTCAAATGCATTGGCCGCTGTCAGTGTGGCAATGGCTTTGTGCGCAAACGCGAACGACCCGGCCAGCGCAGCCACCACATCGTCCTTGTTGGTCAGTTTTTCAATCCCCTGCACGTCTACATCCGGCTTGAGACCGCTGATGATGCCATAGAAGAAATAATTAGCCTCGGCCACATGCGTCACCTGCTGTGCAAACGTACGCACAGTGGCGAACTCTGTCTTCTGTCCAGGCACAAAGATCGTGGCGCCTGGCGCAAAGCCGAACTTGCCGGCCGGCATTGCCTTCACCGCGCCCATCATCTCCCACTCAATAACTTTGAGCTGCGAGTCGAACGCCGCCGCCGGCGTGGCAATGGTTCCAGCCGCCGGTCCCTTCGCCGCGTCGCCCATCTGCGCCGCCGCAGTCATCGAAAAAAGGCCCAGGAAACAGCACGCTGCCATCAACCGCACTCGCATCGCATTCCTCCACATCATCTGTCTTTCACAAGCGTTCACAGCTTAGCAGAAACGGTGCGGACAATCGCTCAGGCCCGCCGCCGCCTCACTTCCTCATACACCTGGGCATACTGCTTTGCTGGTCCGGCCCAGGCATAGTTACGCACCATGCCATTGCGCATCAGCCGTGTCCATCCATCCTTATCCTTAAAGGCCGCAAGCGCACGGTCGATCGCCGCCAGCAGATCGTGCGGCTCATAGCCGTGGAACTTGAACCCTGTGCCCGTCCCCTTCTCCGCATTCCACTCGTCGATCGTGTCGTCCAGCCCGCCCGTCGCGCGCACCACCGGCACCGTGCCGTACTTGAGCGAGTAAATCTGGTTCAGCCCGCATGGCTCATAGCGCGAAGGCATCAGAAAGATATCCGCGCCCGCTTCGATCTTGTGCGAAAGTGCCTCGTCATAGCCAATCCGCACGGCCACACTGCCCGGATGCCGGAAGGCCCAGTCGCGGAAGAAATTCTCATACACTGGCTCGCCCGACCCCAGCGCCGCCACCACCACATCGCGCTGCGCCACATCTTCCGCAATCCGCGACACAATATCGAATCCCTTCTGCGTCACAAAGCGTGACACAATCCCAATCACCGGCGTCGTCTCTGCCACATTCTCCAGCCCGAACGCATGCAACAGGTCGGCCCGGCATGCTTGCTTGCCCTTCAGGTCCTCAGGCGTATAGTGTGCCGCCAGGTTACGATCCACCGCCGGGTCCCACTGTGCATAGTCCACGCCATTCAGAATCCCGCGCAGGTCCACCGCGCGGCTGTGCAGCACGCCCTCGAGTTGCTCGCCAAACTCCGCTGTCTGGATCTCGCTCGCGTACTGATGGCTCACCGTCGTGAGCATGTCTGAGAACACAATGCCGCCCTTCAGGAAATTGAAGCGGTCAAACTGTTCCACCTTGTCCATCGTGAACAGGTCCCACGGAAACAGCAGCTGCTCCGTTGTCGCTGGCGGAAACTTCCCCTGATACGCCGCGTTGTGGATCGTCAGCACTACGCCCGCCTTGCGCAGCACCGGATCAACCGCATATGTAGTCTGCAGGTACACCGGAATCAGCGACGCCTGCCAATCGTGAATGTGAAAAATGTCGGGGACGCCCAGCAGCTTGGTCGCCTCCAGCACAGCGCGGCAATACAACGCGAACCGCTCTGCATTGTCCAGGTACTCGCCGCCGTTTGGCCCGTATAGCTCGGGCCGGTCAAACAGTTCCGGACTGTCGATGAAGTAAAACTGCACTCCATCCCGCTTGCCGCCATCCACTATGCCCACAAACCGGTTGTAATAGCGGAACGGGATCGTAATCGATTCCACCGCAACCTTCTGCACATCGGCAATCAGCGGCCGCACCCGCGCATACAGCGGCAGATAGACAGCGACATCATGGCCCAGCTTCACCAGCTCGCGCGGCAGCGCGCCCACCACATCGGCAAGCCCGCCGGTCTTTGCAAACGGAACACACTCTGAAGCCGCCATCACAATGCGCATCGATTCATCTCCACATGAAACCGGGGATCGCCAAAAACCTGAGCCCTGTGGCAAACTTTTCTCTCACCGCCACAGTCCAAAGGGCAAGTCTACTACGTGCCTCGACTTAAGATGCGCCAGAACCTCTTCCGATGCTACCCAATCCATACTTGAGTTCGCCTGCCCGTACACATTAGCCTTGGAAGATCATCCACCGTACTTCAACTGACAGTTGACAAAAGGAAGGCTGAATTGACGCGATCGTTCCTCAGACTGTTACCTGCGCTCGCTTTGGCTGCGCTCGCTCTCTTTGCGCGCTCATCTCACCCGCAGCAGGCCTCCGCACCTCATTCCTTCCGCGCCGCCGACGGCAAATTCCTCCTCGATGGCAAGCCCTTCCAGATCGTCTCCGGTGAAATGCATTACCCCCGCATCCCGCGCGCCTACTGGCGAGCCCGCCTGCGCATGGCCAGGGCGATGGGTCTCAATACCATCACCACGTACGTCTTCTGGAACGAGCACGAGCCCCAACCCGGCGTCTTCGACTTCAGCGGCCAGAACGATGTAGCTGAATTCATCCGCGAAGCCCAGAGCGAAGGCCTCTACGTCATCCTGCGTCCCGGCCCCTACGTCTGCGCCGAATGGGAGTGGGGCGGCTATCCCGCATGGCTGTTGAAAGACCACGGCATCGTCGTCCGTAGCACCGATCCCAAATTCATGCAGCCCGCCCGCCGCTGGCTTCTCCGCCTCGGCCAGGAACTTGCTCCGCTCCAAATCGGTAACGGCGGCCCCATCATCGCCGTGCAGGTTGAAAACGAGTACGGCTCTTTCGGCAGCGATCACGACTATATGGAGCAGATTCACCACACGCTCCTCGACGCCGGCTTCACCAAGGCCATGCTCTACACAGCTGACGGCCCTGAGCAACTACCCAACGGCGCGCTTCCTGAGTTGCCCGCCGTCATCAACTTCGGCGCAGGCGGTGCAAAGCACGGCTTCGAAGTCCTGCACAAGCTGCGCCCGCAGGGTCCCTTCATGACTGGCGAATACTGGGCCGGATGGTTCGATCACTGGGGTGAGCACCACCACACCACCAACGCTCAGCAGCAGGCCGACGAGCTTGCCTGGATGCTCTCCCAGGGTTACTCCGTCAGCATCTACATGTTTCACGGCGGCACCAGCTTCGGCTGGATGAACGGCGCCAACATGGATCACGGTAACTATGAGCCCGACGTTACCAGCTACGACTACGACTCCCCACTCGACGAAAGCGGCCGCCCCACGCAGAAGTACACCCTCTTTCGCGACGTCATCGCCAAAGCCACCGGCATCACGCCGCCATCTATCCCATCGGTCGATTCGCCAATCGCTATCCCTGCTGTCACACTCACGCAGTCGGCATCGCTCTGGCAGAATCTCCCAGACCGTGTGCGGTCAGAGCAGCCACTCACCATGGAAGACCTCGGCCAAGCCTACGGCTACATCCTCTACCGAACCACTATCCCCGCACCCGTATCCGGTGACCTCATACTCGACGAGCTGCATGACTACGCGCGCATCTATAAAAACGGTACGCTCATCGGCACACTCGACCGCCGTCTCAAGCAGAACACTCTCGCCGTCAACTTCACGCAGCCCAACACGCAGCTCGACATTCTCGTTGAAAACACCGGCCGCGTGAACTTCAGCATCGCCATCCGCGGCGAACAGCAGGGCATCACCCACCAGGTCACGCTGGCCGGCAAGCCGCTCACCGGCTGGCAAATCTATTCGCTGCCCATGAGCGACCCTGCAAGCCTTTCTTTTCAGCCAACGGAATGCACCGGCCCCTGCTTTTACCGCGGATCTCTTCAGGTTGACCAGCCCGGCGACACCTTCCTCGACACCAGCGCTTTCACCAAAGGCTTTGTCTGGGTAAACGGCCATGCCCTCGGCCGTATCTGGAGCATCGGCCCGCAAAAAGCTCTCTATCTGCCCGGCCCCTGGCTCCACAAGGGCGCAAATGACGTAATCGTCTTCGATCTCGGAGGTGCGCCCGGCCGAACCATCGCCGGGCTAGCTTCGCCTGTACTCAACGGAACAGTGAATAGCCGGCCCTGACTGTGCTGTCATCTGCTACCATGTTGAGTCATCACAATTCCATGACCACCATGACAGACGGGCCCATTACCATGCCAGGAAGCGATATGCTCATCGATGAGCGCCGCCAGCACATACTCGCCAGAATTCAGCGCGAGGGCCGCGTGCTCATCTCCGAGCTGAGTGAAACCCTCGGCATCTCGCGCATCACCATCCGCAAAGACCTCGACCATCTCGCATCGAAGGGTCTTGTGCTGCGTAGCCACGGCGGCGCGCTCTCAGCCAAAGGCGGAGCTCTCCTCGATCCCTCGCTTATCGAAAAAGAGCAGAAACAGTCGCAGGAGAAAGAGCGCATCGCCCGAGCCGCCGCATCGCTTGTCTCTGAGGGTATGTGCGTCCTGCTCGACTCCGGCACCACCACCACAGCTATCGCACGCGAACTGCGCCGCTTCTCTCACCTTACCGTGATCACCAACGCGGTCAACATCGCCACCGAGCTCGCCGGAACCGATTTTGAAGTCATCCTCACCGGCGGATCGCTGCGCAAGAACTCCTTCTCGCTCGTTGGCCCGCTGGCTGAAGACGTGCTTCGCTCCGTCCGTGCAGACATTCTCTTCCTCGGCGTAGACGGCTTCGACGCCAAGACCGGCGTCATGACTCCAAATCTGCTCGAGTCGCGTGTAAACCGCGCCATGGTAGAGGCCTCCGCGCGCGTCGTCGCCGTCTGCGACTCAACCAAGTTCAACCGCCGCAGCCTAGCACTCATCGCACCGCCGTCTGTGATTCACACGGTTATCACCGACAGCAAGATCGCCGCTGAAGACGAGCAGACTCTGGCCTCAGCCGGTGTTGAAGTTATCCGCGTTTAGCCCACGCAAGCCGCCGCATACGGCGCAATCGCGGTCCGGATGCGGTAAATCACAAGCGCCTTCACCTCGAGTTTGAGTCTGCCCATGCGCACCGCCTTGTACTCCTCCGGCAGATACGCGCTCAGCATCGTCTCCGGAATCTCCACGCCACCAAGATTCTTCATCATTCGTTCAACGGCGTCTTTCACCTTTGGCGCAGTCCAGTAGTAGCGCACGCGATCACTGTAGCTGTACCGCCGCAGCAGCCGCTGCTCGCTCTCCGTGCCGTGATAATGCTGCTGCCAGTGCCGCGGATCGTCGAGCATAGCCTGCTCCAGCACAGCCATCAGATACGACCGCTTCTCCGCCGCCACAAGCTCTGTCTCAATCTGCTCCAGAGCCTCCAGCGCCTCGCGCATCGCAAACGTCAGCGCCGGCCCCACCTTCAGTATCGAGAATCCATCCCGCACCAGCGCCTTATACGACTCCGGCCGCTGATAATCCGTCGAGTGCGCCTCATACACCAGCAAATCCTGCCCGCGCAGCAATTCGGTAAGATGCGCAGCCCGCGGCGCATCGTAATCCACCACGCTCAGGTGATTAAACTCCACGCCCGGCTGCACCACCAGTGCAATCACCCGAGGCCACACCGCGCTCAAGCCGGCTTCATCGAACACCCGTTTGTGTACATCAAGCGTCTTCGCCGCAGCCTCACGGCTCGTGGGATGCAGATGCGATAAGCTCTCCGTCGCGCCGCCCGGAATCGGCACCTCGGTCCCGATCACATACACCGGCTTCTCCGTACTCGCGGCCTTCTCGGCAACCACGCACAACTGCGCCGCACGCCGCGCAATCGTCTCGTCGTCCAGCGGTCCTTTTTCGTCGCCGCAGGCCATGCTCGCATCGAGATGAATCTTCGTGAACCCCGCGCGCGCATAGCCCTCCACCATCTTTTCGGCTTCGCGCATCGCATCGGCCGCAGGCCTGCGCTGCCACGGATTCGGCCCCAGATGATCGCCGCCAAGAATCAGCCGCGACAAATCAAAATTCTTCGCGCGTGCAGTCTCTTCCACCAGCCCGCGAAAATCCGCTGGCTGCATCCCCGTATATCCGCCCTCATGATTCACCTGGTTCGACGTAGCCTCGATCAGCAGGTGCGATCCATCCGCAATCGCCTGCTCCATCGCCGCTTCCAGCACCCACGGATGCGCCGAACACACCGAATAAATCCCGCGCGGCCGTCCTTCATGCCAGGCCCGCGCCAGCTCCAGCAAATACTTCGCCACCCACTCCCTCCAACAATGTTCAGTCAACCAGAGAAAGCATCAACCTACTTCGCCGCCTCAGCATCCAGCGTGACCACTTCAAACGGTTTCAGCACAAACTTATGCGCCTCACCCGCACGCAGCGGCAGCGCCTCCTGTCCCTTATCCGCCGCCCAAGGACTACGCGCCCGATAGCTTCGCGCCGCGCCCGCCGGCAACTCGAACGCCTTGCCCACATCGAGCAGAAACTCCTGCTCGTGATCTGAAGGATTCCGCAGCGTCACAATCCCCTTCTCCGGCGACCACGAAGCCCAGCCGTACACCTCGAGCTTGCCCGGATCGCCTCCAATCCAGTGCGTATCTTTCAGAACAGCCGCATTCGCGCGCGACCACTTCGCAGCCTCTGCCAGCGCATCCCAGTCTTCCTTCGTCAGCAGACCCGGAGTAATGTACATCTCCTGCAGCTGCGTCCCTTCGCCAAAGTAGTCATGCACTTCGTCGATAAAATCGTTGCCCGGATCCGTCTGCAGATTCTTCGCCTCTTTCGCAAAGATCAGCCCATGCAGCATCAGCGAGTTCAGCGGATAAAGCGGCCCGCCCTGCACAATATTTCGATACGTCTGCTCGTCGCGATACGTGATCCACTTCTGTCGCCAGCTACCCACGCCATCAAAACTGTGGTCGTCGCCGCCTCTCCAGATCGAGTCGGCAAACCGCGGCCAGAACGGCGATGGCCACGTACCCGTCGTGATGTTGATAAAGATGTTCGGCTCCTCCTGCCGCAGCCGCTCAATCAGATGAATCGCCGCCGAAAAATCGCTATCGAACAGACTCCCCGGAAACACCGAGCTGACATTTCCCGTCCCGTCGAACTTGAACTGGTTCACCCCATACTTCCTGATCATCTCCAGGCATGTCCGCTCAAACAGCCCGTAATACTTCGGCGCCGAGAGGGCAAAGCCGCCCTTCACCGTCTCGTATCCCGCTGCCTCACCCGCTGCAATACGCTGCTGTTTGGCCACGCTGTAGCCGCCCCACGGCGACATCCACACGCCGATGCCGTAGCCGTACTGCGCCGCCGCCTCATGAATCTTCGTAAACCCATTCGGCAGTCCGGAATTGAATCCCCACAGCGTCTTCGTATCGTCCCATCCGTCGTCAAAGAGGAACGAATCCATCGTCACGCCGCGCTTGCGCACCAGTTCCTCGCCAAATGCATGCACGCGGTCCAGCGCCTCGGCTTCGTCATAGCGCTCGCCATAGCCAATGTCGTACCAGGAGTTGTAGTGCAGAAATGTCCGATATGGATGCGCCCGCTCCAGCTCGATGTAGCGCAGAAAGTCCCGTCGCATCTGCCCCGGCGCAGCCACGCCAATCACTGACGAGTACGTCACCGAGTTCCCCGCTTCAAGCGGCAGCGTGCGCTTCAGCAGCGACGTCGCGCGTCCGCCATCCATCGCGCTCTCGCTCAGCGGAAACTCAAACCCGAAGAAGAAATTCCCATCCACCAGCGGCGAGCCCTTCACCCGCCCCACCACCTGCGCATCCGGCGCGGCAAAGTCGAACATCCGCACTTCGGCAATCTGCACCGGCTCGCCCGCGGCCTTCAGCGTGATCTCCTGCCGCACATAATTCGCGCCCTCGCGCAGAATCGCGCACCAGTGCACGCTCAGCGGGCCGTGCGAAAGGTCAGCGCACACCTGCTCGCCCGCAATCCGCTCCGCTGCACGCGAAGCATCAGGCTTCGCGGCCAGAGCAGACTGCACCGGCGCGCCTTCGAGTTTCATCTGCGACGCTGCCACCACGCTCCCGTCGCCCAACTTCAGGCTGAACGCCTCGCCCGGGTTGAGCTTGGCGCCTGTCCGCCGATCCTCAACGCCCGCCATGCGCAGGCTCCCATGCGCGTCTTCGAACTTCGCCATCAGCCGTTCACCGCGCAGCGTGAACTCCTGCGCCTGCGCGCTCACTGCAGTGCACAAAAACAGAAACGCGAAGGCCGCAGCCTTCGCCATCCATGGATTTCCAACTGGTTTCCGCATACCTGTCATGATCCCCAGACTCCTCGCCAAGTGTACATGAACCGACAGTAAAAGTAACAAAAAGATTGAAATCGAAATCCTGGCCGATTACACTCATTTGCGGCCTGAGTTCGCACATTCAATCATCCTCTGACCTTTCCTAAGTCCACCCGCTACCATACTGGAGAACCATGCCGGAGTTGAAGATGACCGCTCAATTACGCCGTACACACCGTCTTGGTGCATTCCTTATTGCCTTTGTTGCCTCGTTCCCTCCGTTCGCGCTCGTGGCGCAAACCAGCTTCGTCAACACGCTCATGCCGCTGCCTGCCTCGCTCACAGCAAAATCCGGCAGTCTGGCTCTCGACAAATCCTTCAGCTATGCCATCCACGGCGACTCCGGCGCGCGCCTCAGCCAGGCAGCCGTTCGCTTCATCAGCCGCCTTGAGATGCGCACCGGCGTCCAGATCGCGCGCACCGCAGCCGCATCCGGCGCCACGCTTACTATCGACGTAGCCACGCCGGCCTCCAGTCCCTACCCGAATATCGACCAGGACGAGAGCTACACCCTCGACATCGACGATCACGCCATCGCGCTCCACTCAAAAACCGACATTGGCGCGCTCCGAGGCCTCGAAACCCTGCTGCAACTCGCGCAGCCTGCGGGCTCCAGTTTCATCTTCCCCGCAGTCCACATTGAAGACGCGCCGCGCTTCCCCTGGCGCGGACTCATGCTCGACTGCGGCCGTCACTTCCTTCCTGTCGAAGTTATCTATCGCACCCTCGACGGCATGGCCGCCGTCAAGCTCAATGTGCTCCACTGGCACCTCAGTGAAGACCAGGGCTTCCGCGTTGAAAGCCGCGTCTTTCCCAAGCTCCACGAACTCGGCTCCAACGGCCTCTACTACACCCAGCAGCAGGTCCGCGACATCATCGACTACGCAGCCGCGCGTGGCATCCGCGTTGTGCCCGAGTTTGACATCCCCGGCCACTCGACATCATGGTTCGTTGGCTACCCTGAGCTCGCCAGTGCGCCCGGCCCCTACTCCGTGCAGACCGTCTTCGGCATTCACGACGCCGCCTTCGATCCCACGCGTGAATCCACTTACAAATTCCTCGACGCCTTTCTCGGCGAAATGGCCCATCTCTTCCCTGACGCCTACATGCACATCGGCGGCGACGAGAGCAACGGAAAGCAGTGGGCCGCCAATCCGCAGATCCAGGCCTTCATGCACGCCCACAATCTCCAAACCTCAGCCCAGCTACAGGCCTACTTCAACACCCGCGTTCAGAAGATCCTCGCCAAGTATCACAAGCGCATGGTCGGCTGGGATGAGATCCTCAGCCCCAATCTCCCGCGCGACACCGTTATCCAGGTCTGGCACGGCACAGAGTTTCTCATCAATGCCGCCAGGCAGGGCCACAACGGCATCTATTCACATGCCTATTACATCGACCACATGTACTCGGCCGCCGATGTCTTCCTCGCCGATCCCATCCCAGCCGGTTCCGATCTCACGCCCGAGCAGGCAAAGCTCATTCTCGGCGGCGAAGCCTGCATGTGGGGCGAGCACATCTCCCCGCTCACCATCGACTCGCGCATCTGGCCGCGTGCCGCAGCCGTCGCCGAGCGCTTCTGGTCTCCGGCCTCCGACCGCGACGTCGACGACATGTATCGCCGTCTCGCCGTCGAATCCATCCGTCTCGACGCCGAAGGCCTCACCCATCTCTCGTATCCGGAACGCGCGCTGCGCCAGCTCGCCGGCACTCAGGACGACGGCGCGCTCGCGCTCTTCGCCTCCGTGCTGCAGCCCGTCGACTTCCACGTACGCTATCAGGAGCAGCACACCGATCAGCTCACGCCGCTCGACCAGCTCGTCGACGCCCTCCACCCCGACCCGCCCATGCGCCACCAGCTTGAACTAGTCGTGGCCAGCGCGCTCAGCGGAGACAAAGATGCAATGAACAATCTGCAGAACATCTTCCGCTACTGGGTCTACGCCGCGCCCGCGCTCGAAAGCATGGCCATTCACAATCCCCTTCTTCAATTGGAGTCGAACCGCATCAGCCAATGGCCAAAGCTCGGCCAGATCGGCCTCGACGCCATCACCTATCTGAACTCCGGCAACCCCGCCACCCCCGAGTGGCAGGCCGAGCAAACCGCAATCATCAAAGACACCGCAAAACCGCAGGAGCTTGTCGACTTCGTCGTGCTGCCGCAACTGCAAAAACTCGTCGACGCCGCAGCCGCCGTCAAGCCCCACACCAGCCAATAGCGCCAGACGAGATCATGGCAGCGGACCCGCTCGTCTCCAGTACCGCACCAATCGCACTCTCCGGGCTGTGCCCCGTTCATCGCGTCTTCTGCGATGAGCGGGTCCTGGCTCGATGTTCGGCAGCGCTCAGACTCAAGACATGCCGCGTGGCCTGAAGCGGTTCCAGGATAGATAACCACTCACTGCCGATCCAGCCGAAACACCACCTCAAGATGCATTGATGACTTCACTCGACTGGAGTTCCTGCATCGTCTCCTGATGCAAAAAGTCTCTGGAGCGCAAAAATCAGGATAAATGCGATTGGGAAGGTGCAGAAAACTGCAAAACATTGGGCGAAAGAAGCCCCC
>DASZXD010000183.1:0-19661 GCA_035546015.1 Occallatibacter sp.
GATAAAGCCAAGCTTGCGAAAGCGGTTCATGAAAAAACTGACCCGGGAGCGGGTGGTCCCGATCATCTCCGCCAGAGTCTCCTGCGAGATCTTGGGAATCAGCGGCTCCGGCTCGCCAGGCTTGCCGAACTCCGCCATCAACAAGAGGATTCTGGCCAGACGTTTTTCGCTGGAGTTGAAGAGCTGATCGACAAGATCGGCCTGGATGCGCATGCAGCGTTCGAGCAGAAACTTGAGGAACAGGTCGGAGAATTCATGTTCCTCATGCATCGCGCGGATCATCTCGTCACGGGCTATCTTGAGCGCGGTGCAGGCCGTAATGGATCTAGCTGTGGCCAGGCGCAGCCCAGACACTGCCGCGAGCGACTCCTCTCCCACAAAGTCGCCTGCGGAGAGCATCGTGATGGTAGCTTCCTTGCCAGCCTGCGAGACCACCGTGATCTTGACGCGGCCTTTTTGGAGATAAAAGACGGAATCGGCCGGGTCGCCCTGCGAAAAAAATGTCTGGTTGGGCCCTATCTGGACAATTCTTTGCCGTAGCCCGGCGCTCGCCAGAAATGCCTCGACATCGAACGCGGGTTTTTCCAGCTCAACCATCCAGCTCGACCGATGGAGCGGCTTCTTTCTCGATTATAATCCGCACAAATCAGCGCAGCGACGGTCCAGGATGGCCGACGCGATTACGTTGTCGGCGAAGATCACAGCACGCAAATCGCGACTCGGCGTGGCGGGTCAGATCAGCATCGACAAGTATCCGCAGGTTGTGTATGCGGTTGCCGTGGATCTAAAGAAAGCGCTGAGCCTGACAACTCTCTGATCGTCACAAGCAGCAGAAGCCGTGAAGATGGCTTGCCTTGATAAGGACGATTTGATTGCATCGATAGAATTGGCCGGAGAACTCATCTCTGCGGGGATCGAAGGTCTCCTGTTCCCGAGCGTTGTGGGCGGCGACGACAACCTGGTCGTCTACCGCGCCAACTGCGGCCGAAAGGCTCTTTCTCTCAAGAACGAGCAGGAGGTCCTTGATCAGGTGAGGCGCATCGCCGGCAGGCACAAATAGAGAGATCACACGGCGATCTCGTGTGGTGTCAGCCTTGCGCGTAGCTTTCCGATCTGTTCGACATGGTCGCGTCAGCCCCTGGGAACGGATGGTGTTACCGGTGAGCCGGAAGTTCTGCGGCAATGGTCCGTGTTTCCTCGCTCGTGAGTCGTGATAGATCGCAATAGCCATAGCCTGTTTGGCAGGCTTTTAGGTTACGGCGCCGCTCCCTGACTTGCAAGGCGTTAATCTCGGATGCAGTCAAGAGAGAGTAATCACAGGATTCTTTGCCATCCACGCAAGCGGCACTGTTGCGTCGGCGGGCGGCATACTCCACAATGCGCGCTTCCGCAGGGCTCAGCCTGGATCGATCGCACGGACCCGAGTCCTCTGAGCAGTAAAAGAGATTGCGTGCGCGGGCAGCGGTATCGATTTCCCTGGCCTCGGCTCGCGTAAGCATCAACCTGTCGCAGGAGCCTATAAGATCAGTACAGTTCGAGACATTGCGCTGGTGATTCGCAATGGCTATATCGCTCAGTTCCTGCTTGGTCAGCCTGGAGGTGTCACAGGGTTGTCCGCCATCTTTGCAGCGGGAAATATTCTGCCGATGCTCGGCGAGTGTAACTGCACGCAATTCCCGGATGGTAAGCGCGCCATGATCGCACGGTCCGATTCCGTCCATACAATTGGAAACGTTCTTCTGGTGGAGGGCGACATCCAACGCAATGGTTTCGAGGTCCGTGAGTTGGGCGCGATCGCACGAGTTTTCGCCAGACCTGCAATCGGCGAGATTGCGCTGGTGCATGCTGGCAGCGATATTACGGGATTCCACATCGGACAGATCGGTGCGGTTGCAGGATGTCAATCCGTTCTTGCAGGCCGACACGTTTTCTTCGTGGACTGATACCTGCGCAAGTAGCCTTGCCTGCCAGGAGCTAAGGGTGGCCACTAAGAAGCAGAGCAAAAGTCGTCTCATGACTGTCATCAGTTCCTTTGTCGATGGGCTTGAACATCGTGCCCGGTTTAACTTGCAGATTTTGGCAATAAATTGTCACTGAAACTCATGATTTGTGAGTCATCGAGAAGTGCTGAAGGAACTCGCCGGCAGCATCTTCGAGATATTCGATGACCGATTGGTACTCGTCCGTCGTAGCCTGGTTGATCGGCGTGTGGACATGCGATCGCAAATCCCTAAGCTGTGCGACCGCCATTCGGAGCTGCTTGTCATCTGCCGTTTTCGCACCTGACATAAGATGGTACCTTTGACTGCGGCTGTTCTATTGGCTAAACGGAACGCCAAATACAAGGAGCGCTGTATGAGGCGGTCGAAATTGCCGCCCAATGATCTTGGGCACCTTCCCCATCTCCTCCCAAACCTGAATTGCCGTTGCATTCATATAGAGCAGCCGTACGTGTTCTCGACTCTCTCCCCTGAGACCATAAATGCTGATCGTATTCAGGAGTCGGGTTTGTCCGGATGCGATCAGGTAGGGCGCCATGCTGACCGTCGGCGCATTCTGGATGTTCTGCACCTCTTCCGCGCTCTGTGCCACTATCCGATAGTTCAGAGCGGAAGGCGCATGTCTTTCCGTGAGTTCGTTTAGGAGATCGTTCGAAGTGCGAAGGGAGTCAGAGATTGCTTTGCTCATTCAGAGTATTCTTTCAAGAACGAGTAGTAGCGACGCCAGCAGAACTTGCAGCGAACGGGACGAAGCGCAAACATCGCCAGGAAACCATCGACCGGACGCAACTCGGCTGGTTTGAATTGAACGCAGTTGCAGCGAGGACACATATAGCGCGGCCACAGTACCCGCGGTAGCCATGTCGGCCAAGTCATTGTTTCAAGGTTCATTTAGAACCTCCCTTCGCTCAAACTCATCGCTCGCATTGCCGAGCAGTGATCTCTTCGCTGTCACTGGAATGCTCATCCAACCAGGCGAGAAGTGCAGTTATGCTGCCCGTAGCCAGGGCCATGCAGGAATCGGCCGCGCCATAGTAGAGGCGAATTGTGTCCCCATCGGCGTCGATGACCTGGCCGCAGGGAAACACGACGTCGTGCACGTCTCCGTTGCGCTCGTACGGTGCCTCGGGGCGCAGAGACTCCCAGTTGTTCTGCGAGGTGATGCAGACGCTCGCGATAGCGCTCGCCTTCATGTCTGAGAACATGTGGATGAGTGACACCGGAGACGATGTAAACCACATTCGGATGCTTTTCAAGAATCGCGGGAAGGGAGGAAATTACATTTTCGATTCCTTTGTTGGGCGACAAAAGGCCAAACGTCAAGAGAACGGATTTTCCCTCGGTCGCGAACTGATCCTTGAAGTAGTTGGGGTCCATGAATGGCATGTCGGGTACGCCATGCGGGATTATGTCGATCTTCGCGCTCGAAACTCCGTACTCGCTGACCAGAAGACTGCTTGCCAAATTGCTCATGACGATCAAGCGATCGGACAGTCGAGCAATCTCCTCAAGCACTGTGCGCTGATTCACATCCGGATCACGCAGCACTGTATGTAGTGTCGTCACGAGCGGCATTCTGAGTCTGCGCAACAGAGTTAGGATGTGGCTGCCCGCGTCTCCACCGTATATCCCATATTCGTGTTGCAGGCAAACAAGGTCGTTGCAGTTGAAGTTCAAAAACTCCGCAGCCCGTTCGTACGAGTAACGATCATCCTGTGCAAGCTCCAGCCGCACTTGCTCCGGATATTGGTAGCAGGAATCGGGATCATTTACCGGAATCGCGAACATGCGCTCGGCTCCATATTCCGTCGCCATCGCGGTACAGAGGTCCGTGGTAAACGTGGCAATGCCGCAGCGCCGCGGAAGATAGTTTCCGATGAAAGCAATGCGGGTAGGCAAGGAGAGGCCAATGCTTGACTCTGGCATGGAGGGTGAACAAATCGGATGAACGCCGCCAACAGATTTTTCGGATTGACTTATCGCTGGAAATGACATGGTTCCTGCTTTCGATGCTGCATTGATTCCCAAGGCAGAACACGGAAAAAGTCAGCTTCAAGATAGAGGCTTGCCATGAGCCAAAATCATTTGGGAATGAATTAGCCTTGGGAGGCGGGGCGAATTAGTAACCAGATTCGTTCACAGAGTCCAGCGAAGCACTTCGCTGAATGTGACGGGCCTGCAACTCAACCTTGGCGACTCGGAAACCTAGATAGTGGGCAACATGGAGAGACTCAATCTCGGCAGCATTGAAGCGTTCGCGCATTTGCGAAAGCGCATGGGCTAATGCACTGCGGATTGCTCCTTCCTCTGTCAGCCCTAATCCTCGGTGCAAGGCTGAATCCTGCAGCCACATGAAATGCCAGCCAGCAGCTCGAATTTCGCGATCCAGCGCGTCAGCCGCCAAACCCTGAACTAGTGCCCATCTCCTGCCGAACGGCTCCTGGCGCACTGCCATCCCAACGGGCAAAGTAGAGCCCGTACGGAGAAACACCATATGTAATGTCACGCTAACGGCTTTTCTGGTACGGCCAAAGTTACCAAGCCATCCGACGCGGAATCGCTCGTCGAATTGATGACTGTAGCAGATTGAGAAACCGGATTTGGTGCAATCGGCTCTGTGCTTGGGGGTCCATCTCCGGAGAAGCCAGTAGCATCCGGTTCAGTGGCTGAACCTACGAGATGAAGATGCTTCTTTCCACTCGAAGAGAAATGCTTCCGAACATCCGATTGATTATTACGAATAAGGCTCATGACGACTCCAATCGTTCGGTGGTTTGCTTGAACGGGGCTCGTCTGGAGCGATGCCTGGAATGCTGAAGGCGAGAAGGAAGGAAGTTTCTGACCGCTGTCCTAAGCATACGCTCCAAAGCACGCCCGTGCCGTCCCTTCGCAATTAATTGGCCTTTCAGCTCGGAATACATTGAACTCTATTTGTGTCAGTTACATGGACGCGATCGGACTCGCATTGACTTGGTAGGGATGGAGCGCTACTCGCCTTCGGGTAAGACGACAAATGGCGCCACACCCCGCGGAAAATCGGTAATCACAGATGGGCCTACCGCCGATGCTGGTTGCCACGCAGGCGATTTGAGTTCGGGCATCGGCCTTGCCTCGAACAGCTTTTTGCATTGGCGGGCGGTCCATCGCGCCCATTTCTTTGACTTCTTCCTGCGTGCGCTGTCCGTTGAGATCCCGGTGCCCGCGTACATCTGACGGTAGAGCTTGGAAAGGAAGATAAAAGCAATCCGTGAGCGGAGATTCGGCGTGCAGCCTGAGCGTTGCCAGATGGCGCTCCAGTTATAGAACCTGTCCCACACCCGCTGCGTGCGCTCGCGAATTTCGTCTGACCCCATGGACGGGTGCGGAGTGAACATTTTTGGGCGTACCTCTGTAGGAATCAGCCAGTAGCGAGTAATAGGCACATCACCGACCATCGTTGGGTGTGTGGACTGCTCTTTCTCCCATCGCCCGAAGTCCACGGTGCCCGGGAAAGGCGTCATCATCACGAATTGCGCGAAAGTAACTCCGGCCTTGATCGCCATCTCCACAGTAGCGTCGAATGTCGCCGGCTTGTCGGTCGGCAATCCGAAAATAAATGAGCCGAGCACGTGGACACCGTGCTGGCGAAAGGTTTGCAGCTGCCTGGCCAGCGCCTCGCCCGAGTAGTTCCAATCTTTGAAAACTGCCTTCAGGCCCTCTGGCGTGACCGCTTCCACACCGACCAGAGCGCCCTTGATATTGGCCTCACGCATGGCGTCGAGGTACTCGCCGTCCTCGCCCGCCTCCATTGTGATCTGGGTGAAGAACACCATGTCTTTAGGGAGCTTTGCGAGTTCTTCCATCAACCGGAAGCGCTCCTGACGTATCGCCGTTAGTTCTTCGAGCTTGACGAGGTTCTTCTGCTCACGCGCGAGCCGCAGATCGGTCAGAGTGACCGGATAGAAGTTATCGTCGGCAAGCGCTATAAAACGAAAACCGATCCGCCGCAGAGTTACGATCTCGTCGATCACTCTCTGAAATGACCGCTGCCGAGGTTTTTGTCCGTCGGTACGCCAGACGCTGCAGAATGAGCAGTGCTTGGGGCATCCGCGAACGGTCTGCACCGATGCCCACATATATTTGTCAGGACGCATCAGGTCCCATCGTGCGGCGAGGAACTCCGTGCCTGCGATCCGTCCCCCTTCGTAGACCCTTTGGGGCGCGCCGGCCATGCAATCAACCACAGTCCTAGCCCAGGCGATGTCCCCGTCGCCCTTCACCACTGCGTGCGCTTCGCCGAGTTCCAAAGCTTCCTCAGGGAAGAGAGTAGCGTGGATGCCTCCAAATACAACCCATGCACCGCGAGCCCGAGCCAAACGCCCAACCTGGTAGCCGCGCAGCGCATTGCCGGTGTGCACACTGATGCCGACGATGTCGCCCGGCTGAATGCTGTCGGGCACAATCTGCTCCAGCGATTCGTCTACGAGAATCGGGGTCCCCGCGATTTCGGGTGTAGCCGCAGCAAGCACAAACAACCATCGCGGTGTAATGACGGCGGTTCCAAAGGAATTGTCACTGGGATTGACCAGATGAACGTTCAACAGGGCCGACCTTTCCGGGCAGTAGTTCCGCCTTCAGAGAAGGCCACCAGAAAAGCGGGGAGCTATTTCCGGCACAGAACTAAACCCTGGCAGGTTAAAAACGTCTGGCCTGCCCGTGGCATCTTATTCTAAATGCGCAGTTGCCCACGAGGTGAGCAAAATTGAACACCCAAGTGGCGCCCTGCGAGCTACACTTCGGTATACACGGCAGTGTAGGTTCATGGGCTGGTTCCAAGCTCATTCACTCTCCGCGCGGGAGGTTTTCCGGTGGCAACCACGCGCACGACCAAATTGAAGAAGGCGCACAAGACTTCAACGGGCGGGCGGCGGTCTTCGAAAACGGTCGTAAACCGCAAGTCGGAGGTCGTTCCAGACGGGATTGGCGTAGTGCAGGAACAACCTACTTCGTTTGATTCTGGCTTTCTTCTAACCAAGATCGGAATTGGGAAATCCAGGCGCGAATATCTGACAAATCAGACTGTCTTCTCGCAAGGCGATCCGGCCGACGCGGTCTTCTACATCGTGAGCGGCAAGGTGAAGCTCAACGTGGTTTCGAAGCGGGGTAAGGAAGCCGTCATAGCAATCCTGCCCGAAGATCATTTCTTCGGCGAAGGCTGCCTTGCCGGACAGCCGGTGCGCATGGCAACAGCAAGCGCACTACAGCGGAGCACCATCGTCCGGGTGGATAAGCACGTCATGTTGGGCCTGCTCCGTCGCGAGGCGGGATTTGCCCAGCAGTTCCTGACCCATCTGCTTTCCCGCAACATTCGCATGGAGGCGGACCTGGTTGATCACCTCTTCAACTCCAGTGAGAAGCGGCTTGCCCGGCTGCTCCTATTGATGGCCAACTTCGGCCAGGAATCGAAGCCCGTTCCCGTGATCGCCAAGATGAGCCAGGAGACACTTGCCGAGATGATCGGGACCACGCGTTCCCGGGTTAGCTTCTTCCTCAACCGCTTCCGAGAACTAGGCTTCATCGACTACAACGGCGGCGCCGGAATGCAGGTCCACAGTTCGCTTATCAGCGTCGTCCTGCATGACTAGAGCGGGTAGCCGGTTGAGCGGTTGTCCAGTTGCGAGTCGCCTTGAGGGGCGAGCTAGTTCGTATCACTTTGATGTTCCTCACCAGTCCGAATAGAGCCAGCAGGCGAATGCCCCAGTAATTAAAGTCAATCTCCCACCAAGCCATTCCATGCGTAGCAGACGCCGGATGGGCGTGATGATTGTTGTGCCAACCCTCCCCGCCGGTCAGGAGGGCGACCCACCAGTTGTTGGTTGAATCGTCGTGCGTGTTGAAGCGGCGGGATCCCCAGAGATGCGTAGCGGAGTTGACGAGCCAGGTCGCATGGAAGCCGACCGTCACCCGCAGAAGAACTCCCCACAGTAACCACGAGAGACCTAGCTTCCATCCGCCCACGGCAGTGCCACAGCTCGCCAGCACAATCCCCGTGAGCGTAATAGGCAGCCAATGCCAGACCTCGAGCCAACGATAAAAGCGGCTCCGCTGCAGATCGGGTGCGTAACGCGAGAGTGTGGTTGTTTCGTTGTGAAGTGCGCCGCGTAGGATCCAACCCATGTGCGACCACCATTTCCCGTCGCGAGGCGAGTGCGGATCTCCAGGCTTGTCTGTGAGCTGGTGATGCAAGCGATGCACAGCGACCCAATAAATGGGACTGCCCTGCAGCGCCATAGAGCCACAGATTGCCATCGCATACTCCACCCATTTTGGCGTGGTGAAACTTCGATGCGTGAGCTGGCGGTGGTAGCTGATCGCGATACCCACGTTTTGGCCCACCAGCCACATCGCGAGGAATATGGCAAGCGACGACCAGTAGAAGAAGAACAACGCCGCTACAGCTCCGAGATGGAATGTCGCAATCACCGTGAAAAAGACCCAGTTGAATTGAGTTGATCGAGCCTGCACCGGCTCGACCGATTCAGAGGCACCGGCTCTTCGGCGATTTGCAAAAAGAATTGCCATGGGATTCTGCCTCAGTCTCGAATTCAAGGGACGGCGTTGCGCTTCAGACACTTGGAGTAGATCGGGAGAAAGAGAGACTCCTTCATCCAAGCTTTAGCAGATTCTCGATGAAGTTTGTGAGCAAAACTGCTCAGATCCTCGAGAATTGAGCGGATGGAGGTGGAGCATGCTCAGTGACAACGATCAAGTGTATTGAGCTTTATTGAACAGCGTAGAAGACGGCTGGAGCCTAGACTCAAATCCCTCGAGATACTTCGGTATTCCAGGAGGCGGCTTTGGTGAACGAAACCTATGGATCTCTAGCCTCTATTTCCCTCTTCAAGAGATTCGACACGCGCGCGATTACTCGCCAGTACATGAACCAGGAGACCGTCTACATCCAGGGCGATAAATCTGATGCGATGTTCTTCATCAGGAGCGGTAACGTCAAACTGACTGCGAAGTCGAAGAGTGGGAAGAAAGCAATCATTGCTATCCTTCACGAGGGCGACTTCTTCGGTGAAGGATGCCTTTCCAGAGAATCGCTGCGGATGTCAACCGCCACGGTAGTGCAGACCTCGAGTATCACGCGGGTAACGAGGGCAAGCATCGCGCGCAGCCTTCATCGGGAACCCGCATTTGCCAAGAACTTCGTTTCCCATTTGGTCTTCCGCATTGCGCGAATTGAAGAAGCGTTCGTAGATCAGATATTCAGCAATAGCGAGAAACGTCTGGCCAGGATTCTGCTCGTGATGGCAGGCTTTGGGCAGCAGTCGAAACCGGAACCGGTGCTGTTAAAGATAAGCCAGGAAACACTCGCAGAGATGGTCGGCACAACCCGTTCGCGGGTTAGCCACTTTATGAACCATTTCCGCGATCTTGGCCTCATCGACTACAACGGGAGCCTGCGGGTTCACCCCTCGTTGCTCACATTCCTCACAAAGGACTAATAGTGCGTCGTCTTTAGCGGTAGCGTGCACAAACGCGTGGAGCATTCCTGCCCAGACGCGGGCCGGCATGTGCGATGCTTATTGTGACACGCAGTATGAGGCTTTACGCCATATGAGCACACTTATTGAAGAGGCAATCGTTTCGCTGTTCGGGTGCCATCACCACAACCTGAGCTGGGTTTTTACGATCCAAGGCCGAACGTATCAGGTGTGTTGCGATTGCGGTGCAGAATTCGAGTATTCCTGGCAACGAATGCATCGCTCACGATCCTGCACTGTTCTTCAGATTTACGCTAGGATTTCGATGGGCGGGACATATCTCGGTACAGGCGACTTTATTGGACCCCTGCAAGAAGCGGCTGCCTAACGGGGCGGGAACGGCATTACCCTCCTCTTATCGCTCTTATCTTCCTGATGGTCAGAACTGTTCAGTGCGGCACTTTCTCGAGAACCCCAGAGGCCGCAAGCTAGAGCAGGTAAGTGGTCAATTCTATACAGCATCTATTCCCAGCGCGTAGGAAAATAGATGCGGGAGCGTGAGCCACCTCGAGAGCGATCGCATTTTCAGATTGGGGAAACTCGGCCTGAATTTCATCCCCGTGCCCGCGCAGCCGTGCTTCCGTTCGGAGAATGGCAGATGAACGTCCTTTTGATCTACCCGCAGTTCCCCGACACCTATTGGAGCTTCAAACACGCCCTCAGGTTTCTGGGAAAGCGCGCTGCGCAACCGCCGCTTGGGTTGATGACCGTCGCCGCGTTGCTGCCGCGCGACTGGAAGAAGCGGCTGGTGGACACCAACGTGGAAAAGCTGCGTGAACGCGACTTGGAATGGGCCGACGTGGTGCTGTTAAGTGGCATGCACATCCAGCACGAGCCGCTGGTGGCCATCGTGGAGCGTTGCCGTTCCCGCGGCCTGCGCACCGTCGTGGGTGGCCCGATCACCAGCAGCCTGTCGGCGACTGAACTCCATGCGGATCACATCGTGATCGGCGAGGCGGAGAGCCTGATAAGCGAGTTGGCTCAGGACCTGGAGCGCGGCACGGCCAAGCTGGTCTATCAGGCTGCCGAGCGCCCGGACATGGAGACCAGCCCGCTTCCCGATCTGAAACTGATCAAGATGCAGCGTTACTCCACCATGACCGTGCAATACTCGCGCGGCTGCCCATTCAATTGTGAGTTCTGTGACATCATCGAAATCTATGGCCGGCGGCCAAGAACCAAGGCCGTCCGGCAGGTGCTAGCGGAACTGGATCAACTGCACGCAGCGGGCTGGCGCGAAGCGGTATTTATCGTCGACGACAATTTCATCGGGAACAAGCCACGGGCCAAAGAGTTGCTGAAGGCGCTGGCCGAGTGGCGCGTCCAGTACGGAGCTAACTTCGACTTCATCACCGAGGCCTCTCTGAACCTAGCCGACGATCCGGAGCTGATGCAAATGATGAAGGACGCAGGATTCATCTCGGTGTTTCTCGGCATTGAGACGCCCGATGAATCGGGGCTGATCGCCAGCAATAAACTGCAGAACACGCGCCGCAATCTGCTGAACAGCATTGCCACGATCCAGAGCTATGGCATGCAGGTTATGGGCGGGTTCATCCTGGGTTTCGACACTGACCGTGAAGATATCTTCGATCGCATGGTGGACTTCATCCAGAAGAGCGGAATCCCCATCGCAATGGTGGGGTTGCTTCAGGCCATGCCCGGGACTCAGCTCTTTCGACGGCTTCGCAAAGAGGGACGGATTCTGGACGCGGGCCGGGGCGACAATACTTGCGACAAGCTCAATTTCAAACCCCGCATGGATGCGTCCCGGCTGATCGAGGGGTACCGTTCCGTGCTCAAGCAGATCTATAGCTGCGAGGCTTATTACGAGCGTGTCAAGCTCTTCCTGGGCCGCACCCAGCGGGCACCCGGCGAGAGGAAATCCAAACAGCGATGGATGACTCGCGCCAATGCTCGTGCTTTCGTTACTTCCATAGTTCGCCAGGGAGTTTTGGGGCAGGAACGTTGGAGTTATTGGAAGTTTTTGCTCGCGGCAGCCACACGTTATCGGCGCTCTTTCGGGATGGCAATGACGCTGGCGGTGATGGGCTACCACTTCCAACTGTTGACCGACAGGTTTTCCAGCCCGATGGAGATCCCAACGTCGTCGACAGCAACGGGTGCGGAGGGAATTCCGTAAATTGTGAAAGAAATCACCGGGTCGAAACAGCCCCTAATACATGCCGTCCATTCCGCCGCCGTTACCGCCTGCCGGAGCTGATTTCGGCTCGTGCATCTCAACCACCATTACTTCAGTGGTCAGCAGCAAGGCGGCGATTGAGGCTGCGTTCTGTAGCGCCGTGCGAGTCACCTTGGTAGGGTCAATGACGCCTGCTTTTACCAGATCCTCAAATGTTCCTGTAAGGGCGTTGTAGCCGAAGTGCTGGTCCTTGAATTCGATTACCTTGGCCACCACCACTGCGCCCTCTTCGCCTGCGTTGGCGACGATTTGGCGAAGCGGCTCTTCGAGAGAACGGCGGACTATCTGGGCCCCTACTTTCTCGTCGCCAGTGAGAGTCTTAATGAGGGCGTCGACTGAAGGAATGGCGCGCACCAGGGCCACTCCGCCACCGGGGACGATTCCTTCCTCGACCGCAGCGCGGGTTGCATGCAAGGCGTCTTCGACACGCGCCTTCTTCTCTTTGAGCTCGGTCTCAGTGGCCGCGCCCACCTTGATGATGGCAACGCCTCCGACGAGTTTTGCCAAGCGCTCCTGGAGCTTTTCCTTGTCGTAGTCTGAGGTGCTCTTCTCGATCTGGGTGCGGATCTCTTTCACGCGGCTGGCGATGTCAGTACTTGAACCCGCGCCGTCAACGATGGTGGTATTGTCCTTGTCGATGGTAATGCGCTTGGCTCGGCCTAGATCCTCGAGCTTAACGCTCTCCAGCTTGATGCCGAGGTCCTCAGTGATGGCCTTGCCGGCTGTCAGAACCGCAATGTCGCTCAGGAGGGCTTTGCGGCGATCACCAAAACCGGGCGCCTTGACCGCTGCCACATTCAGCGTGCCGCGCAGTTTGTTTACCACCAGTGTGGCAAGAGATTCGCCTTCAATGTCCTCGGCGATAATTAGAAGCGGTTTGCCGCTGCGGGCAACTAGTTCCAACAAGGGCAGGAGGTCCTTCATGCCGCTGATCTTCTTTTCGTAGATCAGAATATAGGGTTCTTCAAGTGCAACTTCCATGCGTTCCGCGTCAGTGATGAAATAGGGGCTAATGTATCCCCGGTCGAACTGCATACCTTCAACCAGCTCAGCGAAGGTGTGACCGGTCTTTGACTCTTCGACGGTGATCACGCCATCCTTTCCCACCTTCTGCATCGCTCCGGCAATGATGTCACCTATTTCCTGGTCGCCATTCGCAGATATTGCGCCTACTTTGGCCACGGACCCCTCGTCCACGGGCTTGGAGAGCTTGCCGAGGGCCCCACCCTCAGTCCAGTCGCCATCCTTGTCGCGGGTGCCGACGATCACAACAACGGCCCTATCAATGCCGCGCTTGAGGGCCATGGGGTTGGCACCCGCAGCAACTGTCTTCACACCTTCGCGAAAAATGACCTGCGCCAAAACGGTCGCGGTGGTGGTGCCGTCACCTGCCACATCGGAGGTCTTGGAAGCGACTTCCTTCACCAACTGCGCGCCCACATTCTCCATTGGATCATTCAGCTCGATTTCCTTGGCTACGGTTACGCCGTCCTTCGTGATGGTGGGGGAGCCGAACTTTTTCTCAATTACGACGTTGCGGCCCTTGGGTCCAAGGGTCGCTTTGACGGTGTCCGCTAGAATGTTTACGCCGCGCAGGATTGCCTGACGGGAATCTTCGCCCTGCAGAATTTGTTTTGCCATACTCTTATCTCTCCTAAATCGGTTGTCAATTCCCAGGGGTCAGCGATCGGGTTCAGCGGTGATCAAAAATACTTTGCCCTTCCGCTGATTCTTTTGTCGCGCGCAAGGCGCGCGGTACGCCTCACTCGCGAAACTACTTTTTGACGATGCCGAGAACTTCTTCCTCGCGCATGATGAGGAACTCTTCGCCATCAATACTGATCTCCGTGCCGGAGTACTTGCCGAAGAGGATCTTGTCGCCCGCTTTAACGTCCAAGGGAAAGACCTTGCCCTCGTCGTTTGACTTGCCCTTGCCAACGGCGACGACCTCGCCCTCCTGTGGCTTTTCCTTAGCACTGTCAGGAATAATGATGCCGCCGCGGACGCTCTCGCCTTCTTCCAGACGCCGGACAAGGATTCGATCATGGAGCGGGATGAATGTGGTCGTTACAGACGTGGGAGCCATTTCTTCGCTTCTCCTTCTCACCCGCTGCCGGGAGCGCAAGGCATTTGGGTAACGGTCAGAATCTACATGACCGTTGTCCGTCCGCGCTGATCAATAGTGCTCATAGGACAGCAGCGCGCGAGTAACATGCTGGCCAAGGCCGCGCGCATTGAGCCGAAAACAAGAGGTAAGGACGTGCCCGGCAGCGCTTCAAAACCCTGATACGTTGCTGCTGAGCAACGACGCTGGCATCGCCGTCGTCACTAAGAAGTCCATCGACAGAAGCAATTCTTTGCAAACTGAAGATCCGAGCTAGCAATGGTTGTCATCGCCCCCATGGATCTCATGCCGGGGCCGCCCAACACCGAAAACGTTTAGCTTCATGGCCTCTCGTCGGAGCCCGCGAGCGGATCCGATGTGAGCTCTCGCTAACAGGCAACCCGCTCATTAACAGCCGTCATGCCCTTCTAGGACTAGACAAAAATAGTGCCGCTGTAAGGACATAGTTGGGTAGCCTGCCTGCTGGCGAGGCTCAGCAGCAATGTTCTGCCGTATGCTCCTCCAGAGCCAGTCGCGCCTGCTCGGATTTCACGCGAGCGTCGTTCGCAAGGCGGCCGAACTGCTCATACTCTTCTTTAGTCGACGTTCCGATCTTCCGCCGCAGTTCTGCCACTGCCTTGGAAAACACCACCGCCGCAGCTTCGTACTCCGAACCCAGTTGAACTTTCATTGCGCAGCTCATTTGGCCTCGGTCATCGGTTCGATGTGAGCCCATTTATCGCCCGGAGGGGGATCCACACTCTTCCGAGAAGCTGCACTCCTTCTGCGGACATTCCCATGTCTCGGTTTTCTGGGAATGGTCCACCTCTGCGAGATAAAGAACGGCTCCGCATCGGGGACATTTTCGAAGGGAAGCCCGTGATTCATCAAACTCGCCTTCAGCCCTATCCGAATAGCCGTTCGAATCGCGGAAAACGCGCGTGCAGTCGCGCCGCTCACATGCGTGGTACGTTCGGACTTCGTCCGAGTCTTCTTCCAGCATCACACGCCGCATCGGTACGTGATGCAAATCGCATAAAGGAGAGAATTGTTGTCTGGAGGTCATGAGCGAGACTCTCATCGGTACTGCCCGGCTACTTCAGCGAATCAGCGACTAGGCGACAGTTGGGGTAAGCTACAGGCCGTTTGGATCGTTTAACCAGGGTGAGATTCTTTCGTGCGCCGTTATGCTCCAAATTCATTGTACGGAAGGACCGCGGAAGGTCTTTCTCCTCGTATTCAACGCCTGACGCTACGAGACCCTGAGCGGTTTTCTCAAGAGGAGCCCTCTTCGCCCGCAATCCCTTTTCTGCCACTTCGCGGTCTCCTGGTGAGGCAAATTCGGCGAATTGGTCGAGATAGGCAAGCTTGCGATCGTAGAAATCGATCTCCTGATGAAGATCTCGCAGGAAGTACTTATCGTGCCGAGGAGCAGCCTTTTCCCGTGGCACTGGTTTTGTCAGGGCAGCAGACTTTTTCATGGAATATCCTTTCGAAGACGAAAAAGGGCGGTCAGATGACCGCCCCGCTCGATCTGATGTTGTCGCTCAGGCGATCCGTACGTTTTCAGCCTGAAGCCCCTTGGGGCCTTTTACGACGTCGAATGTCACGGCTTGCCCTTCCTGCAGGCTCTTGAAGCCGTCGCTCTTGATTGCCGAGAAATGCACGAAGACATCCTCGCCGCTCGGACGGCTCAAAAAGCCGAAACCCTTCGCGTCGTTGAACCACTTCACTGTTCCTTGTTCCATTGCCCCTTGTTCCTTCTGGATAGATGTACCGCCGAACTCAATGTGGAGTTGATTGCGAGTAATGCGGGAAAGCTGAACAAGCAAGAAAATCCAGATCGGATTCTTCGATCTCTTTCAGTGTACGCCCCAAACAGCTACAAACACTGGCGGCGAAGTTATCTATTCATCCATTTGTTAGCGGATTCTGCAGAAGACGTGCCTAATCAGCAGCTTGAGATGCACCTGTCGATAGCGACTGATCGCCCGCCCTTCTTATAAAGGCCGTCACCAGCTAATGTCGATAGCCACGCCCTCCTCTGCCGCCGCCGCTGTCTTTCTTTCTGGATCTGAAGCAATCCTGGCAATAGACTGGGCGGTCGCCTTGCGGCTCGAACGGCACTGTCGTCTGCTTCCCGCACGCAGAACATGTAACCGTCGTTCCCTGCGATTCGCTCCGGTAGTATCCTCCCCCTCCGCCCTGCTCGTTCTTCTTTGCCTGGCGACAAGACTTGCACCGTTTCGGCGCTGAATAACCACGTTCCTGAAAAAATGCCTGATCCTCGCTCGAAAACGTGAATTCCTGCCCGCAGTCGCCACAGGTCAATTGCAAATCCTCTGTCATACTTTCCTTCCCTTTACTGCTTTAACTCTACGCCACCCAGCAGGGACGTTCCTTGACGGGCAGATTAGGTAAAGCGACGCCGGCAGCGTATGCTGGACTAAGAGGCGATCGACAGTTCAATCTTCTTCGATCTTCGGCCCTCCTCGACATCCTCTGCACCCATCCTGCCCAGAACGCCGTGAATTAGCGATGAAGCCGCAGGTGTCTGGCTTCAGCTCCAAAACGCTCTATATCGGGAATTGAGGCAATCATGCGATCGGAACTGGTGTACGAAGCCGGGCTCAAAATCGAGAACCGCTTTCTTCTAGCCACAACCGCGATGCAGGCAACCAGGAAACTGCACGCTAGTTCAATGCGAACCGAAGACACAGTCAACAGAGTGTTGGCCGAAGTGGCAAAGGGCCATTACTCGCATGGAGAACTGCCCGAAGTCACACCGCCTCCGGCCATCGACGTCCTATTGATCACGCCCGCAGCCTGATCAGGTCTTTACTTCAGAAAGCCGCTCGGCCATGATCCAGAAGTGATATCCCATCACCGCCAAGGTCATGGCAGCGCCAAACGAACGACGATGAAGGAACTTCCAGTAGCTCAGCCGCGCCTTCCGTCGTATTGCCGATCGGGTCCTGGTTGGGAAAGTACGTTTCCAGCGCTTCGTTGATCAAGCCGAGAATCTGTCACGTGTGACGGCCGGTACATACGGGTACAGTGCCGACACGACTACAAGAGAAGAGGAAATTCAACATGGATCAACCAGCCTCTACCAGCCCGATTCACCATGTTGGGCATTCTCGCTTCATCAGCGGCTCCGATCCGCCGATCGCAGTTTCAGAGTGGGATCTGTTGCTTAAAAGACTCGCGCTGACGGACATAGAAGCGCTGACTGCGGTTCGCCAAGGCACAGAGGCAAGTCAACTCATCACGAGATTTGTGCGTGGTCAGTTCCGCCAGCACTTTGTTCCGGAAGATGTACTACTTGCTGTGAAGATGCAATGGGAAGTTGCTCGACAGGTACTTGAGCTTCGGGCGCTTTCGTGCAGTACACCTCCCAATCCACTCTCTTGATTTGACATTCGTCTACAAGCGCCTCACGCCATTCATCATCAATCTCTGTCCATTCGCAAACCTGCCTAAAACCGCCCGGTCGATGGGGACAAGCTACGTGTTTTCTCCGTCTGCAGGTCCCCACACGTAGGAAGCCACAAATTGCTGAGTGAGAACGTGCGCACAATCCCCTCGAAGCATGCAGAGAGGCTTCGAGAAATTGCCACTCTCAATTCTCCAGCCTTCAGTCACTAAACTGGACATCTGTGATGCTTCATCATCGGTGAAAGCTGGGCTCAACACGAGCCGGTGAGTGGAGCACCCGATGTGATCGGAACCCAGGATTAGGATGCGATGCGGCGAGAGCACACAACTATTCCGCTCTCAGAGACATGGTGCTTACGGCGGTCTTCTTCCGCGTCGTAGCCGATGCGCTGTCCATCCGGGATAGTGACGCCTTCGTCGAGAATAGCCCTGCGAATCTTGCAACCTGCTCCGATGACGCAGTTGTCGAGAACGATTGAGTCCTCGACGAGGCTTTCGCCCTTTATCCGGACTCCGCGGCCGACAACAGAGCCGCGCACAGTGCCTCCAGAGAAGATGCAGCCTCCGGAGACGATGGATCCAACCGCGGAGCCTACGTTGCCGTGCTTGTCGTAGCTGAATTTTGCGCAAGGGTCGGAATAGCTGGCTGTGTGAATTGGCCAAAGGGGGTTATAGAGGTTCAGGGAGGGCACCAACCCGCAGAGGTCCATCTGGGCTTCATAGTAGGCATCGAGCGTTCCCAAGTCTCGCCAGTAGAGGGCTACCCCACCCGACTCACCCGGCAGGATGTTGGACTGGAAGTCATAGGCGTACATTGCGGCCCGGCCGAGCATGGAGGGTAGGATGTCGTAGCCAAAATCGCGGCGGCTCCCGGAGCGGTGCACATCAGCGTGCAACTCTCTCCGTAGCACCCGGCCTGAGAAGAGATAATTCCCCATCGATGCGTAGACCTGGTCTTCTTTTCCCGGGATCGTTGGCGCATGAATGTCCTTCTCATAAAACCCATGGATCGCACCATCGGCCCCGGCCTCGATGACTCCGAAGTCGGTGGACAGGTGAGCGGAGACGGGAATGGCGGCCACCGTCACATCGGCGTTTCTCTGGTGGTGAAAGTCCACCATACGCTCGATGTTCATGCGGTAAACGTGGTCAGCTCCGAAGATGGCCACTGTGCATTGGTCGAGGTCATCGATCAGGTCAAGATTCTGGAGGACTGCGTCCGCTGTCCCACGGTACCAACCCTCTTCCCCAGCTTGCTCTTCCGCCGCGGTTGGAATGATGAATTGGCTTTTCAACAGACCGCTGAACTGCCAGCCGTCGCGCAAGTGCTTCAAGAGAGACTGGCTTCTGTACTGAACCACCACATAGATGGAAAAGATGCCTGAGTTGATCAAGTTGCTGAGGACAAAGTCGACGATGCGGTACTTTCCGCCGAATGGCACGGCGGGTTTTGCGCGATCCTGTGTAAGCGGCAGCAAGCGATTGCCTTTCCCACCTGCAAGCACGAACGCCACAATCTTGTCACGCATGGTGGGCCTCCTCTCGCGGGCTAGGCCGGGAGCGACAAACCAAGACCGAGGACAGCGTCGGTCTAAGTTCCACGATTGACCGATGAGCCGGAACAACTGTTATCCGAGAATCCTGCGTGCTTTCGCCGCGCTTATGCAGGATCTGGACACCCCGCGATGTCAATTCACATTTCTCGAGCATCATTCTCGTTTCACTCATCGCCAGGCACCTGTTAATTCCGTCTATCTGCGGTGAAGCCGAAGACCGCAATCGCGGACCGGATCACTTTCCCGCCGAACACCTTCCGGTGTTTCTCCGCCATTTCAGGAAATCTGCGGTATGCCAGTAGGGAGTTCATAGGACTTCGCATGATTGAAGCCTGACAGTGGCAACTCGATTTGAAGCCCTCAATACCCGATTGCGAGCATTTCGAAGACAATCAATCGGTGGTCGTGAAACTTGAAAATCAAGCGCATCCGACATTGCGGAGTACCCTCGAACCGCACGCGAACCACTCGCGAGGGTAGATTCCATGAACAAGTCGGGGCGCGTTATCGAGTCCATTTGGGATGGCGATGCTCAGTACATTTGTGCCGATCAAACGCGTCCTCTACCGCTTTTGATGGCATATTCGGTAGCCGTTCGAGCCGCTGTACGAACGGTTGCGACCACGCGCAATCTGAGCATCTCCAGTTGGCCGAGCTTTTTGTCGGCCCCAGGATATGTCGCGCAGTTTCGCTCATACTCTCAACTTTACGCTCATTTCCAAGATTGGCTCGATGCAGCCCGTAAGGATCTGCATTAAATGCAGAATGCCGCCGTCCCTGCGCGTCGGTTCTTAGGCTGGAACCTGGAAATAGAGAATCACCGCGAACTAG
>DASZXD010000184.1:0-29850 GCA_035546015.1 Occallatibacter sp.
GTCTCCAGTTGCTCAACGTCGCTCAGCAATCGCGTCACAATCTCCTTGTGCTTTCCTTCCCGGCCTTTGGGAACATCATGCTGAAGAATCGATTCAAAGTGCATGGGCGCTTTTTCAGGTTTCTTCGGCATTGCGTGCGCCTTTCACATTGCTTGCGAGGAAAAATCTCTTACCCTAACCTCCCGCTAATCTAACAAAAAACTAAACTAATCACCAAATCACACTAATATTATGCATAAATTTTTCACAGACTCGCAGACCGCAAAAATCCCGAAGTCTGGAGAAACCGCTGTATCGATAAATAACTGACTCGTATTGAGAAAAGCCTGTTACGTTGACCACTAGCGAGGTTGAAAATTCCATGAGCGGTCAACGTACTTCCCCGGTCGTCCCGATTAGCCAGGTGCCTCCACGCGATACCAGCCCCTACCGTCCGGTTGTCCTGGTGGTTGATGATGAGTCCGCCATCGCCGACACCCTCACTGAAATTCTGTCCCGCAGCGGATACGCTACCATGACCGCCTACGATGGCAACTCGGCCCTTGAAACCGCCTTGATTGCCCCGCCTGAACTGCTGGTGAGCGACGTCGTTTTACCGGGCATGAGTGGCATTGAACTCGCCATTACCATCCGCCGCATCTTCCCCGACTGCAAAGTCCTCTTGTTTTCGGGCCAGGCGTCTACAGAGGATCTTCTTGCAGCTGCCAGACGCGACGGTCATCACTTCACACTGCTCACCAAGCCAGTCCATCCGCTCGACCTGTTGGCGCGGGTTTCAGATGCCCTCAAACATAGGGCAATGGTCGTTGGTGCAAACGCCAGCTAAATTACGATGCTCCGGCTTCGCATCAACCACACATCCTGATCGATCCTTCCTCATACGGGCCTGCGCTTCTCAATCGGAGATCAGCCGAAAGCCTTCGTGCGCCGTGGCGCCGGAACGCCGGTTGCGGCATTCCGGCAGTTGCACTGTTTAACGCGCCATTTCACTGGCGCGTGATGGCCGTCACTGGCAGGGAAGCACAAAAGGCACATAGTTTTTCCGGCAGACAAACCGGGCCGCGGCTATGCCGGATGCTCTGCGCGCGAGGCCTGCGGTTTGTCCCTGTGACCACACGGAGGGGTCTCGCGATGAACGTACCCTGCAAAAAATGTGGACTGAGCCTCGAGTCGCCATGGAGCTTCTGCCCGCACTGCGGAGCCGCCGCCGAACACACTGAGCCTGTACCCCGAGAGCATCAAAGGGCACCCGTTAAGGGCGCCTTCAGCGGTATTCTTCTCGGCGTTGTCGTCGCGCCAGTGCTTATCATTGTGGGCTGCATGCTTTGCCTTACCGGTCTTGGCGCATTTGCCGGTGTGCCCATGATCATCGCCGGCATCCTTGCGCCGTTGGCGGGCCCGCTCTTCGGCTCAACTACGGTCGTAGGCAAATGCCCATGGTGCGGAGCATCGGTTAGCTGCCTCAGCCACTGCCACGACTTCGCCTGCCACGCCTGCAACCAGCGCATCGCGGTGAAGAAGCACGAACTGATGCGGGCAAGCTGAAGAAGACGATCGCTGGGCTTGTAATCCGCCTACTTCGTATGTGATGTGGTTCGTCTCCGGGAACATCGGCGGAGTGGGCGGTGTCTAACCAAGCATGCGACGCAAACCCCGGTGTGTTCGCCGCGCCAGACGTTCAGTACAGTGGTTGTTGATGGCATCGACGCCGTTCTGCCTGTGTGCTGCGCACGGCCTGCTGATTGCCCAGGCTGCGTCGTCAGCCCCCGAGGCTCCTGCTGCAGCACAATCCTCGCCTGCGTCTTTACCGGCCCCAACTGATACTGTGGCTCCGCCCAAGTCTCCCGCCGACCTTTACAGGGAAGCCATGCATCCGCTTGAATTAGTGCGCCAGTCACTCGACAACTGGTCGGATGCGGAGCTGGGTGCGCTGGGTGTTGGCATGCACATGGCGAATGAAGACTGTGCGCAGGCCAAGCCCGAGCTTTACAAGGGCGACGATCTCTACGACCTCGCTCGGCTTTGCGCCTTCGGCCAAAACTGGGAGGGAGCCAACGACGCGGCTCTCGCCTATATTGCGAGCCGTGAAGAGGAACATCGCGTGCAGTCCTACGCGATCAGCATAAGTTCCCTGTTTCACATGGGAGCGGTCGACCTGGCTGTGCAGACTGCGCGTGGGATGTTGGGGTATCCCTATGACGCAGAATCAGCCTACGCACTGCGTGACCTGAAAAACAATCTCGCGCAGGCCTCGAATCCTGCCGTGCTGCCGCTGGCTGAGACCGAGCATCCACTGATCGTAACGGCTTTGAAGCAGGGCACGCCTCTGAAAGCTGTGCATGGCGACGCCGTGATTGGCCTTGGCGCGCTCTATGAGTCAGCCATGCAGTTAGCCTTTCTTGACCGCTACGCCGGCAATGACGAAGCAGCGGCTGCGGCTTTCGCAGATGTGCAGGCAGCTTTGCCCGCCGCAGCCACGCTGACTGCAGAAGACCACCTGCGCATCGACGCAGCCACGCGCCGGTATCAGTTGCTCGGCATGCATCTGCCCGAGGTAAAGATCCTGCGCGCGTTGCAGTCGCCGGCGGCCAGGGCGCAGATCGATCAGAGCTTTGCTTCGGCGACAGTGCTTGTGCTCTTTTCGGACTGGTGCGCGGAGTGCAGAAACATGATGAAGACGCTCACCAGGTTTGCCGAGCTCAATCGAAACACGCCAATTCACGCGTACGGGCTCGTCTTTGCAGATGATTCCGTTATTCTGGGTGAGCAGGCACACGAGCAGAATCTTAAGCAGCTAGCAGGCACACAGACACTTGTTGTGCCTGCCACGGCTGTACAGGCCCTCGGCGCCACCGATTACCCGCTAGGCATCGTGCTCGACACCCACCACACTATCCGCTTCGTCGGCACACTTCCATCCGATGCCTTCAACGGCGATGGCTATATCCCGAAGGTGATAGTGAACATGGTAAAGACCGCCCACGCCGCACCAAAGCTAAATGCAAAGAGGAACTGAAGACGCGTCAGTTCGAGCCTGCCGGTTGCTGCTGATGAAAATGCCGCCAGATTGTCTCCGCAGTCTTGCGCGGCACCACCGCCGCCAGCGATTCCACCGTTGCCTGTTGCACGTCGCGCAGGCTGCCAAAGTGCGTCAGCAGTCGTTGCCTCGTCTGCGCGCCTACGCCTGGAATCTCCAAGAGTTCCGAACTGCGATCCCGCATGGCCCTGCGCTGGCGATGATAGCCAATCGCAAACCGGTGGCTCTCGTCGCGGATCATCTGCACCAGGTGCAGCACAGGTGAGCGCCGGTCCAGCACAACCGGCTCGTCCTCATTGCCGTAGAGATAGATCACCTCTTCACGCTTGGCAATCGAGGCCAGCGGCTGCGATGTGAATCCAAGCGATTCGAGCGCATCAGCCGCGGCGTGCAACTGTCCCAGCCCGCCGTCGATCAGCACCAGCGACGGCATCGGTTTGTCTTCTTCCTTCAGGCGCCGGTAGCGCCGCTCCACGACTTCGCGCATTGCGGCAAAGTCGTCTACGCCTACCACCGTCATCACCTTGAACTTGCGATACTGCGACTTGTTCATCTTGCCGTCTTCCCACACAACAAGCGAGGCCACCGTCTCGGCTCCCTGAATATGCGAGATATCGAAGCACTCAATCCGCTTTGGCAACTCAGGCAGCATCAGCGCATCGGCCAGCGCCTCCTGAATCGCCTTACGCGAAGGCTCCAGCACGCGGAATCGCTGCGTATACGACTGCTTTGCATTCTGCCCTGCCAGATCGACGAGCGACCGTTTCTCGCCCCTCTGCGGCATCGCCAGCTCAATCCTGTGCCCGGTGCGCTCGCTCAGCAGCGCAGCCAGCGTCTCGCGATCGTCAAAGTCCACCGGAACAAGAATTGTCCTCGGCACATAGTGCTGATCGATGTAAAGCTGCTTGAGCAGAGCCGAAAAGACGCGGCCCGCATTGAACGAAACGCCTGCCGCACCTGCTTGCCCTTCTTCTTCCTCCGGCGTCTCCATCAGCTCATCGAGTTCTTCCCAGAAAAACTCGCGCCGGTCCACAATTTTTCCATTGCGCATGTGGAAGAGATTCACCGCCAGGCTGCCGTCTTCGTAGTGATAGCCAAACACATCCGCATCGTCGTCCTGTTCAGCCGTAGCAATGCGCTGCTTCTCTTGCAATTGATGCACTGTAGAAAGCTGGTCACGCAGCCGCGCTGCGGCCTCGAACTGTTCGGCCTCCGCCGCGGCCATCATGCGCTGCGTCAGCGTACGCTCCAGCTCCGCATGACGGCCTTCAAGAAATAACTGAGCATCGCGCACCGCCTGACCATACGCCTCGGGTGTCGTGAATCCTTCCACACACGGCCCGAGGCAGCGGTGAATGTAGTACTGCAGGCACGCCCGCGGATGATACCGCGACAGATCGACCTTGCAGCTCGGAATAAGAAAGCTGCGATGGATCAACTCCACCACACGATATGCCAGGTTGCCAGGAAAATACGGTCCGTAATAGGCCGCGCCGTCTTTGCGCAGCCTGCGCGTTACGAATACCTTTGGAAAGCGGTCGCCCAGCGTGAGCTTCACATACGGATAGGTCTTGTCGTCGCGCAGCAGAATATTGAATCGTGGTTTGCGCTGCTTGATCAGGTTGTTCTCTAGCGCCAGTGCCTCGTGCTCGTTGGCCACGAGGATGTAGTCGATATCCACAGCCTCGCGCATCAGCGAGCCGGTCTTGGCGTTGGCCTGCGAAGCCTCCAGCAGGTAAGACCGCACCCGTGAGCGCAGGTTCTTAGCCTTGCCAACATAGATCACTTCGCTCTCGGCGTTCTTGTAGAGATACACGCCGGGCTGCGTAGGCAGCGTGCGGATTTTCTCGTAGAGATCCATGGGTGGGGCAGAGAACTCGGCCGGCTTGAACCGGGCCATTTCCTAGAATATCGGTTTCCGCGTCAACCGTTTTGGTTCCGAGCGTCCTTGCCTGCCAACTCGTCTATCTGCGCCAAAACGCGCCGGAAATCCTTACGCGATCATGTAAAAATTACGCACTCCCGGGGCTGTGAATCTCTGCTGCTCGCACGGAAAACCATAATTAAATCATATACTTGTGCCCAGTGGTCGGAATGGTGCATCGCGTGCAATTCACATAAGCGTAAGACAGGAGTGGAGTGATCCAACCTGGATGACACCGCGGCGAAGCCTGTAGAGCAGCTGGCGGAAAGGACCAATCAAAATGACAAATAGTCGTTTCGGATTTGCGATGGCGTTGGCGGCAATGGCAACGGTGGGGGTGACCGGATGCGCGACCAAGAACTACGTGCGCAACCAGACCGCGCCCATCATTACGCATACCGGCCAGTTGGACAATGAGACCGCGGAGAACAGCCGCGAGATTCGTGACGTAAACGATCGCGCACAGGCCGGCATCCAGAAGGCACAGGGCTCGGCTGACACAGCAACCCAGAACGCGCAGAGCGCCGCCAAGGCAGCCAGCGATGCTGATACGGCAGCCAATGACGTGGCTCAGCGCGCTGACTCGCTCGACGCCGTGGTGAAGAACCTCGACAACTACAAGCAGATGGCTGATGTCACTGTCACCTTCGGCTTTGATAAGTCGGTGCTCACGGCGGACGATCAGCAACAACTTGATGGCTTTGCCGCACAGCTCGGCTCGTCCAAGAACTACATCCTCGAAGTCACAGGCGGAACTGACTCCACTGGCCCCGCGCAGTACAACTACGACCTGAGCAATCGCCGTGCAGATGCAGTCGTGCAGTACCTCGTCAGCAAGTACAACATTCCTCCGCACCGCTTCTATTTGATCGGTATTGGCAAGGACAAGGAAGTGGCGCCCAACACCACTGCTGAAGGCCGCAAGAAGAATCGCCGCGTTGAAGTGCAGTTGCTTTCCAACATGAGCGGTTCAAGTTCGGCGACTCCGGCCCCTGTTGCCTCCAATCAGGGCTCAGCGGCAGCGGGTGAGCAATAAAAAAGGCATCTCTCCAGCAACTCAATTTCCCCAGACAGATTGGGCAGGTGCGAAAGCAGCCCCTGCCCGTTGTACGAAATTACCTTTTGTGAGCGATTGTTTTAAGCAGCGCCGGTCTTTGTGAGCGCCGCAATCGCTGCAAATCTTCAGAGAGAGGGTTTTTAACCCCGGGATCACGACGGCGCTTTTCAAGTATTGGAAAGCAGGCGCTCAAGCAGCGCCTGCTTTTTCTTTTTTCAGGCCTTTGCTGCTTCAAGTTGCTGCACGTGCTCGGCGCGCACATCCTTCGCAGTAAAGAGCCGCAGAAACGGTGCGCCCTGCGCTGCGGTCTCCACAGCAGGCCTGCCATTTGCCTCTTCGCGCTCCACAATGCACACCACGGCGACAATCGTCATTCCCGCCTCGCGCGCAGCTTCAATCGCATTGATGGTCGAAGTCCCCGTGGTGCATACGTCATCCACAATCACCACGCGCGCACCCTCGCGGCAGAAGCCCTCGATGCGCCTTCCCGTGCCGTGCGCCTTTTCCGCCTTGCGCACCAGAAAGCCGTGTAGCAGCGGCGCGCCCGGCTTTGAGAAAGCCCTCCATGCGCTCGCTGTCGCTACATTCGACACAATTGGGTCAGCGCCCATCGTGAGCCCGCCTACCGCCTCGGCATCGATCCCGCTGGCTTCGAGCAATTCCAGAATCGCGTGTCCCGTCAACCGTCCGCCTTCTGCGTGCAGCGTCGTAGTGCGGCAGTCAATGTAGTAGTCACTGGTTCCGCCGGAAGACAGTTTGAACTGGCCGAGACGAAAGCTGGTCCGCGCCAGCAGTGACAGCAATTGTTGCGAGTAAGAAGGAGTAGTCATCGAGTTCGATTGTAAAGGCCCCCGGTCAGCTAGTCGGCGGTGCAGCAAGCCAGCGGGATGGTTGCTGGAGCAGATTATCTGGATTAAGCAAAATTTGGCTGACTTGCAGCCCCGCTAACTTGCTAACTCGCTGCTCTTCTCACAGCTTGTCCAGGTGCCGGAACCCATGCGTCGTGATCAGCATGATCAAAAACAGCATGAAGTTATATGACGAGTGAACCAGAGTGCTCGATGCCAGCGACCGCGTCCACAACCGCACGCCGCATAGCACAATGCTCACGCCCATCAGCAGCAGCAGCGGGCCAATGGAGTTACCAATCTGCGCAGCATGCATGCCTGCAAATGGAATGCTCGTCACCACGGCCGCAATCGCCATGGCTGGAAACGACCATTGCGGATGACCGTTTTCTCCCAGCGGCATCCGCGGCTTGTGATAGATCTTTTCCGCGCACCAGTCATAGGCTGTACAAAGCGCCGGCAGCAGAAATCCGCGAAAGAACATCTCCTCGAAAAACGGCGCAAAGGTTACGCCAAAGGCAAACATCAGCCACGCCGCGCCTGGCTCGCGCATGATGTCCTCAATTGGCGCGTGCTTCGGCTGCGGCAGCACCAGGCTGTTCACAATCGCCAGTGCAAAGCAGATTAGTGCTGCGGTTACCAGCCGCGTAAACAGACGTGCCGCCGTCGCTCCATTCCACTGCACTCCAGCAAAAAAGCCCTTATGCCAGAGCAGAGGAAACACCAGCATGCAGCCCGCCAGCGAGAACACGTAGCCCAGTCCTTCGCTGCCAAGCTGATAGAAAATATTTGTTCTGATACCGTCGAGCGTAGTGACGCCGCCGAGATGGAAGCGGATCGCGAGCAGCAGGACGATAATTGCGCCAATAAAGCCCAGGCCTACCAGCGCCAGCAGCAACAAAAAATGTCCCAGGTGCGGAATCCGTGGCGGCACAGGCAGCTCAGGCTGTGCAATGGCCTGAAACATTGGCGGCTCAGCGTTCGCGACGGCAACAGGAGCCGGCTGAACCGCCTCAACAGGCGCATCCTGCGCCAGCAACTCAGGCGCAGCGGGTTCCACAGCTTTAGGTGCGGCTCCGTCTGTGTCTTCGAGCGGACGCTCCAGCTCATCCTCAGGAAAATGACTCATGCATCATCCCTCTTCCGTTTTCGCGTAGCAGTCTTCTTGGCGGCTGTGCGCTTCGCCGTGCCATTGCTTCTTTCGGCACTTTGGCCCAAAGCGTTCACCGGCACAGCCTCCGTGCTCGCGGCTGCAGCCTGCGCCTCGTGCCACTCAGCCTCAGCCAGCCGTCCATTCTCTGAAGTGTAATATCGACGCAAAAACTGTCCCGTGTACGAACCTTGCGTGTGTGCAATTCGTGCCGGCCGGCCTTCGCCCACCACACGTCCGCCATCTTCGCCGCCTTCCGGCCCCAGATCGACCACCCAGTCCGCGTTGCGGATCACATCCAGATTATGCTCAATGATGATCACCGAATTACCCAGATCTGTCAGCCGGTGCAGCACTTCGAGCAGCTTGCGCACATCGTCAAAGTGTAGCCCCGTTGTGGGCTCGTCCAGCAGATACAGCGTCTTTCCGGTCTGCCGCTTCGAGAGTTCGCGCGCCAGCTTCATGCGCTGCGCCTCGCCGCCGGAAAGCGTTGTCGCACTCTGGCCAAGGTGCACATAGCCGAGCCCTACATCGACCAGCGTCTGTAGCTTTTGCCTGACTTGAGGAACATCCTTCAGCAGCGGCAAAGCATCTTCAATCGTCAGGTCCAGCACGTCGGCAATCGAATGGCCGTGGAACTTTACTGCCAGTGTCTCCTGGTTATAGCGCCGTCCGTTGCACACTTCACACTGGACGTACACGTCCGGCATAAAGTTCATCTCGATGCGCCGCTGTCCGTCACCCTGGCAGGCCTCGCACCGGCCGCCCATCACGTTAAAGCTGAACCGCCCCGGCTTGTAGCCGCGCTCGCGCGACTCCGGCAGCATTGCAAACAGGTCGCGGATTGGAGCAAACACCCCTGTATATGTGGCCGGATTCGACCGCGGCGTCCGCCCGATTGGCGACTGATCAATGCGCACCACCTTGTCGATCTGCTCCACGCCGGTCAGCGTGTCATGCGCGCCAGGTTCCTCTCGCGAACCGTAGATCGTCTTCGCCAATGAGCGGTAAAGGATGTCGTTAATCAGCGTGCTTTTGCCGCTGCCGCTCACGCCCGTCACCACCGTCATCACGCCCAGCGGCAGACGCAGATTCACATCCTGCAGATTGTGCTCTCTCGCGCCGGTCACCGCGAGCCACCTGCCGGTCAACGGCCGCGGCTTTTCGCGTTGCACCATGGTTGCTTCGCCCTTCAGATAGCGTCCCGTAAGCGACTCCGGAGAAGCCATGATCTGCTCCGGCGTTCCTTCTGCAACCACGCTGCCGCCCAGGCGTCCCGCGCCGGGACCGAGGTCCAGCACATAATCCGCATGGCGAATCGTGTCTTCATCGTGCTCCACAACAAGCACGGTGTTCCCCAAATCGCGCAGTTTCTCCAGCGCTTCGATCAACCGCATATTGTCGCGCTGATGCAGTCCGATCGACGGCTCGTCCAGCACGTAGAGCACACCCCGCAGCCGCGAACCGATCTGTGTCGCCAGCCGGATGCGCTGTCCCTCGCCGCCGCTCAGTGTAGCTGCGTTGCGGTCAAGCGAGAGATAGTTCAGGCCCACGGCGCACAGAAACTCGAGCCGCTCCTCAATCTCGCGCCGGATGCGTTCCGCAATCAGTGACTCGCGCTCGTTGAACTTGAGATTGATGGCCGCCGAAAGCGCGCGATTCAGCGGCAATGCCGTAAAGTCCGCAATCGACATGCCGCTGATCTTCACCGCCAGCGACTCAGGACGCAGCCGCTTGCCTCTGCACGCCGGGCACGGCGTCGCCGACATAAAGTTCATCATGTACTCGCGATAGCCATCGCTGTGCGCCTCTTCCACTGAATCGCGCAGATACGCAAGGATTCCGTGAAAACCCGTGCGCGGTGCCTCACCCTTCGGCGGCCCATACACCAGGATGTGCTGATGTTTCGGTGGCAGGTCCTCAAACGGCGTTTTCAAATCGATCTTGTACCGGTCGGCTGCAAGATTGATCAGCTTGAGCAGATACTGCGATGCCGATCCCGGCCCAAGCCCGCCATCGAGCAGCGGCTTCGACCAGTCCGTAATCACCTTCGCCGGATCGAAGTCATAGAGAGAGCCAAGCCCATGACACTCAGGGCAGGCGCCAAATGTTGAGTTGAACGAAAAGCTGCGGGGTTCGAGCTTTGGAACGTCGAGGCCGCAATCCGGGCAAGCCATCGACGAGGAGAATAACTGCTCATCGCCGCCGCTCAGCACCACCAGCACCAACCCATTAGCCAGTTGCAGCGCCTTGCTCACCGCCTGTTCCAGTCGCTTTTCAACGGAGGCTTTGCCGTTCGCTGCCGTTTCCTGCTTTGCACCTGCAAAACGTGGAAAGGTCGGTGCGCTCTCATTCTTGAGCAGAATCCGGTCGATGACCGCTTCGATGTTGTGATTCTTCCGCCGGTCCAGCAACACGGGCTCGGACAGATCACGCATCTCGCCATCCACGCGCGCCCTGAACCCCTGACTGTCGAGCTGGTCGAGCAGATCTTTGAATTCGCCCTTGCGCCCGCGCACCACCGGAGCCATCACCGTCACGCGCTCGCCTTTGCCCAGTTCCAGAATGCGCTGCACAATCTGGTCCGCCGTCTGCCGCGCAATCGGCCGGCCGCAGTTGGGGCAATGCGGCGTTCCCACTGACGCATAGAGCAGCCGCAGATAGTCGTAAATCTCCGTGATCGTTCCCACCGTCGACCGTGGACTGCGGCTGGTGGTCTTCTGCTCAATGGAGATGGCAGGGCTCAGCCCTTCGATCGAATCTACATCGGGCCGCTCGATCTGGTCTAAAAACTGCCGCGCATAGGCCGATAGAGTCTCTACGTAGCGCCGCTGCCCTTCGGCATAGATCGTGTCGAAGGCCAGAGAACTTTTTCCCGATCCCGATAGGCCGGTCACCACCGTAAGCGCATTTCGTGGAATGCGCACGTTGATGTCGCGCAGGTTGTGCTGGCGCGCCCCGCGCACCGAGATGTGTGTGATCGACATGATGAAGGCAGTGGCGTCGGACAGGCGGCTCAAAAGCGCCTCTCCGCTTGAACGGATCCGCCAGGCGAAGAAGACCCTGGAGGTATTCTATTTGCCAATAGAAACCAGGGTCAACGAGCCTGTTTTTCTGCGATAATCAACAAAATAGCCTGCAAGCGAAGAGTAAGAAAATAGTAACGGCAGGCAGTGGATTGCGGTTTAGTCCGCATCCAAACTTGTAAGGAATAAGAATGGCTGATTTTCTGAATCTGATTCTGTTGATTTGTGCGTCAGTGGGCGCAATGGCTTTCGGCATTCTGGCCGCCTACTGGATCTTACGCACCGGCTTTGCGCTCATGCGCCCACGAGATGCGCGTCCGCTGCCCAAGCCGCAAACGGAGCCCGCACGCATCGTCTGAAAAAGCCTAGCCCTCCCGCCCAGAATTCCTTCCACTCCGCAGAACTTCCGGCTATTTCTATTCTTTTTCAATAATTTTGTTGATATGACTGCGCTGCCGCGCGCACTATATCACTGCGTCGAGCTCTGACTCTTCTCCGGCCCCCAAATCCTTTTCATCCGAGGTACGCCATATGGCCACGAACGCCGTGAGCAACTGGTTCGGTAATGTTGTCTCCCATCCTGCTGTTATCGTCGATGCCTACCACGTGGAAGACATCATCGCCGTCATGAAAGACCCGGCTAAGTACCCCTCACCGGTGCGCGCCATTGGCTCCAACCACTCAAATCCACCCTGCGGAGTGGCGGACGGCGGCACGCTGATCCGGATGAAGATGAACCAGATTCTCGAGATCACTGAGGACACCATCACTGTGCAGGCCGGTGCCATCCAGATCGACATGGCCAAGGCTCTCGAGGCCCGCAATCTGCAGTTCTACGTGAACACTGAGATCGGTAGCCTGTCCGCCGGCAGCGCCGCTATCGCCGGCACCAAAGACGCGTCGTTCGCGGGCGAGTATGGCCAGGTCGGTTCCTACGTCATCGGCGTCAAGATGGTGCTGCCCAGCGGCGAGATCATGGAGGTAACTGAAGCTGCTCAGCCCGATCTCATGCAGGTGCTTCGTTCCAGCTACGGAATGTTTGGCATTGTCTACGAAGTTACCTACAAAATCAGGCCGCTGATTCCCATGCATGTGCACCACGAAACCTTCAGCCTGGGCGACTTTCTTGCCGCGCTGCCCTCGCTCAAGGCCCGTGGCGACTCGATGTTCTTCTACATGTTTCCGTTCTCCGACCGCATCACGGTTGAGTTCCGCCGTTACAACCCTGGCGCAACCGGCGAACCAAACCGCATCGCCTGGGAGCTCCGCAACCACATCTGGGGCGTCTCCGGCCCCAAGCTCGGCTATGAGGTCACCAAGAACATCGCCGAGCCGCACATCCGTTACGGCATCATTGACGCTTTTAATGACAGTTGGCGCGTAACACTTGAAACCATTGTCCAGAGCGACAACACTCACGCCTGCGACCAGACCATCCGATATCCTGAGGTCTCTGACGACAGCCGCTACACCTTCACCCTGTTCGCATTCCCCGAGGAGCAGTACCCGGCCACCCTCGCCGAGTTCTGGCAGTTCGTCAAGGACTACTACAAGCAGACCGGCTACCGCTCAAACCTGCTTTATGTGGCTTATCGCATCGCAGCAGACCAGAAGTCGCTCTTTTCCTACTCTTACGACGGCAACGTAATGACCATCGATCCTGTCTCGACGGCCAACGATGGCTGGTACACGTTCCTCGATGTCTATAACCAGTGGTGCAGCGACCGCAACGGTGTGCCTCTGCTCAACCAGACGCCGAACCTTACCAAGCCGATCATCCAGAAGGCCTACGGCCCCGAACGCATCGCCAAATTCCTGGCCATGCGCCAGCAGTTCGACCCGCAGAACCGCCTGATGAATGCTTATTTCAATCAATTGTTCTTCTAGTGCTGTTGTTGCGGTTGGGTGTCCGGCGGCATCTGCTGCTGTTGCTGTTGCAGCATCTGGTTGCGGATCTGCTGCTGCATCTGCTCCTGGCGGAGCTGCATATCCTCCATCTGCTGCGGAGTCCGCGGCTGCGGCGGCATGAATCCGCCATTCATCGGCTGCGGCTGCTCCGGCGTCGGCTGTTCGGGCTCATAGTCATCGTCGGAGGAGCTATTGCGTGCACTATTGGGCGGAGCAGGCCCTGTCGGCGCGGAGCTCAGCACAATCCGCCGGGGTGCGCCCGAGCCCTGGTCGCCGATCATCAGTACGTTATACCCAGTGCCGTTGAGCAGTTGAGAAAGCACTTCGTTGGCCGGTCCCGGCCCATACGTGCCAAATACCCGCACGTCCCCTGGCGTCGGACCTTCCAGCTTTGCGCCGGTGTATGTTGAGATGTCCTTGAGAATCTGCCCAAGGCTCGAGTTACTCGCATCCACGCGCAGCCCGTGGCTGTCCCATGCCACAGTTGCTGGCGCAGGCTTGTCGTTTACCGGCCAGTTCGGAGGCGGAGGCACAACCGGAGCAACTGCAACCTGCGGAGCAGGTATCGCCGGCGCAGGCTTGGCTGCAGTGCGTTTGTGTGTGCGGACCGGCCTGTGTTCAGCCGCGCCGGTACGCACGCTCTTTGCCTGATCCGGAACCGCATGCGCCGCAAGCAGCGGTCCGGTGCACAGCGCCGCACACAGCGCCAGCCTCATCACCCGCGCAATGGAAAGCTCCGGCATCGCTATTGGCTCCACGGTCAGGACAGTGAACACGCGTCTGCCTGCCCGCTTCATAATAGACTAGCAGTGACCTGCAGACGCTCGAAACTTGCGTCTAATGTTCTGGTGAGGATATTTCCCGAAATGCGCTTCTGCCTGAAGGCCGCTGCTGTCCTGGCTCTATTCGCCCTGCCGGCCGCCGGCTTTGCCGCCACCTGCGCCATGCAGGATGAGATGCACCCTGCAGACCAGGCTGCCATTGCCGACGCCGGCACGCGCCTGTTGCAGGCGATCGCCAGCCAGGACGAGACTACCATCAAGGCCACGCTCCTTCCCGCCGAAGCCAATGAATGGGGCGGCATCCAGTCCGCAGTCGAGCAGGCCGGCCCGATCATCGGCGGCGGCCACCTGCAGTTCCGCAATGCCTTCCTCCTCGATGCTTCCATGCAGACCGCGCCCGCTGACACCGACTTCTTCTGCTCCAACGCCAGCGGATCGATGAACATCACCCTCTCCATGCGCGACCTGCCGCCCGGCCGATACGCTGTGCTGCTGGCCGATGCGCTCGGCTCGCCGCTCGCCGGTCAGGTCGGCCTGGTGCTCGCCTGGAACCCTACCGTCTCGCAGTGGCAGCTTGCAGGTCTCTCCATCCGCCCTGGCGCGCTAGACGGTCACGATGGCGTCTGGTACTGGCGGCGTGCCCGCTCCATGGCCACTGCCGACCCCTGGACCGCTTGGTACGACTACGACCTTGCCGCCTATCTGCAGCTGCCTTTCGACTTCATCTCCTCGCCCAACCTGCAGAAACTGCGCCAGGAACAGGAGCGCATTACTCCCGCGCCGCGCAACTCCTTTCCGCTCACCCTGCCGCAGGGCGACCGCACCTGGAAGGTCGACTCCGTCGTCCTCGATACTTCGCTTCGCGCCCCCGACCTCGCCGTGGTCTATGAGTCGACCGGTGTAACCGACCCCGCGGCACAGCGTACTGAAGCGACTTCGGTCCTGAGCGCATTTCTCAAGGTCCAGCCCGGCATCCGGGCCAACTTCCACGGCCTCTGGGCCGTAGCTGCGAAAAACGGCCAGCACACGCCGGTGATGGAACTGCCGATGTCGCAGATACCGCAGTAATGCCGGGAACAGGGGAAAAATCGTTGCCGGCAATTATTGACCTCCGCTCCGACACCGTCACCAGGCCCTCCGCCGCCATGCGCGCCGCCATGGCCGCTGCCGAGGTGGGCGACGACGTCTATGGCGAGGACCCGACCATAAATCTTCTCGAACGCCGCGCGGCGATCGTCTTTGGGCGCGAGGCCGGGTTGTTTGTGCCCACAGGCACCATGGGCAACCAGATCGCCATCCGACTGCAGACGCAGCCTGGGCAGGAGGTTATTGCCGAATCCCGCGCGCACATCCTCGACTGGGAGATGGCCACCACCGCCGTCTTTTCCGGCTGCCTCATCCGCGCCGTGCCCGCCGAGGGTGGCATTCTCACATGGAAGCATATTGAGCCGGTCATTCAGCCCTGGGGCAACCTGCGCGCATCAACTGGTCTGATCGAAATCGAAAACACTGCGAATTTAGCCGGCGGCCGCGTCACGCCGCTCGCCGTTATGGAAGAAATCTGGGCTGGCGCAAAAGAGCGAAGGCTCCCTACGCATCTTGACGGCGCGCGCATCTTCAATGCGGCCACAGCGCTTGGGGTTGACGTTGTTACGCTGACACGCGGCTTCGATACCGTGATGTTCTGTCTCTCCAAGGGGTTGGGCGCGCCCGTCGGTTCCATGCTCGTCGGCTCGGAAGAGCAGATGCGCAAGGCCCGCATCTTCCGCAAGGCGCTCGGCGGAGGCATGCGCCAGGCCGGTGTTCTGGCCGCTGCCGGACTCATCGCGCTCGAAGAGGGCCCCAGGCGTCTGCACGAAGACCACGCCAACGCGCATCTGATCGCCGAGGCCCTCGCCAACACTCCCGGCGTCATCATCGATCTTGCAACGGTCGAGACCAACATCGTTATCTTCCGCCTCACCGCCGGCCTTGACGCGCAGCAACTCGTCGCCCGCCTCAAAGCCCGCGGTATTCTCATGAGTGCGATCGCTCCTGATGCAATCCGCCTGGTGACTCATCTCGACGTAAGCAGAGAACAATGTATCGACGCCGCGCAGGCGTTGACGGAAGAGATTGAAGCCGTGACTGCGGGCGGGTTGGTGTAGATAGCACGTATCAGGCTAAAAATGTGCCTCGTTGGATTGATTAGTTGACGACTTCTTTGACTCCAGCTTTGAACTGCTCATACATATCCCAATCTGGATCATTTGTTGAGTGAATCTCGATACGGAGTTCCGGCATTTCGGTGATCGCATAATCGAAGCGAGCTGCGAATCCCTGCTCTGATTTTGCGTAGTAAGTCCATTCGCGCAGATTTTCTCCCGTCGATACCAGTGCCAGAGTCGCAAATCCATCGTGTTCGAGAAGTGGTTCAAGCGCGTCTTCCAATAATTCCATCCGTTCACGCTCTTCGGTCGCGGGCATTCCGGTTGCCGATTCGTATTTCCAGACGATGATGATCCGAATGGGCTGCGATGCTCGATCAAAAGCGGGATTCAGTTCCTTTGCAAAACGGAAGATGATCTTCCTGCCGCTCTGCGCGTGCGTTGAGATCGCTGTTGCCCACATCAGTACGATTGAATCAGCCGCCATCGCCGACTAAATCCTCGCTCATATCGAATTGTCTCTCCGTTTATTGCTGGTTATTGTGCGGTTATTTACGTGTTTTGACCTGTTCCAGAACACATCTGCAAATGGGATATAGATCTTATCTCCTTATTTTTATTAAGTTTACATTGTGATTTTTCAGGATTCACCGCCGCACAGGGTGGGGGGAGGGGTCCGTGGGGGTGGTACGGACCGGGCACATAGCTGACAGATGGATTGGAGCCTGTGTGGATTGTGCCTGAGTGCAGGGATATTTTGTGCAGTCTACGATTCTGTGGCTGATTTTAGCCGCTGAGTGTCGATTGGGAGTGCCCTGGTTCGTCATGGGAGTGAGGCGGTCAAACGCCTACAATTCATGTGACGGAGAGATGAGCGATGCAATATCTGTTGGCACTTTATCTGGATGAGTCGCAGTGGGAGAAGATGACTCCCGAACAGCAGCAGCAGGGCGTGGCAGCGTATGGAGCGTATACCGAGGCGCTGAAGTCGGCGGGTGTGTGGGCGGGGTCGAACAGATTGCGGCCTTCAGCGAGCGCGACGACGGTGCGCACAACGAACGGGAAGACGCAGGTGCTGGATGGGCCGTTTGCAGAGTCGAAAGAGCAACTGGCGGGCTACTATCTGATCGATGTGGCGGACCTGGATGCGGCAATGCAGTGGGCGGGCCGGTGTCCGGCGGCGCAGCATGGGATTGTGGAAGTACGCGCGGTCTGGACGATGTGATGTGCGAGGAGACTCACGCGGCTGCGGAGGCTGTTGCCCGACGCAGCCGCAGCAAGCTGGTGGCATATCTGGCGGCGCAGTGGGGCGATGTGGCCTCGGCGGAGGATGCGCTTTCAGATGCTTTTGCGGTGGCGCTGGCGCGGTGGCCGCGCGAAGGATGTCCGGAGAATCCTGAGGCGTGGCTGCTGACGGTGGCGCGGCGCAAATTGATTGACGCTGCGCGGCGGCAGCGCGAAGACGCGAATACAGATGCATTAGAAACGCTGGCAGGCGTGGAGTGCGATGAGTTGCCGGACACGATTCCGGATCGTCGGCTGGCGCTGCTGTTTGCATGCGCGCATCCTGCTATCGATGAGGCTGTGCGTGCTCCTTTGATGCTGCAGGTGGTGCTGGGGCTTGAGGCATCGCAGATTGCTTCGGCGTTTCTCGTGTCTCCGGCAGCAATGGCGCAACGGCTGGTGCGTGCGAAGGTGAAGATTCGCGATGCAGGGATTCCGTTTCGCGTGCCGGAACGGAACGAGTTGCCGGAACGCCTTGAAGCCGCGCTGGGCGCGATCTACGCGTGCTTTACCGAGGGCTGGACCAATGCGTACGGAAATGACTCATGCGGTGCAGATATGGCTCGGAGCGAACTGGCAGGTGAGGCGATCTATCTTGGCCGGCTGCTTACGGAACTGCTTCCCCACGAGCCGGAGGCGCTCGGGCTGCTGGCGTTGATGCTGTATGCCGAAGCACGCAGGCCGGCGCGGCGCACAGCGGAGGGGAAGTTCGTTCCGTTGCGGATGCAGGATGCACGGCTCTGGGATGCGGCGATGATTGCCGAAGCCGAGACGGCTCTGCGAACCGCTAGCGCGGCGCGGCAGATTGGGCGCTACCAGCTTGAGGCGGCAATTCAGTCCGCGCATATCGAAGGTGTGCGGACCGGGCGCGTGGCCTGGGGTGCGGTTGTGAGTCTCTATGATGCGCTCGTGCAGGTCACAGAGTCGCCGGTGGCACGGATCAATCGCGCAGTGGCACTGGCCGAGCGCGACGGTGCTGCCGCCGGGATAGAGGCGCTTGAGTCGGCGAGTGCGGATGTGCGATTGGGCTCTTATCAGCCGTACTGGGCGGCGCGTGCATATCTGCTGGCGCAACTGGGCGTGCGAGAGGCGGCGGTGCGTGCGTATGAGGTGGCGATCGGGCTGGAGCGCGATCCGGCAGTGCGGGAGTATCTGCTGGAGCGGTGCGAAGAGTTGTCAAAGTAAATTGCAGCGCGATGCACGCCTGATCAAATCTTTGCGGACAAATTGACTTGCCGTTTGCAATCGAACGCGATAGAGTCCAGCCTAGCTGCAGGAATTCTTAAAAAGCGGGCGGACGAAGATGGGCAAAGAAAACCTGAATCCCAGGGTAGACGCATACATTGCGAAGGCGCAGCCGTTTGCGCAGCCGATTTTGAAGCATCTGCGCAAGCTGGTGCACAAGGGATGTCCGGGGGTGGAAGAGACGATCAAGTGGAGCCGCCCATTCTTTGAGTATCACGGCGCGATCCTGGGAAATATGTCGGCATTCAAAGCGCACTGCAGCTTTGGCTTCTGGGGCCAGGAGATGAGCGCTGTATTGAATAAGGCAAAGGTAGCGCAGGACGGCGCGATGGGCTCGCTGGGACGGATTACGCGCATTGAAGATCTACCCTCTGATGCGGAGATGGTTGGGTGGATCAAACAGGCATTTGAGTCTGTGGATAGCGGTCAGCATGTGAGCCCGATCGCAGCGCGGCAGAAGGTCGTGAAGCCGCCAAAAGCCGAGCCGAAGGCGCCGATCGAATTGGCAGCAGCACTTAAGAAAAACAAAAAGGCGTCGGCGACGTTTGCGGCGTTCAGCCCGAGCTGCAGGCGCGAGTATATCGAGTGGATCGTGGAAGCCAAGCGGCCCGAAACGCGCAACAAGCGCATAGAGCAGACGCTCGAGTGGCTGGCCGAAGGGAAGCAGCGGAACTGGAAGTATCAGGCGAAGTGAGCGTATACCTTCGCGAGCGGATGGCCGATCTGAATATAGTAGATACAAAGCGCGATACAGGACCGATGAGGTCCGGATTGGTTGCCGATGCTGTCTTCGCGATTGCGAATTCACGTACTACTGCTTTGTGCCGTTGCCTATCTGCATGGCGATTGTCAGACGGCACCAGATGGCACACTGCCCAAAGACCCAGCTGCTCTGATGTCGCTTGGTCTGGCAAGAAACGGATTGGGTGCAACAGATTTAAAGCCGTGGCATATCCGCGGAACGTTTGTTCTCTATGACGATAACGGAAAGCCTGATGACAAAGGCGTGTACGAGGAGTGGTGGGCGGCAAGCGGGCGCTACAAGCTGAGCTTTTCAAGCTCGAAGTTTACCCAGACAGACTATGCCAAGGGTGGCGAACTTTACCGCGAGGGAGTGCAGGATTGGTCGCCTACCGCTGAGGCGATCCGCTCCAGCCTTATTGAACCGCTGCCGGCAGTGCCCCTGTCGGATTTCGTCCTGAAGATGAGCGACGCAGCAGCGGGTAAAACGAAAATGTCGTGTGTGTCGTTGACTTATCCATTGCGCCCCAATCCGGAGGTGGCGAGGACATACTTTCCCACTTATTGTTTTGACAGCATGGCTCCTGTGCTGCTTGTGAGCTCGGCCGGAAGCAATTTGCAGGTTATGTACACCAAGATCGGTGTTTTAGAGGGGCATTATGTGGCGCTGGAATTGCACGCCATGTCGGAGACCAAGCCACGTTTTGATGTGACACTCAACGTCGGGGAAACAATGAATCAGGTCCCTGACTCTTTCCCCGATGTTCCATCGGACGCACGGCGTGTCGACCTGACGAAGATATCGTTTCCTGCGAGCGCAGCACCATATGGCGGTGTCCAGCTATTGATTAAAGCTGCTCCAGCCTATCCGCAACTGGCTAAAGATGGACACATTCAGGGAAGAGTGGTCATCAAGGCAACCATTGAAACCGACGGTCATGTTGACAATTTGCGAGTGAGCGATGGTCCAAGCTCGCTGCATCAGGCTGCTCTCGATGCAGTCCGTCACTGGGTATACCGGCCATTTCGAGTCATGGGCGAAGCGAGACCGGTGGGGATTGAGATCAACGTGATCTTCATGATGGGGTAATTCCTGCTCAGTTTCGGACTCGTTTGACGCGACGCCTCAGGGGGCGGACGTGCCGATTAGTGAAGAACCCTGTCGCGCGGTGGCGTCAGATCTCGATTTTTACGGGCCAGGTCTTCCATATCTCAGAGCAGTAGTCGCGGATGGCGCGGTCCGAGGAGAACTTGCCGATGCGCGCAACGTTGAGGATCGACATCCGCGTCCAGTGATCGACGTCCTGGAAAGCATGATCGACGCGGTCCTGGCAGTCGACGTAGGACTGGTAATCGGCACAGAGCATGTACGGGTCACTGGTAAGCAGGGACTGGATGAGCGGCTCGAACAGGCCGCGGTCGCCGTGGGAGAACTCGCCGTTTGCCAGTGAGTCGAAAACCTCGCGCAGGTAGTGGTTGGATTCGTAGTACGCGCGTGGATTGTAGCCCTCGGCTTTTTTCTGTTCCACCTCCTGCGCGGTAAGGCCGAAGAGGAAGAAGTTGTCGGCGCCAACCTCCTCGCGAATTTCGATGTTGGCTCCATCGAGGGTGCCAATGGTGAGCGCGCCGTTCATGGCGAACTTCATGTTGCCGGTGCCGGAGGCTTCAAGACCGGCCAGAGAGATCTGCTCGGAGAGGTCGGCAGCGGGATAAACGCGCTGGCCCAGCTTGACGTTGTAGTTGGGCAGAAAGACGACCTTGAGGCGATCGCGAACCATCGGATCGCCGTGAATCACGGCCGCCACGGAGTGGATGAGCTTGATGATGAGCTTGGCCATGCGATAGCCGGGCGCAGCTTTGCCGCCGAAGATGAACGTGTGCGGCTGCATGGCAAGGTCAGGATTGTGCTGAATGCGCTTGTAGAGCGTGAGAATGTGTAATACCTTGAGGTGCTGGCGCTTGTACTCGTGGAGGCGCTTGACGAGCACGTCAAACATGGAGTCGGGATCGACAGCGACGCCGAGAGTCTGGAAGATGTAGGCTGCCAGGCGTTGCTTGTTGTGGTGCTTGATGGCGCGCCACTCGTGGATGAGCCCTGGATCGCCGACCATCTGTTCCAGCTTGCGCAGCTTTTCCAGGTCGTGAATCCAACTGCTGCCGAGCCGGCCGGAGAGCAGATGCGCGAGGTGTGGATTGGCGAGGACCATCCAGCGGCGCGGGGTTACGCCGTTCGTCTTATTGCTGAATTTTTCCGGAGTAAGTTCGTAGAAGTCTCGCAGCACATTAGCCTTGAGCAGTTCGGTGTGCAGCGCAGCAACGCCGTTCACGGCGTGACTGCCGAGCGTGGCGAGATGCGCCATGCGAACGTAGCGCTCGCCTGATTCATCGATGATGGAGAGCCTGCGCACGCGATCCTCGTCGCCGGGGAAGCGGGAGCGGACCTCGTCCAGATGACGGCGGTTGATCTCGTCAATGATTTCAAGGTGGCGCGGAAGCAGAGCGCCGAAGAGCGGGACCGGCCATTTTTCCAGAGCTTCAGGCAGCAGCGTGTGATTGGTGTAGGAAAGCGTATGCGTGGTGACATTCCACGCAGTGTCCCACTCCATCTGGTTCTCATCCACCAGAAGGCGCATGAGCTCAGCTACGGCGATGGCCGGATGCGTGTCGTTCATCTGGATGGTGAAGGTGCGGTACAGGTCAACGAGCGGGCGGTCCTGTGCTTTTTGAATCTGGAGGATATGCTGCAGTGAGCAGGAGACGAAGAAGAACTGCTGCTCAAGGCGCAGTTGCTTGCCCTGAATCTGTTCGTCGTTGGGGTAGAGAATTTTCGAGATATTTTCCGAGTCAACTTTGTCCCTGACCGCTGCAAAGAAATCGCCGGTGTTGAAGCTCTCGAAGTTGAAGGACTCGACAGCCTGAGCTGACCACAGACGCATAGTGTTGGCTGTGTTGGTGCGGTAGCCGAGGATGGGTGTGTCGTTGGGGATTCCCCGGACAAGCTTGTCGGGAACCCAACGAACGCGGAAATGCCCTTCACCATCCGTGAAGTTCTCGGTATGGCCGCCGAATTTGACTTCGACGGCGTCTTCGGGCCGTTCGAGCGCCCAGGGGTTGCCGAGGCGTAACCACTTGTCGGTGGTTTCTACCTGCCAGCCATCTCGAATCTCCTGGTCGAAGATTCCGTACTCGTAGCGGATGCCGTAGCCGATGGCGGGAATGTCGAGAGTGGCGAGGGAGTCCATGAAGCACGAAGCCAGACGGCCCAGTCCGCCGTTGCCGAGGCCGGGCTCTGCCTCCTGTTCAATCAGCGCTTCGAGATCGAGGCCGAGCTTGTGCATGGCTTCTTCGGCTTCGTCATAGATGCCCAGGTTGATGAGGTTGTTGGCAAGGTGCGGGCCGGTGAGGAACTCCGCGGAGAGATAGCAGACAACGCGGACATCCTGCGCGCGGTAGTTGAGAACCGTCTGAATCCAGCGCTCGACAAGGCGGTCGCGAACGGTGTGCGCCAGGGCCATGTAGAGGTCATTGAAGGTGGCCCTGTCGCGGGAGCGGCCTTGCACAAAGAAGAGATTATCCAGAAAGGAGTGCGCCAGGGCATCGGCGCCGGCGGCTGTTCGTTGGGTTTTAAGCGAGCCTTCCGGGCCGAGATCGGGCAGTGCAGGAGCGGTCATAGTGCACCTCGCGCTTTGGGGCAACCCGCAGCGATTCGCGCCGATTATAGTGCCGCGCGGCAGGCCGGCAGGTGTTTGAGATCACAGTAGGAAGGGTGCGGGGCAGGAGGGTAAAAGGTGCGTCAAAATCGGGCTAGACATTGTGGACTGACGGATGAAAATGGCCGGATTGCCCCGGACTATACCTTGCGTCCAGATTCCAGAGGAGTTAATTGCTGGCTTGTGCTGAGGACGGTCTGCGTGCATTGGCGAGCCATTGCGCAAAGAGCTCGTGCACATCCTGCTTCTGCTTGCCGGCGATGTCAAAGTGATACTTCTGCCCGTGGAAGACCACGATGCCGTTGTTGTCGAGGCTCTTTACTTCAGCAGCATGCACGGCAACGCTCTTGTGCGCGTCGTATGGGCATGTGAAGGTGACAGTGGAAACCTCCATCACCAGCTCACCGTGCTTGCAGCCGTTGTTGAAGCCGTTGCGGTTGGCATTCATTCTTACCCCGAGGGGCAAAGTGGGTGCAGCAGGTCGCACATTGGGAATAACCGCGGGCGGCGGCGCAGCCGCGGAGATTTGCGGTGCTGGAACAGGCGCAGGTTGCGGCGCAACGCGCGTGACAGGCGCAGGAGGCGGAGCCGGCAATGGCAAGTATGCGTGGCCGATTGGGCTCGGCTTTGCGATGGAGTGCGGAGCCGGTTGTGCGGCAAAAAAGGAATGCGGTTTGACCTTCGACGCATCTCCCGGGTTTCTGCGTGAGATCAAGTAGGCGGCGGCTGTAAAAACCACCAGCACACTCAGACAAGTCATAGCCGTGATTTTGACCAACGGCGAGTTGAGTGAAGCAGTGAAAGATGCGATCGCGTCTCTGAGGCGAGTCAGAAGATTTGGGGAGGGCTGATCTCGCCAGGGATCGAAATCGTCCGTCTGCCGATGATCTTCGTCGGTCGTCATACGTACACCTTGTCAGGGCATGGCTCTAGTCTGCCAGTTAAGGCGTCTATCTGTGTTGGAACGCAAAAAATTGCTGAGAGGTTGTCTGGAGGCCGGATCTTTTTGCGTTTGACCGGCATTCCTACTGAACCGTGACATGGGATGAGTTTTCCCACAGCATGCCACCGGTGTTGGCCGCATAGAAGTCGATCGTGTGATTGCCGGCGGCAAGGTTAAGTGTCTCGCTTTCTGTCAGGCTGTTGGTTTCGGTATAGACTTTGGCGCCGTCCACCCAGATCTCCATGCGCGCGAGCGTTCCGTCAATTGAAGCGCTGGCGAGGGCCTGCACCGGCGAGCTGTCGGTAGTGTAATTTCCTGGGCTGCAGATATTGATTCCCGACTGGCTGGGAGCAGGGCAGCTATTGGCGCCTTCAGCGCCCACGGTAAAACCGAAGTCGTAACGCTGCAGCCGGTTATCGACATCGGCTGCGTAAAAGGTAGCCTGATGCGTACCGTTTGAGAAGTTACCGCTCCAGTCGAAGTAAGCGTGTTGGCCCCAGGTGTGATACTGCTCGCTCACTTTGACGCCATCCACCCACAGCTCGACTTTGCGGATGCTGCCAAAGGAGTTGACAGAGGCACTGAAGAGCGCGCCATCGGGTGAAGGGGCTCCAGCCGAGCAGACGTTAAAGCCTTTGCCGGTCCGCGGATAAGCACAGGGACCGAACCAGCCGCTGCTTGCCTGGTTGAGTTCTGCAACCAGATAGGAGGGCGTGTTTTGCGGCGGGCTGCCGCCATTGGGGCTTTGATTGAGCGTAATATCGGGCGTAAGCATGCCGCCGCCAAAGAGACCCACGACGGGAGTGGTCTCCCAGACATAGGTGTTGGGCAGTGCCACCACCTGCGGGGTGAACTCTCCGGCGCCTCCAGCGGAGAGAAGAAACTCTATGTACGACTGCTTATAGTCCGTGCTGAATGCCGTGGCGGCAAGATCCATGCTGCCATCGCCATTGAAGTCAGCCGTGACAAACTGTGGCGCCCACTGCCAGCCGTCGGGTGAAGAGCCAACTTCATTGCTGTTGGGGATGTCGTAGAAGTAACTGTCGAAGGTTCGACTTGAATTGCCATAGAAGACGCCGAGCTGCTGTAGTGAGTTTTGCCCGAAGATGTCGGTGTAGCCGTCGCTGTTGAGATCGCCGCAGCCGATGCGAAAGGAGTCGTTGGCAGTGTAGGGCGTGGTGTCGTCGAATGTGAAGTTGTTGTGGCCATAGAGAACGTGGATGGTGCTAGAGGCCACGCTCCCGTTACTGGCTTCAAGCGAGGTAGTGGCCACAAGATCGGGCTGGCCATCGGAGTCGAAGTCGCCGGCGAAGAGCTGAAAACCTGGCTGAATCTCAGGACCGGCGAGCACGGGATTTGGTGTGTTGTTGAAGTGGCTGTTGCCCTGGCCCTGAAGCATGTAAAGCTGTGTGCTGGCGATACCCTGGTAAGCCCAGACGGCGAGGTCGACATCATTGTCTGCGTTAAAATCGGCGGCTGCCACTCCAGCCATTGCGAAGCTGTAGCCGGAGGGAAGATCGATGGTGGAGACAATGGGCTGCGCAAAGGTGCCGTCGCCATAGCCGGGAAAGACGGCGATCTGATTCGTGTTGACCATGGAGACGGCAATGTCTACTGTACCGTCATAGTTGAAGTCGGCGGTGGCTATGCCCATGGCAATGGTGTTGCTGACGGGCAGAGTGTACGCGACCGGAGCTTTGAAGGTGCCATCGCCGTTACCGATGCTGACTGTGAAGCCGGAATGTGACTGGCCGGAATCCTGAATGATGTCTGTGATGCCGTCGTTGTTCAGGTCGGCCGTGTAGATATTTGCCGGAGTGTTGCCCGAAACCGTGGTGAAACCGGCAAAGTCAACAGGGGTTTGTGCATAACAGAAGGCTGTGGAGATCAAGATACACAGAACACACGACACCCTTCTGGGGAATCCTGGAGTCTGCATTGGAGGCCTCGAGTGATTTGATTGTTCGATCGCTAACTTATCGACTTAGTTGGATGGAAGCAGACAGAAAGTAAGTTGCTCATTGCCAGCGTGGCATGAAGTTTTGCTTCAACAAAAGATGCGCCGCTCTTTCACTGGATGGAAAGCGAGCAGGGTTCATGGCCAGGTGAGTGGACCCCAAAAATGTGTGCCCTCGGTCGACATTTGTTCATGATCGAGAAGTGGATGTTGAGATAAGCTGATGGGATGATCGGCACGGCTGCAAGTATAAAAAGTCCGACACCCGCGAGCGAAAGCAGGCCGTCGCTGCAGATTCGCGGGCTCAAGAAGGCCTTTGGCGATGTGCGGGCCGTAGATGGGCTCGATCTGGAAGTGTATCGCGGCGAGTGTTTTGGGCTGCTGGGGCCGAATGGCGCGGGAAAGACAACGACCATTGAGATATGCGAGGGGTTGACCGAACCGGACGAAGGCACGGTCGAGCTGCTGGGGCGCAACTGGAACACGGGCGCGAAGGAGCTGCGGCAGCGGATCGGGATTCAGCTGCAGGAGACGCAGTTTCCAGACAAGCTGACAGTGGAAGAAGCAGTGCGGCTGTTCCGGAGTTTCTATAAACACGGCATCGCAGTCGACGAGATTATTCGTACGGCGCAGCTGGAAGAAAAGCGAAACGCACGGATCGTCGGGCTCTCCGGCGGGCAGAAGCAGCGGCTGGCGATGGCTGTGGCGCTGGTGGGCGATCCCGAGCTGCTGTTTTTGGATGAGCCAACTACCGGGCTCGATCCGCAGGCCCGGCGGCACCTGTGGGACCTGGTGGATGAGCTCAAGCGCGCGGGGCGCACAATCATTTTGACGACACATTACATGGATGAAGCGGAGCGGCTGTGCGACCGCGTGGCCATTGTGGACCATGGCAAGGTGATTGCACTGGGTACGCCGCAGGAGCTGATAGCGTCAGTAGGCGGTGAGGAGATTGTGGAGTTCGCGGTTTGTGCAGTGCCGACTACGAAAGAAAAAACAACTGCGGGTTCCGCGGCTCCGGTCACTCACGCGACCTTTGCTCGAGATGATGGTGAAGAGTGTTTGCCGACCGCGGTGAACGTGGAGCAGCTCACTGCAATCGATGGTGTGCAGTCGCATCGGGTGGATGCGGGCGTGCACCAGCTTTCAGTGAGCGAGCTGCACACGGCGGTGCCGCGCATCTTTGCGGCGCTTGAAGCGCAGGGACTGCATCTGAGCGAGTTCAGGACTCACTCAGCGACGCTCGAAGACGTGTTCGTGCGGCTGACCGGGAGGAATCTGCGCGATGAGTAGCCTTGTTCAACTCACTCTGGTGCGGTTCAGGCTGGTACTGCGCGAGCCCGAGGCGATCTTCTGGATTTTCATCTTTCCGATTCTGCTGGCGGTGGGGCTGGGAATCGCGTTTCGCAATCGACCCGCCGACGTGCTGCCCGTTGGCGCAACGACTGCGCAGTTGACACAGGCGTTGGCCGCAGATCATGGACTGAAGGCGACGTTGCTGGATGAACCTGCGGGTGCACATGCGTTGGCTACGGGCGACATTCTGCTGCTGGCGGAGCAGAGGCCGAATGGCGTGACGTACCGGTATGACGATACGAATCCTGATGCCAGAAACGCACGCCTTCTGGCAGATCGTGCAATTCAGATAGCGGCGGGCCAGCGCGATGCCGTAACAGCGCAGAATGAGCTAGTGCATGAGACAGGGTCTCGCTACATCGACTTTGTGGTGCCGGGGTTGCTGGGGATGAACCTCATGGGCTCGGCGATGTGGGGGCTGGGCTTTTCGATTGTAGAAGGGCGACAGAAGAAATTGCTCAAGCGCATGGTCGCATCACCCATGCCGAAATGGCAGTACCTGACTGCATTTCTGCTTTCGCGGCTGGCAATGCTGGTGATTGAGGTGGTGGTGTTTCTTGGCTTCGCTCGTGTGGCCTTCGGTGTGCCGTTCCGCGGGCCGCTGTGGGAACTCGGACTGATCTGTGTGATGACCTCGATGGTGTTTTCCGCACTGGGGCTGCTGGTAGCATCACGCGCGCGGACGATGGAGGCTGTGAGTGGCCTGATGAATCTTGTCATGCTGCCGATGTGGATTCTCTCGGGGGTATTCTTTTCGGCGTCGCGGTTTCCGAATGTGATCCAGCCGTTTGTGAAGGCGCTGCCGTTGACGGCGGCCATCGATGCGATGCGCAGCAATATGCTGCAGGGTACAGGGCTGGGCCATATGGTGCCTCAGGTGGCGATTCTGGCGGCGTGGTTCTGCGTGCCATTTGCCGTGTCGCTCAGAATCTTTCGCTGGAGGTAGGCGGCTGATAGCGTCTGTTGTTCCTGCGACTGCACTCTTGAACTGATCTGCGGACGAGTGGTATTCTCCGTGCCTGATCATCCTTCATTGCAATGTATTCCCTGATTCAAATTCTGAGTGAAGGCGGTTCGCTGTGCCGAATAGCATTGTGAATTACGACGGGAGCATCACGTGCTCTCCGCAGCAGGTTGTCGTTCCTACTACAGTCGAAGAAATTCAGGCAGTTTTGCGGGATGCGGCGACGTATCCATCGCCGGTGCGCGCGAAGGGAACATATCACTCGCTTACGCCCTGCGCGTCGACAGACGGAACGATCGTCGACATGACGCAGATGGCGCAGGTCATTTCCATTGACGCGCAGAATCTGACGATGACGGCACAGGCCGGCCTGCAGGTGATCGATGCGGAGAAGGCACTGCGGCCGCATGGATTGCAACTGCACACGAATATCGAGATCGGCAATATGCGGCTGGGTTCGGCGGCGTGCTGCCACAGCAAGGATGCGTTAGATGGGATCGAGTTCGGCCAGTTCAGCTCGTACGTGACTCAGATCAAGTGGGTAGCTCCGGATGGGTCTCTGAAGTCGGCGTCGGAGACGAGCGATCCTGCGCTGTTGCAGAAGATGCGGTCGAGCCATGGGCTTGTGGGCGTGATTTATGAGGTGACGCTCAGGATCAAGCCGATTGAGGCTCTGCATTTTACGTATCTGCCAAGGCCCTTCGATGAGCTGACGCAGGCTGAGGTCGATCATATTCTGGATACGTCCGAGGGGTTGATCTGCTGGACAGTGCAAAGGGAGTGCGTGTTTCAGCAGCGGCATAAGGTGGAGTCGTCGGGAATTATCGGGACGCTGTGCGCGGATGTGCGGCGAAACCTGTGGAGTCACGATGTGGCGAACGCGGGCCACTTCATTGCGTACAATTTTTCCGATCCGGCGATTCGCAATGCTCTGGGCAACGGCGAGGCTGACGTATGCAAGCTGCTCTATGGTGCTTTGCATCTGGCGGGAGGGTTCACGCTGCTGGCGCCGGAGAAGACCATCGACTACAGCAAGACGCAGGCTTTTGGAAAGTATGCATTCACGTTCTGGGCGTTTCCTCGTTCCAAGTGGCTGGAGACGATGGGTGCTTATCTCGACTTTGCCGAGGATCATTTCAGGCGGACGGGGTTCCGTTGCAATATGCCGCTTGGGTCGTATCACATTCGGCCGGACCGGCATTCGCTGCTTTCGTATACATGGGACGAGGAGATTTTTTCAATCGATCCGATTCATGCTGTGAGCGATCTGGCAGCGTGGCAGACATTTCTGAAAGAGTTCAACGAATTCTCATATCAGCGCGGAGGGTTTCCACTGCTGAACCAGAGCCCGTTTGTGGAGCGGAAGCATGTGGAGCGGGCGTTCGGGGAGCGCTGGCTGGATTTCTCGGCGTGGGTTCGGGAGATGGACCCGGCGGGGCGGATGCTGAATCCGTTCTTTGCAGCGCTGCTCTCACCGGCGTGAGCCACTAGAATCGAGATATATGGAGTCGAGAATGGAAGGTTCGGCGGCGGACAGTCCGCTGCTCGAAGGGACGCGTTTTGTGCGTGCCTGTTTGCGCAGGCCGGTGGATCGCACGCCGGTGTGGTTTCTGCGGCAGGCAGGGCGGTACATGCAGGAGTACCGCGACGTAAGGAAACATCACACGCTGGTTGAGATCTGCAAGCAGCCGGAACTGGCCGCTGAGGTGACGATTACCGCGGCTGAAAAGCTTGGCGTGGATGCGGCGAGTATCTTTGCCGATCTGTTGCT
>DASZXD010000185.1:0-16491 GCA_035546015.1 Occallatibacter sp.
CAGAATAGCCGATGTCACCTGCATAGGACGGCGCTGGAACATTGGGCGGGCCGGAGCCGAATCCGTCTGGGAAGGCGGTTGAGATGCGGGTTCCATTTCGGCCGGCGAGCCGCCGTGCGATTCCACATCGGCGGCTAAAGAATCGGACTGCGCTGCGGGAGAGACCTCGTTGCCTTCTGGACGTTTCTTCTCATCGGTCTTGCCGCCGCGCTTCTTTTGCGGAAGAACGAACTCAGGGACATAGCTGCCGCGTGGAAGATCGATCTGGATTTTATGGCTTGCCTGCGACTCCTGGTAGTACTGGCTGATCCGCTTCCGTACATCGTTAGCTGTAACCCGGACAATGGAGTCGTCGCCAGTGTCGTAATCATAGGCCCGATCGAAGACGCTTACACCGATGGTCCGTTCCTTGAGTTGGTCGGCGCGGCCAGCCAGCGTTTCCTGAACAACGTAGCTGAGAAAACCTTTGCAGCGATTGCTCTGCGCAAACAGCGGGGAGCCAAGCATCGTCTCCAACTCGCCGGTCACCACCTCCTGCATGGCTTGGGTATACCTTACGCCCTTTGCATTGCGCACTTCCTCACGCAGTGCGTCCGGAGCGTCGAGATGGTGCTTCGCATTCACGGTTCAGCGCAGCAGAAATAGTAACAAAAGACTGCAGCCATCGTCGCATGACCTCTTAACCTGTGCTCCGCATTCTCCTGATTTGAAAGGGCCGCAGGGTCTTAACGTTCCAAACAACGGTTCCGAACCTTGCGCATGACCGCAATTTGCGCCTATGGTGGTCGCCGTTTCATATCGGAACATATTTCAATTCTCAGCAAATGCAGCGATAACTGCCTTGAGCCGATGAATTTCCGAATATGGAATCGGCCCTTTTGTTTCCCTGACGTTCGTCTTTTTCGCTCCTTAAGCGTTACTGCACCAACTGATTACGGAATCGACAAATGTGAGGAGGAAAGTTTTATTCCAATTGAGAATTTATTTCTAAATTGGAACTTCGCTGAAGATGCTACGTCTGCATCTCCAGCGAATTGCATTGTTGCACGCAATAACGCAGGGGCGCGGTCACCCTCACCGGTGGCTGTGTCTACAAGCCAAACAGGCCAGCTCAGAACCCCAAACCCCACTTAATTTCAGGAGGACCAGGGAATGCGAATGCTTCGTTGCACATTCTTCTTGGCCGTTCTGTTGCTCATCTCGGGCAAGCTCTTTGCCCAGGCTGGAGCAACAGGCACCATTCTCGGAACAGTCACAGACGCGACAGGAGCCATTGTTCCGGGAGTTAAGGTAACCGTAACCAACATGGCCACGAATGTGGCCGTTCAGGCAGTCACCAGTTCGTCAGGCGACTATAACGCGCCATCTCTCAACCCCGGCGTCTACCGGGTCACGGTAGAGGCCCCCGGATTTCAGAAGTCGGTGACCAATGCAATCACCCTCACCGTCGACCAGAAGATCCGCGTCGATGTATCGCTGAAACCCGGTGCTGTAAATACCACGCTCGAGGTTACGGCGCAGTCCGTCGTGCTGGACACCGACAGCGCCGCGCAGTCGCAACTGTTAAGCCAGAGCCAGGTGGCGAACCTCCCGTTGAACGGCCGCAACTTCATGCAACTGCTGCTGGTCACCGCCGGTGCCGTTACGGTTGGCGGCGAGCAGGGCACCATGCGGCAGGGCGTGGGCAACGCGGTGAGCGTGAACGGAGGACGCCCCGAAGGCAACAACTATACGCTCGACGGACTGGTGAATACCGACCCGGCGCTGGTGACCCCGGCCGTCATCCTCTCGCAGGATGCGATCCAGGAGTTCAAGGTAGAGAGCGGCACCTACTCTGCGGAGTACGGCTTCAGCGCCAGCCAGATCAACATCGTGAGCAAGGGTGGTGGGAACTCGCCGCACGGCTCGGTGTTCTGGTACAACCGCAACAACGACTTCGACGCCAAGCCATTTCCCACTGCAACCGACATCTTCCAGTTGAAGAAGCCTACGTCTTTGCCGGTGCTGCACCAGAATCAGTTCGGGTTTGTTGCCGACGGTCCTGTGTACATTCCCAAACTTTATAACGGCCGCAACAAGACCTTCTGGATGGCGAACTACGAGGGATGGCGCATCAACAACGGAACACGCGTTACCAATGCCCTGCCCAATCCTGCCGCTCTCGGAGGCAACTTCTCGAATGAGACTTCAATCAATGGCGGAGGCCCACTACCGGCGTACGGAACCGCAGCCTGCACGGCCGAGTTGAGCGTGAACCATAACTGCATGCCGATCGATCCAACGACCGGCCAGCCGTTTCCGAATAACACAATTCCTTCGCAGCGCATCACCAACCGGCTGGCCCAGGTCGCGGCAAAGTACAACTACTTCCTCACGCCCACAGTTTCCGGCCAGCCCGAAGGCACAGCGAATTACGTGCAGAATCTCGCACTCGCTCTGAGGACGAATCAGCAGACATACCGCGTCGACCAGAACCTCGGGAGGTTCGGATCGATCTTCGGACGAGGAACGTATTCCAAGTACCTGAATTCCGCGCTCCACTCCGCTACCCTCACATACGGATTGCTCACCCAATACGAGACCCAGAAGAACTGGGAGGTCTCGCACACCATCACTCTGGGCAAGTCGTCCGTAAACAACTTCCGGTTCGGATACCTCGATGCCCAGGCCCCACAGGGAGCGCCGGCGCCTCCGAACGATGCGGTTACGGCTCTGGGCGAAACCGGTGTGTTTACTAAATTTACCGCACTGCAGCAAACCTGGCCCAACCTGGGGATGTCTCAGTTCGCATCAACCGGCGGCCCGGTCAACGCGTATACAGGCTCGGACGCTCCTGCGTGGGAATACGCGGACTCTTTCTCCTGGATACACGGCAAGCATACGATAGGTCTCGGCGTCGACTACCGTCGCTGGCGGCTGATCCGCAATCTGGACGACGACTTTTACGGAGACTGGTCCTTCGGTGCAGCGACAATCAATACCAATAGTTCCTCGGGAAGCTGTCCGAACGCGCCTGTTACTTACACGCTGAACGGCACCAGTACAACCGGCTCGCTATGCGGCACCGGCAATGCGATAGCCGATATGCTGCTCGGTTACTACGGCAGCGTGGGCGGCTTTGTCCCCGGCCCGCTCAGTCCCACCGACCAGGCAGGCAATCCGCAGGATCACATCTTCAGCTACTTCGCCCCTTATGTCGAAGATGACTGGAAACCTACCCAGAAGCTGACCCTGAACTTGGGCTTACGCTGGGACTTCCGCGCAGCGGCCTATGAAGCGAAAAATCACTTCTTCTGGCTCGACACGCAAAACACCAACGGTGGTCTGTGCTACGCCGACAAGGTGCTGTCGAGCAACGGCGTTGCCCCCGGCGGTGTTGCTGGCAATCCGGTGTTGCGCTACTGCGGCAGCGTGCCTCATCCGGGGCCCAAGACACCATTTGCTCCCCGGTTCGGATTCGCTTATCGCTTCAACGACAAGACCGTCATTCGCGGCGGCTACGGAATCTTCTTCGACTCGTATGAAGGCCGCGAGATCGATGACTCCGCCGACATCTATCCCTACTCGATCCGCAACAGCCTCAACCCCAACAACGATCCCACGCTGCCCAAGTTCGGTAACCAGCTCTTCCCGAGCTACAGCACGCTGGGACCATTCCCGCTCTCGACGATGTCATTCATTGCTGTGATCGAGTCGGAGAATCCGCTCAACCCCTATGTACAGAGCCGCACGCTCTCTGTGGAGCGTCAGCTTGCTCCCAACACAACGCTCGAACTGAGCTACGTGGGCACGCACTCCGTACACCTGCTTGATCGTCGCAATATAGCGCAGCCCTATCCCATCACAGCAGCCAATCTGGCGGCTTGCCAGGCGAATCCGGCGGATACAACGCACAACTGCCCCACTTCGACTCGGCGGCCGTACAAGAACTTCACCGGTTACTACATCGACAGCGACTTCCACGGCTACTCGCACTACGACGCGGGGAATGTCAAGCTGAACCGCAGTTCAGGTGATCTGAACCTGACAGCGGTCTACACCTGGGCCAAGAGCCTTGACGACAAGTCGGCAGCCGCCGGCGTTGGCGCCACCGGTGCTGGATACCAGGGCTTTATGAACAACCAGAATCCTCAACTCGACTACGGCCCCTCCGACTTCAACGTTTCCCAGCGCTTCGTCGCCAGCTACATCTACCAGCTTCCGGTAGGCCGCGGTAAAAAGGTGCTGGGTTCGGTGAACCGCGCCGCGGATGCGATTGTCGGTGGATGGCAGCTCTCCGGCATCACGACCTTTCAGACAGGATTCCCCTTCAGCGTCACTGCGTCTGACGTGAACGGTCTGGATTTCACACCGTTCCAGCGCGCCAATTACACGCAGGGATGTAACATTCACTCCGGAACGTCGGGCCTGACGCGTATCAATATGGCCTGCTTTACGCAGCCAGCCGCGGGAACCTTCGGCAATGTTGGTCGCAACAGTCTCCGTCAGCCCGGCATCAACAACTGGGACATGGGCCTCGGCAAATCGTTCTCACTCTACGAACAGGCGAAGTTCGAGATTCACTTCGACTCCTTCAACACCTTCAATCACCATCAATATGCTTACTCCGTCGGTGGTCTGGCAACCGGAGGTTCAGGTGGCGGATCCGCTATCGATAACAATGTGGGCGACGCACTCAAGGGCCAGATCACAAGCTCTGGCGTTCCACGTGTCATTCAGTTGAGCGGAAAGTTCACCTTCTGACCTTCAACCAACCCTTCAACATTCCGCCACGCTGTTACAGCGTGGCGGAACCATTCAGATCGAGAGTTATACTCGCCGGATGATTGCTAGCGAGATCAGATCAGCGTGTCTACTGGCGTTTCTCTGCATTGTGCCCATCGCGGTGATTGCGCAGGCGGGAACAGACGCCGAGATAGCGCGTTACACCAATGAAGGACAACAGGCGTTGGCCCAGGGTCACTTTGCTGAAGCACAGGCAGATTTTGAAAAGCTGGCGAAGCTTGAGCCGGATGTGGCGGAAGTGCACGCCACGCTGGCGGTCGTCTGCTATCAACAGCGCGAATACGAAGAGGCAATTCGCGAGGCGCGCGCTGCGCAAAAACTCAAGCCGAGCCTGCCAAAGCTCGACAGCCTGCTGGCCCTGTCATTGGCAGAGACGGGCCGGTTTGAGCAGGCGTTGCCGGGGCTCGAAAAAGGATTCAGGCAAACTGCGGATGCTGAAGTGCGCCGCATGTGCGGACTGCACTTGCTGCGGGCCTACACCGGCCTGGGCCGCGACTCAGAAGCAGTGGAGACCGCATTGCAACTGAACAAGCTCTATCCTGACGATCCGGAGATTCTCTACCATACCGGCCGCGTCTACGGGAACTTTGCTTACGTCATCATGGAGCGTCTCCACAACAAGGCTCCCAACTCAGTCTGGATGCTGCAGGCGCAGGGTGAAGCCAACGAGAGTGAGAAGAATTATGACGCGGCCATTGCGGCCTTTAATCACGTGCTCGAACTCGATCCGCATCGTCCCGGCATTCACTACCGGCTGGGCCGCGTCTATCTGTCGCGCTTTCGCGAGATCCAGAAAGCCGAAGATCGCGATGCGGCCGTGCATGAGTTTGCAGCGGAGCTTGCAGTCGATCCCGCCAATGGTAATGCCGGATACGAACTTGCGAATCTCGATGCTGATATTGGCAACGTGGATGCAGCCCGTAAACAATACCAGCAGGTGCTCGAGCGTTTTCCTGACTTTGAAGAGGCTCTGGTCGGTCTGGCCGGTCTGGATCTGCAAAGCCAGACACCCGGGCAGGCCATTCCATTGCTTGAGCGCGCGACGCGCCTGCGTCCTGAAGATGAAGTGGCGTGGTACAGGCTGGTGCGTGCCGACCGGGCCACAGGCGACAACGCAGGCGCCGCAAAAGCGCTTGCCGTCTTTCGCAGGATTCACAACACTACGCCGGCAACGCTTCGTCCTTCCAGTGGAACCGACGAACTGACGCCGCAAAAGCTCGATGCAGAGGCCGCAACAGAATCACAGCAGCCGTGAACCGCAAAGCAGCAACAGCCATTCGATTCATGCAGGGGGGAAAGATGAAGAGGACCAGGATCGCACTCGGGATGACGGCAGTTTTTCTTGCAGCGGCCGTGGCTGCAGTGGGCGTGGCGCAGCAGCAGGCCAAGCCCGCCGCAGACAGTCTGGAACAGGACTTTCAGAATCCGCCGCAGAGCGCAAGGCCGCGCGTGTGGTGGCACTGGATGAACGGCAACATCACCGAAGAGGGCATTAAGCTCGATCTCGAGTGGATGCATCGCGTGGGGCTGGCTGGTTTCCAGAACTTCGATGCTGCGCTCTCTACGCCGCAGGTGGTCGACAAGCGCCTCGCCTACATGACGCCCGATTGGCAGCACGCCTTCAAGTACGCCATCACCGTCGGCAATGGCCTGGGTATGGAGATGGCCATCGCCGGTTCGCCGGGCTGGAGCGAGTCGGGTGGTCCATGGGTGCCTCCGTCGCAGGGCATGAAGAAATATGTGTGGAGCGCGACGCTCGTGGAAGGCGGAAAGCCCTTCACTGGCAAGCTAGCCGCGCCACCATCAAATACCGGTGCATTCCAGAACATCGGCATTAAGGATATGCTCGAGCCGCCGCCGGGTTCGAAGGCTGCGCCGCAGTTCTACGCCGACTCTGTCGTCGTTGCCTATCGCCAGCCATCGAGCGATGTCTCCATCGAGTCGCTGCATCCTAAGATGTCGGCCAGCAGTGGCTCGCCTGACTTCGCCCTCTTCGACGACGGCGATCTGCAGAAAACAACCAATCTGCCCATCCCCGCGCCGGGCGAAAGTTCGTGGATTCAATACGAGTTCGATCAGCCGCAGACAATTCGTTCCATCACATTTGTAATCAAGGAGCCAAATCGCATTGCAGCAATGATCGCCGGCATGGGCTCTCCAGACAAGGAACTCGAAGCCAGTGACGATGGCCAGAACTTCCATCTGGTAGCCAAGATGTCTGGCGGCAGCGCGCCCGAGCACACAATCTCGTTTGCTCCGGTCACTGCCCGTTACTTCCGCGTCGTCTTCAAGCGCACGCCTCCGCCGCCCATGCCCGCGTGGGCAGAGGGCCTCGATCCTGCATCCTTCGGCATCCGCTTTGGCCCGAAACCTACTGACTACGAGATCGCCGAGCTGGTTCTTCATCCTGGTGCGCGCGTCAATCGCTTCGAAGAGAAAGCCGCATTCACCACTGAGCCCGACCTCTACGGTTTCGCTACGCCTCCGGTCGACTCATCCGATGCGGTCGCGAAAGCCGATGTGATTGATCTCACCTCGAAGATGCAGCCGGATGGAACTCTCGACTGGACGCCGCCTCCCGGTGACTGGGTTGTGTTGCGCTTCGGCTACTCCCTCCTGGGCATTACAAACCATCCGGCTACTGCCGAAGCCACCGGCCTTGAAGTAGACAAGCTCGACCATCGCTACGTGAAGCAGTACATGGAAAACTATCTCGACAGCTATAAGAAGACAGTAGGTCCCGACCTGATTGGTGCGAACGGCATTCATTACGTCATCAACGACAGTTGGGAGGCCGGCTCGCAGAACTGGACCGACAACATGATCGCGCAGTTCCGCAAGCTGCGCGGTTACGATCCTGTGCCATGGATGCCTGTGCTGGCTGGCGAAGTAGTCGACAGCGCGCAGGCCAGCGACCGCTTCCTGTGGGACTTCCGCAAGACCATCGGCGACCTCATCGCGAATGAGCACTATGGCCAGCTTGAGGACACGCTGCACGAGTGGCACATGGAGCACTACGGCGAGTCGCACGAATCCGGCCGCGCATTTGTTGCCGACGGAATGGAAGTGAAGAAGTTCAACGAGATTCCGATGAGCGCCATGTGGACCCAGTCTCCCGGCGTCAACAATCCGACGTACGGCTACAACGCCGACGATCGCGAATCGGCATCGGTGGCGCACATCTACGGCCAGAACATCGCCGCCGCCGAGTCGATGACTGCTGCCGCAGGCCCGTGGGCATGGTCGCCATCCACGCTCAAGCCAACTGCAGATCAGGAGCTGCTCAACGGCATTAATCGCTTTGTGATTCACGAGTCTGCCCATCAGCCGCTGGTGGGCAAAAAGCCCGGGCTCACGCTTGGGCCCTTTGGGCAGTGGTTCAATCGCAACGAAACCTGGGCTGAAGAAGCTGGCCCGTGGGTCAACTACCTTGCACGTTGCAGTTACCTTTTGCAGCAGGGTCACTTCGGTGCAGACATCGTCTACTTCTATGGTGAAGACTCGAACCTGACGGCGATATTCGATGACAAATCACCAGATGTTCCCGCAGGCTACGGCTTTGACTACATCAATGCTGATGCACTGATTCACGAACTCAGCGTCGCCGATGGCCGTCTCCACACGCCCGGCGGAATGAGCTATCGCATACTCGGACTCGATCCCTACAGCAGGCACATGTCGCTGCCCGTTCTGAAGGCGATCCACAAACTGGTGATGGACGGCGCAGTCGTCGCCGGCCCTAAGCCGGACGACGATCCCAGCCTCGCCGACGATCAGGCGGAGTTCTCCAGATTAAACGGTGAGCTGTTCGGTGATGGAACGGGCGTACATACGGTAGGCAAGGGCAAAGTATATGCAGGATCAAGCCTTGCCGATGCTCTGAACGCGCTCAATGTTGCCCCTGACTTCGACTACACCAAGCCGGAGTCGGACACTGACTTGAAGTTCGTACATCGCAAGCTGGCTGGCAGCGATCTTTACTTCGTAGACAATCGCAATCCGCGCAGTGAACAGGTGGACGCAACCTTCCGCATCACTGGTAAAGCCCCTGAGCTGTGGCATCCTGACACAGGCAAAATGGAGCCGGTTTCATTCACCATAGCCAACGGCCGCACCACCGTGCCGCTCTCACTCGAGTCGTGGGGCACAGTGTTCGTCGTCTTCCGCAAGCCGACGACTGCAACCTCGCGTACGCTGCCGGCAGTGAATACAACGGAACTCACCGCACTGAGCGGGCCATGGTCCGTCTCGTTCCCGCCAGACTGGGGCGCGCCAGCCTCGATCACGCTCGATGAGCTTGCATCGTGGAGCACAAACTCCGACCCGGGCGTGAAGTACTTCTCCGGAACCGGCACGTATACCAAAACCATTAACGCACCGGCAGACTGGTTTACGAAAGGCGCGCATCTATGGATCGATCTGGGCGATGTCAAGAACCTCGCCGAAGTCACAGTCAACGGCAAGCCGCTGGGCCTTGTCTGGCACACGCCTTACCGCGTAGATGCCACCGGAGCGCTTAAGCCTGGGGCAAATGAACTCACCATCAAGGTGACTGACGCCTGGGTGAATCGTCTCATCGGCGACCAGCAGCCTGACGCCAAGGTGAAGTACACCTTCACCACCGTGCATCCTTATCGGGCAAACTCCAAACTGCTGGACGCGGGTCTGCTCGGCCCGGTGACGATCTCGCGCACGCAGGCAGCAGCGGGAGCAAAGTAAACCGGAACAGCGCCCTATCCAACTTCGCATTGATCTGTGCGGGCCGTGGGCTGGCCCGCACATTTATTTTTATGAGGACTGATCCAGTATCACTGCATTGCATAGGCCGCAATCAGCGCATCAAGTGCCGAGGTCTGCCGCGTTGCATCGGCTTGATCGAATGGGCCCTGCCACAGCGCGCCAAAATGCGATTCTGAATCCTGATCGTCGGCCAGAATGCTGTTTGCATTCGCTTCCGCGAAAGTCTTGTAACGCGGATCGCGAGCAGCTTTCTGAAGCGTCATGAGATTGCGCAGAAAGATGCCTTTGAACTGCGGGGCATCGCCGCCAGAGACGCTGTGATCGGCAAGAACGCCGTCTGCATTGGTGAGATGAGCGATAGTTGCACCCGCAACAGCCTGTGCCTGCTGCAGAAGCGATGCATCGTGGTCCGCTTTGTAGAGCTCGACAAGACCGCCGAGAATCACCCCCTGGTTATAGCTCCAAGTGGTGCGGCCATTGTTGGTGCAGGCATTGGGATCTTTGGCGTCGAGGCCGTCATTGACGAGGTTCTGCGCGTTGATCATGCCCGAATTCTTAAACCACGCCCACTCGCGTTCCGCCCAGTCAAGATACTTCTGTTTCTCGGCATCGCTGCCGGAGCGGTTAGCAAGTGAAGCCGCCAGAGCCAGGAAGAGTTCGTTGGCGATTGCGTTCTTGTAGCCGGTCTTCTTGTTCCACCACACGCCGCCGCCACAGGTCTTTGTGTCCCACTCGCCGGCAATGTCGGCAAAGATAGTCTCAGACATCGTGAGATACTTCCGTTGCCCAGTCACGTCGTATGCATCCACCCACGCCAGCGCCCACCAGCCCTCATCGTCGTCATAGTCATTCAGAAAGTTTGCAGTGTGCGCAGCCGCGCTGGCATTTTGGAATGTATTGTCGATTGTGCCGAGATAGCGCCTGGTCTTGAGCGCTCTCGATTCGTTCGCCAGAACGGTGATTGCATTTGCTGCATTCCACCAGTCAGTCGGCTTTACATAGAGCCCCGTGTTCGGCGAGTACCACTGCTGCAGTGCATGTGTGCCGCGTTCAATCGCCTGCGCATAACTCTTTCTGGAGTGCGCGGTAGGCCTGTCGGCGCAGAACAGCGTGGCTGGGGCAAACAGCCGGAGCGCAGCCGCGAGTGAGAGGAATGCGAAGCGCAGTTTCATCTGCAGATTCATCATAGCGGTTCAAAGCTCATGCGCCTGGGCCCATGCAATACGATGACTGCATGGGTGTGTTGCTCGAGATTCGCGATTTACACATCGATTTCGGCGCGACGCAGGCAGTGCGCGGCGTGGGCCTGCACATTGATGAAGGCGAAGTGCTCGGACTCGTGGGCGAATCGGGATCTGGCAAAAGCACGGTTGCGCTTGCTATTCCGGGATTGCTGAGTGCGGCGGCCCGCGTTGAGGGCCAGATCCTGTGGCGCGGCGCCAATGCTGAAATCGATCTCGTAAAACAGCCGCAGGCCATGATGCGCAGGGTGCGTGGGCGCGAGATCGCCATGATCTTTCAGGAGCCGATGACGGCCCTCAATCCCGTAATGTCGATTGGCCGTCAGGTCGCCGAGTGCGCGGAGGCGCATGATGCTTCGCTTTCCGCGCGTGAGGCAAAGCGTAAAGCCATCGCTTCGCTTGAAGAGGTCGCGATTCCCGACGCATCGCGGCGCTATGGCGATTTTCCGCACCAGTTCTCCGGAGGACAGCGGCAGCGCATCCTCATTGCCATGGCGCTCATCAACCGTCCGCGGCTGCTGATTGCCGACGAACCAACCACCGCGCTCGATGTGACCGTGCAGGCGCAGATTCTTGCGATGCTCAAAGAGCTGCAGCGCGAACACAGTTTGGCGATGCTGTTTATCTCGCACGATCTCGCTGTTGTGGGGCAGATTGCAGGCCGGGTCGCGGTAATGCGTAATGGGCAGATGCTTGAGACAGGGAACTGCGTTCAGGTACTCACCCGTCCGCAGAACGAATACACAAAAAGTCTGCTGGCCGCGGTGCCGACTTTGAAAACGGACCGCAACAAGCCGCTGGCGATGGTTTCCCGTTGAACTCGGTTATGTGCGCAACCATGCGCGTGCTTCTTTGAGCAGCGCGCACACTTCTTCATCGCTGGTCGCCTCAAAGTTCCGATAATACTGCCCGACGGCCTGGAAAAATTCCGGTGTGGATAGGCAGAGAATTTCGTCGGCTTCTGATTCCAGCTCGCTCAGGCTGCTTTCGGCAGCAACCGGGACAGCAATCACAACACGGCGGGCTCTTGGGCGAACGGCGTGCACAGCCGAACGCATGGTTGCGCCTGTGGCCAGCCCGTCGTCCACGAGGATTGCGGTGTGTCCATCGATCGCCAGAGGCGGCAGTGTGCCGCGATACAGGCGTTCGCGGCGTTCAAGCTCCGGCATCTCGTGCTTTGCCCGCGCATGCAGCACAGCATCTGAGATACGCAACGAGTGAAGAACGTCTGGATTGGTCACCACCACGCCGCCGCTTGCAATCGCGCCCATCGCCAGCTCCTGCATGCCGGGAGCGCCCAGTTTGCGAACGATGAGTACGTCGAGCGGAAGGCTTGATGCGCGGGCTACCTCAAAGGCCACCGGCACGCCGCCGCGCGGCAGTGCAAGCACAATGGCATTGTTCAGGTCAGGCAGCGCGGCAACCAGAGGAGCCAGCGCGCGCCCTGCGTCTCTGCGGTCTTCAAAACGCATCGCGACCCTCGCTTTCCGGGATCGGATGAAATGCGCCTGCGCATGCGTCCAGATAGAGCATACCCCCGCTCTCCCGTATGTGGAAGGCGGGGGTAATAGGCGCAGCCGCGTTACTCGGCTGCAGCTTCTTCTTTTGCGGGCTCGGCGGCCGCGGCTTCGGTCGCATCGCCACCCTCAGCCAGCACCTTCACGCGTACGCGCGCGGTTACTTCGCGGTGCAGGCGGATGGGCACGGTGAACTCGCCCACGCTTTTGAGCGGCTCGCCAAGCTGAATCTTGCGCCGATCCACGTCAAAGCCCTTGGTACCAAGCTCGGCAGCGATATCAGCCGAGGTGACTGAGCCGAACAGATGGCCCTGCTCGCCCGCCTTGCGGGTAAAGCTGAGCACAACCGGGTCGAGCTTTGCGACCCACTCCTCAGCCGTTGCCTTCTCCGCAGCGGAGCGGCGCGCGGCAGAGGCCTTCATCTGCTCAATTACGGCCTTGTTGTTCGCGGTGGCCTGCATGGCCAGCTTGCGCGGCAGCAGGTAGTTGCGTGCGTAGCCGTCTGCCACCTTCACCACTTCTCCGCGAAGGCCCAGGTTGACTACGTCTTCCTTCAGAATCACTTCCATGGGAAATTCTCCAAGCGCCGTGGCACTTTTTGGCAAAGCGCACCGGCAATCAATTCGAGCAAAGCAGGACGACAGCCCGCTGGCCGCGTCTGCGGTGAACTTCTTAGTGCCGCGTCGCGAACGGTAGCAGGGCGATGTTGCGGGCCTGCTTGATGGCGCGCGTCAGGCGGCGCTGGTGCGTGGTGCAAACGCCGGTGAGCCGGCGGGGCACAATCTTGCCGCGCTCAGCCACGAACTGCTGCAGCAGCCGCACGTCGCGATAGGGAATCGCATCGATCTTCTCGGTGCAGAACTTGCAGACCTTCTTGCGGCGGAAGAACTTGCCGCGTCCGCCAGGGCCGCCGGCGGGCCGTCCCGCTCCGCGCGGACCTGCTGCGCCCGGACCCGATCCTTGACCAGATGATTGCTGTCCTGCGGGTGCGTCCGCAGCGGCGGGCGCCTTTGCTTGTGTCTCTTCAGGCATAGTATTTCCTCTTCACTTGTTTCGGTCCCGCGGCGTGCGAGACGGTTTTCAGGCCACGGCCAGCCACAACGGCCGGCAGCGGCAATCCATTGCAGACGTGCTTAAACGGCGGCCTGTGCAGGCTCGGCAGTCTCAGCAGCCGCCGGAGCTTCTGCCGCGGGCTCAGCGCTCAGCTTGCGGCGAGTGCCGCGCAGTGCCTTGATCTTGGCCAAGCGCTTCTCTTCCTCGTCCATGCGCACGGTGATGAACTTGATCACCGGCTCGGTCACGCGCAGACGGCGCTCGAGCTCGAGTACCACCGGGCCGCTGGCCTCGATGGTGAGCAGCACGTAGTTGCCGTCAGCAAACTTGCGCACCAGATAGGCGAGCTTGCGGCGGCCCATCTTCTCAACCGACTTGACCGCCCCGCCGCCATTGGTGACGGAGGTGGTGAAACCGGCGATCAGCTTGTCCACATCCTCTTCGGCCACGTCCGGCCGAACAATGAACATTACCTCATACAAACGCGACATCTCGTTTCCTTTTCCGCTGAAGTCGAACTCCGTCTTCAGCACCAACTCTTGATTCCATGCAGGGCTCGCGGGCAATTGTTCCTTATTCCTTATTCCCTATTCCCTGCTCTTTGTCTTTCCTGTTGAACTCGTTCATCGCCGGCCCCGGACCTTCCTGGATAATGCGCCGCGTGGCTGTAGCCACTTTGTCCAGCACTTCATCCAGCACTGCCAGGTCCGCTTTCCGCAAAGGCGACAGCAGGTAATCCTTGCCCGGACGCCTACCACCGGCAGCAATCGCTTCCGGAGGAAGATTACCGGGGTCCCCGCGGACAGGTCCTCGTCCGTGGGGTGGCAGTCCTACTCCAATGCGCAGGCGCAACCACTCTTGTGTTCCCAGAGCACTGGTCACGCTGCGGGCTCCGTTGTGCCCGGCGGGTGAACCGCGTTCCCTGATCTTGAAGGTGCCCAGTATCAGGTCGAGCTCGTCATAGATCACGAGCAGGTCCTGTGCCGGGTCAACCTCAAACTCCCGAACCAGAGCGGCCACCGATGCACCGCTCAGGTTCATATACGTCTCCGGCTTGGCCAGGATCACCTCGCGCCCTGCCACGCTGCAGGTTGCGGTGAGTGCCCGGCAGCGCCGGTTCTGGACCACAACGCCCTCTTGCTGCGCGATGCGGTCAATTGCCATGAACCCTGCGTTATGCGGAGTCCATTCATAATCAAGACCGGGATTGCCAAGCCCGACCACCAGAAAGTGGCCGCGCTGCGATCCGGGTTTGGGATCCCCTGCGAGCGATTTGCGCGCGCTGGGGAGTCCGGGTTCGATTGCCTCAGACAAAACTTACTTCTTCGCCCCTGAGCCAGATTCTGCCTTTTTGGCCGCGTCCGCAGTCTCCGTCTTGCCCTTCTTCGCCACTTCCGGCTCAGCCGGAGCAGCCGCGCCCTCAGCACCTTCCGCTGCGGGAGCCACTTCCTCACGGATCGAAATCACGTGGGCAACAGTTGCGTCTTCGGCGTTCAGGAACTTGAGCTTGTCCGAGTGCGGCAGATCGCTCACGCGCAGCACGCCATGCAGCCCAAGCCCGCTCACATCCACATCGATGTGGCTGGGGATGTCGGCCGGCAGGCACTCGACGTCGACTTCGCGCATCACCTGATCCAGGATTCCGCCCTCGGTCTTGACGCCGAAAGGCGTGCCCAGCAGCTTGACGCGCACGCTCACGCGGAGCAGCTTGTCGAGCGCAATGCGCTTCAGGTCGATGTGGATCAGCTGATCCTTGATCGGCTCGTTCTGCCAGTCCACGATCATGGCTTTGGCGGAGGGCTGGCCTTCGACCTGAATGTCGAAGATGGTGTTGTGGCCGCTCTCGGAGTAGAGAATCTTAGTGATCTGCTTCGGTTCCACTTCAATGGCCACCGGATCGTATCCGGGGCCGTAGAGCACTGCAGGAATCTTGCCTGCGGCACGTACGCGGCGAGCCGCATTCTTGTTGAACTTGCCCGCGCGGGGCTTGGCTATAACAACTTCTGGCATTTCGTCTTCTCGTTTCCTTGTTCGGGCACGGCAAGAACAGCTTCTAGATGTCAGCTATCGGCTGATACTGCGAACTGTGTTGCTCCGCTCCCTTTGTAAAAAACAGCTTCGGCTCTGCCTTAGCTGCCGCGTTTTCGTTGATCAACTGACAGCTGAAAGCTGAGAGCTGATGGCTTCTATCAGGAAAACAGCGTACTCACGCTGGTCTCCATGTGAATGTTCTCGATCGTGGCGGCCAGCAGGCCGGCAATCGAAACAACCTTGATCTTGCTTAGCTTCTGCGCAGCTTCGCGCAGCGGAATGGTGTCTGTCACCACGAGCTGCTCGAGCCGCGAGTTGGCAATGCGATCCACCGCCGGCCCCGAAAGCACGGCATGGCTGGCGCAGGCGTGAACGGTGGTGGCGCCGGCGTCGAGAAGCGCATCGACCGTCTTCACGAGCGTTCCGGCAGTGTCAATAATGTCGTCGATGATGAGGCAGGTCTTGCCCTTCACGTCGCCCACCACGTTCATCACCTCGGCCACATTCATATCGGTGCGGCGCTTGTCCACAATGGCCAGCGGCGCGCCCACCTTCTGCGCAAAGAATCGCGCCCGCTCCACGCCGCCCGCATCGGGCGAGACGACGATGAGGTTGGGCAGCTTCAACTCGCGGAAGTAGCTCACCAGCACCGGGCTGGCAAACATGTGGTCGACAGGAATGTCGAAGAAACCCTGAATCTGCGCCGCGTGCAGATCAACGAAGAGCGCACGGTTGGCGCCCGCCGTCGTGAGCAGGTCGGCAATAAGCTTGGCGCTGATGGCCACGCGCGGACGGTCCTTCCGGTCCTGGCGGGCATAGCCGTAATACGGAACCACTGCCGTGATGCGGGCGGCTGAGGCACGCTTCAGCGCGTCGATCATGATGAGCAGCTCCACCAGGTGCTGATCCACCGGATAGCAGGTGGGCTGCATGACAAATACATCCACGCCGCGGACGTTTTCGAGAAGCTGAAAGTAAACCTCACCGTCGGCAAAGCGCTGCAGCTTGACCTGACCTACGGTGACGCCGATGTGCTGCGCCACATCCTCGGCAAGGCGCGGATTGGCCGTGCCGGAGAAGAGCTTGAAGCGCTTGTCCTCGCTCAGATTGCGCGTGCGCTTGCG